>UQQI01000026.1 GCA_900543055.1 uncultured Mollicutes bacterium
ACAATAATATATTTTTACAATAATATATTAATATTAATTTTATAAAAAAAGCATATAAAGTTAAAACTCTATATGCATTATATATTTTAGATTATCTTTTAATTAATTTACTATTGTACCAATATTATTTTCTGTTACGACTTTTTTTAGATTTCCTTTTTCTTCAATATTAAATACTACTATTGGAATATTTTCTTCCATGCAAAGACTAATAGCAGTTGAATCCATTACATTTAATTTTTTATTTAATACATCAATGTATGTAATTTTGTCAAATTTAACTGCATCATTATATTTTTTAGGGTCTTTATCATATACACCATTTACTTTTGTTGCTTTTATTAAAACATCTGCTTTTATTTCTGCGGCTCTTAAAGCGCTTGCGGTGTCTGTTGAGAAGAAGGGACTTCCTGTACCACAACCAAATATTACAACTCTTCCTTTTTCAAGGTGTCTAATGGCTCTATCTTTTATGTAAAACTCAGCAATTTGACGCATTTCAACACCAGTTTGAACACGTACATCAACATTTAATTGTTTAAAAGCATCGCCAAGAGCAAGAGCATTCATTACTGTTCCCATCATTCCTATGTAATCAGATGTTGCTCGGTCCATATATTCATTTGACTTTCCACGCCAGAAGTTACCACCTCCGACAACAATTCCTATTTCATAACCTAAGTCTGTGCACTCTTTTATTTCATTAGCAAGTTCAAGAGTTTTATCAAAATCAATGCCGTGATGTTTTTCTCCTGCTAGCACTTCACCACTTAACTTTAGTAGTATTCTTTTATATTTCAAAAAATATCATCTCCTTTAATTTTTAGTTTATCATAATTATTATTATTTTACTATTTATATAAATTTATTAATTAAATATTTTTAACTTTTATTTAATATGTTTTTGCATGTACTATTGATGTTTTTCTTGAAATAAATAGATTTCTATGCTATAATATGCAAGCAAAGAGGGGGATGAGTTATGATATTTAATATAGTTGATTTTAATGATACTATAACAAAGATAACAAGTACAATTGATGCTAATTGTGAAAAAGCTAGTGTTACAAGAAGAGAAATTGAAAAACTAAAAAAACAAAATGTTAATAATGACGAAGAAAGAAAATTAGAAATTTTTGAGACTGATGAAATAGTAGAAGAAAAAGAGTCTACTAATGATGAGTTTGAAGATGAAATTGATTTTTATTTAAATGATTATTTATATATAAGTGATAATTTTACAGTGGATGAATTGATTAATATCCTTCCAGACAAAAACAATTATCGTTTTAATGATAT
This sequence comes from uncultured Mollicutes bacterium, assembly GCA_900543055.1. Classification (GTDB taxonomy): domain Bacteria; phylum Bacillota_I; class Bacilli_A; order RF39; family UBA660; genus UBA3789. The sequence continues at coordinate 1,300 of UQQI01000026.1, forward strand.
TATTATGAGACTCTATGCAGAATCTTTAAAAGTGATGAATGAATATAGAATGTTTGCTAAAGATGAGGATAATAGTAAAGAAGATCTTGCTGAAATTTCTAAAGCACTTGTTACAGAAAAGAGAAAAATGTCTTGCTTATTAGAAATTATTAATCATAAAAATGATATTAAAGAAAAAGATAATAAAAATAAATTGTTTCTTATTCCAAATAGTTCTGGAATTGTAAAAATATTAGATGATTTAAGAAGTGAAGACGCATCATTTTATCCTTCATTTCTTGAACTTATAAATTCTATTGAAGATGGAACTTTTAAAAATGTTAAAAGATTTAAGAACAATAATGATTTAGTTGGTGTATGTGAGGTTAAGGGATACCAAGTTCGTGTTGTTTTTGTAAGAATTGATAAAGATACATATGGTTTAATTACAGCACTTGTAAAGAAACAAGATAATGATAGTAATTATAGAAATTTTTTAAAGAAAAGAATTTCTGAATATAGAAAAGTCTGCCCTAGTTTAAAAAAATATATTAGTGATGAGAAAATTATGGCAGAAAATAGTGATAATTTAGCAGAACTATATAATATATTAGGTGTCACTAAAGAAAATGGAGTTGAGAAGAAAAAGGGTGGTAAAAATGACTAGAGAAGAATTAGGCGTTTTGGTTGATAAAAGAAAAAAAGAATTAAAAAATAGTAAGTTTGATTACTGTGAATATTTTGATGAATATGAAGAGTTTGTTAAAAATAATCCTTGTAATACGGTTGAATCGTTTGCTAATTCAGACATTTGGGAAGTTGCCAAATATTTGTATCAGATAACTGAGCCAATTGCAACACTTGAAGAAAACAAAGAAACTATTGATAATTTTAAATCTTTTTTTGACGGTATTGATTCAGATTTATGTTGTGGTATGATGGCAATTTTTGATGAACTATGTTCATTAGGTATTGTTGATGAAGTAGTAGATTTTTTTGAAGAATCCGGTGTTATAAAAGGTTTACTAAAAATAAATAAAATTGATTTTAAGAATAATAGACTTAGAAATTTAATTATTGATATTAAACAGGTTTATAAGAAGGATTTACCTAAAATATCATCTTTCTTAAAGTTTTATGAGAATGATCCAGAAAGTATTTCTGTTATTATGGATTTAGTTCTTGCTCATCGTGAATTAAAAAAAGCATCTGACTTCACTAAAGATTTAAAAGAAAATTGTTATTGCGGTTATACAAATAGAGAAGAAAAAAGATTTTTGGAATCAAAAGTTAAACTTTACAATAAAGTTTGTGATGCAAAAAGTATATTAAATGAAGTTTCTAAGATAAGAAATTTAGTTGACGAACAAAGAAGTAGGGCTTCAAAATATGAAAAAAACATTAGAAAGGAACTTTGTGGATATGATAAAGCACTTACTCTTTTAGATGTTTCTTTAAAGCGTAGAGAAATAACTAATGCCAAAGAAATAATTAAAAATGTAAAAGATGAAGATATGAAGAAGGCCTTTTTAAAATTAATTTATGAACATAATAAAGTTTATTATGAAGAATTAGAAAATGAATATAATAGACTTAATCAAAATGATTCTAATAAATATGTAGCTTTACTACAAAAATATAATATTTCTTTTACTCAAGAAGATGTAAAAGAAATTATGAGAAGAAATAATATTGATGATACTTCAGAAATTATAAATAATATTGTAAAATTGAATTTAACTACTCAAAATGTTGAAATATTAAAGCATACTTCATTAGATAAGTTTATGAGAATTAAAAACTTAGTTGATTGTGGATATATTTCAGCAAAGTATTTAAATAATAATGAAAAGTTTATGTGGGATGAGTCTAATTTATTAGATATATATGAAGAAAATATTTCTTATTTAGACAATTTTAATTTAAATCCGGGAATGTTTATTAATATTACAGATGTCATTATTTATTCTTTTGATAGTTTTAGTAATAATTTAAAAATACTTAATGATTATGGTTTACTAAAATATTTAAAAAATGTAGATAATCTTTCGTTTTTAAGAGATATTAATTTAGTATCTAAAATAGATAAGTTCTTAGAACTTGGATATGAAAGTTTTCTAGAGAATGATTTAGGTATTTTAAATCTTTCTAATTTGAAAAGATTAGATATATTAAAGTCTCTTAATATGCCTATTACAGATATTTCTACAATGTATAAAGTGCTAAGTGATCAAAAGTTTATTATTGATGATAGTAAAATTGATGAGTATCTTCCAAATGTTGTTGAATTAAGTGAAAAGAAAAATATTACTAGTAATTTAAGTGATTTTAGAAATACTAATAGAGTTTATTCTATAGGAGATAGTTTATTCTCTATTAATAAGATAAATAGATTATTAGAAAGTGGTAATTCATTATATGACTCATTATTTATGAATAGAAAATTTAGTGAAGAGGAGTATGACAATATATTAAAGGCTCTTGGGTGTTATACTGCTACTAAATAAATTTGACAATATATAAGAGTTATGCTATACTCTAAATGTTTGACGCCTCATGCTCAAACCGCATTGAAAAGGTAGAAACATGAATATGTGCCTTAAGAGCGAGTCTTAAGTATAGAAAAAGGAGGTAATTAAATGAACGCTGTAATTAAAGCCGGTGGTAAACAATATTATGTTACTGAAGGAAGTGAAATCTTTGTTGAAAAGATTGAAGCTAATGAAGGTGACAAAGTTGAATTTCACCAAGTACTTATGCTTGATAGTAAAGTAGGTAATCCTTATCTTACTGGAGTTACTGTTCAAGGAGAAGTTCTTAAGAATGGTAAGTCTAAGAAAATCAAAATTTTCAAATATAAGAGTAAAGATAGATCAAACCGTGTTACTCAAGGTCATAGACAACCTTACACTAAAATCAAGATTACTAAAATTAATGGTTAATTATGATTAAAGTTAGTGTTTTAAAAGAAAATCGAAAATACAAAAAAATTACTATTTTAGGTCATGCTATGTATGATGATTATGGTAAAGATATTGTATGTAGTGCATGTAGTAGTATTGTTATTACAACAGTAAACGGAATACTTGCATTAAAAAAAGGTAGTCTAGATTATTTAGTTAGTAAGAAGGGTATGACAATCAATGTGAAAATTGATGATGAAACTACTCAAATACTATTAAATAATATGGTTAGTCTTTTAAGAGAGTTAGAGGGAAATTATCCTAATAACATTGAGGTTAAATAGCCTCTATTTGAAATAATAAGTAAGGAGGAGAATTATGAAGTTTTTAAAATTAGATATTCAATTATTTGCTCACCATAAAGGGCAAGGATCAACATCTAATGGTCGTGATTCTGCAGGACGTAGACTTGGAGCTAAAGCAGCTGATGGTGAATTCGTAACAGCTGGTTCTATTATATATCGTCAAAGAGGAACTAAGATTTTCCCAGGTACAAATACTCGTCGTGGAAATGATGATAGTATTTATGCTACTATTGACGGAATTGTTAAGTTTGAACGCTTAGGAAGAGATAAGAAACAAGCTTCTGTTTATCCAGTAGGTGAATAATTATATTTAAGAGAGAGCCATTTAGAATTGGCTCTTTTTCTGTATAAAAGGGGGATTATATGGAAAATACTATTATAATGGAAAATGTTTTAAATCCAAATAAAGCACTTGAAGAATATAAAAGTTATTTATTAACGATGTATGTAAAAGATTATGGGGAAAAATACTATGATTTAATAAAGAATAGAATGGATAATACGATATATTTATTTGATGCTAATCCTTTAGAAAATATGAAGTTTTTAGAAGAAAATGGAGATGATATATTTCCAAATATAAAAAAGATAAGAACATATTTAAAAGAATATAAAAATTTTATTAAAATTAAGAATGCTTTAGAAAATAAATATTATGAAGATTATTATTTAATATTATCCAATTCTTTTTCATATTATTCTAAATTTGGAATAGAAGATTTTATTAATATTGATTTGGATAGTTATTCTAGTACTAATATAATGCTTTTAAATGATAAATATACATCGGACTCTATAAAGAAAGATATTTTAAAAAGACAACAAGAATATATGAGAATATGCAGAGTTTATGGAATCGAGCCTATTACAAATTCTGTTTTTATTGATAGTATAATAAGTAAAAGAGCGGAATTGATAAGAAAAAAGAACACTTTATTAATTAGTAAGACTAGATGGGGTCGTCGTATTAAAAGTATAGTTAATCGTAATACAAAGTTTAAAGTTTCTGATTTGGATATTGCTCAGATTATTTTTAACGGAGAAAATTGTGCGATGACTAGAACCTTTACTAATAAGAATGGGGATTTTAGGCTTTGTTATGTTCCTCTTACTAAGATATATAAATTAAAAGGATTAGATCGGATATTTTTTCATGAAAATAGACATGTGGTTGAATGTTCTTCTATAAATAGTGGAATTGATACTTATGATGATGATAAATATAGTATGCTAAATGAGATACGAACTGAGAAGAATGCAATTAGAGATAGTAATTTTTTTAAATCAATGCCTTTATTTTCTAATTGTGATTTTCCTAGTAAATATTATTGTACTTATTCAATAGCTTTTCCATATACTATGAATTTTTTTGAAGATAATTGTGACGTTTTGAATGATTTATCAATTAACAATGATGTTGTTTCTTTAGAAAGTATTTATGGTGCTAATGATTTGAAACTTTTTAATGACTATTTAGATTCTATTGTATATAGTAAGATTAATGGAGAAGATAATTGTGATGTTGAAAGTATTGAAAGAGGAAAAATGCTTGTTAGAAATTTAAATAATAATGTTTCTAGACAACGAGTTAATTGATTGTTATAATTTTAATATGTGAAAGGAAGAGGTATTATGTTTGTTGATGAGGTTTTATTAAGAGTTGAAGCAGGTAATGGTGGAGATGGCTGTACTGCATTTAGACGTGAGAAATACATTTCTATGGGAGGTCCATATGGTGGAAATGGTGGACATGGTGCTGATATTATTTTTAAAGTAGACGAAGGTCTTCATACTTTACTTGATTTAAGATATCAAAAGACTATAAAAGCTCCTAAAGGTGAAAATGGTAGGGGCAAGAATCAACATGGAAAAGGAGCAAGTCCTCTTATTGTTAAAGTTCCGCTTGGAACTGTTGTTACTGATATGGATACAGGTCTTATAATTGCTGATTTATCGCATAAGAATCAAGAAGAGATAATTGCTAAAGGTGGTCGTGGAGGTCGTGGAAATACTGCTTTCAAGACTCAGACTAATACAGCTCCTGATTATTCAGAAAATGGAGAAGAAGGAGAAAGAAGAAATCTTAAGGTTGAAGTTAAAATGTTAGCAGATGTTGGACTTGTTGGACTTCCTAGTGTTGGTAAGAGTACAATAATTTCTTGTGTATCTGCATCTAAACCAAAGATTGCTGCATATCACTTTACGACTCTTACTCCAAATTTAGGTGTAGTTGGTGCTAGTGAAGGTAGAAGCTTTGTTATGGCAGATTTACCTGGATTAATTGAGGGAGCAAGCGAAGGTGAAGGACTTGGAGATAAATTCTTAAGACATATTGAAAGAACTAGAGTAATAGCTCATGTTATTGATATGTCAGGATTCGAAGGAAGAAATCCATATGATGACTATGTATTAATTAATAAAGAACTTGAAGCATTCAACAAAAAATTAATTGAAAAACCAATGATTGTTATTGCAAATAAAATGGATGTTGAAGGTGCAAAAGAAAACTTAGAAGAATTTAAGAAAAAAGTAGATTGTGAAATATTTGAAGTAAGTGCTGTTTCAAAGACTGGACTTGACGCTGTTGTTAATAGACTTGCAGATATTTTAGACACAATACCAAATAATCCATTATATGATGATTCACAAATAGAGTCTCATGTATTATATAAGTTTAAGAAGGAAGAACCATTCATTATTACAAGAGATGATGACGGTACTTGGGTAGTTTCAGGTAAAGAAGTAGAAAGAATATTTAAGATGACTAAATTCTCATCAGATGAAGCTGTTACTAGATTTGCTAAGAAACTTAGAAAAATGGGTATTGATGATAAGCTTGTTGAAATGGGTGCAGAGACAGGTGATTGTGTAAGAATTCTAGACTTCTACTTTGATTTTAGAGATTAATGCTTAGAATAAGTTCATTTAATATACAAAATGATTTTAGTAAATATAATATAAATAAGTCAAAAGAAATCTATAATTATCTAGTTCAAAATAAGATAAATATATTAGGACTACAAGAAGTTTATTCAAAAATAAATAAAGATTTAATAAAACTTCTTCCTAGTAAATATACTTATAATGGTAATTATAGATTTTTTTCTAAAATTATTTTAAATAGAATAAATGAAAAAACTCCTATTATTACTGATAAGAAAATTAAATTTAGTAAAACTTATAATTTGCCACATTTACCTAGTTTATTAAAAAGGGTAGTTGTAAAGAATGTTATAAATTATAAAGGTTATGATATAAGTATTTATAATACACATCTAGATTTTATGTTTGAAAGTGTTAAATTACGTGAATTAAAGTATTTATATAAATTGATTAGTAAGGATAATAATTTAGTAATATTGATGGGAGATTTTAATTTAAAAAATAATAAAGAAATATTTAATAAATTTTGTAATTTATTAGAAGAAAAAGGAATAAGTAGAATAGAATTTAATGATAGAACTCTTAAGATGAGTAGATATCATAGAGAAATTGATCATGTTTTTTTATCAAATGAATTTAATGTAGAAAATTATTCGATTATAAAAGATTTAGAAATTAGTGATCATTATCCAATTATGGTTGATGTTGAGGTGTAGGTTGATGGAGATTTATTTAAATGATAATAGGGAGTTAAAAGAAGGTATACTTAATGATATAAGAAATACAGATGATATTTGTTCTTATATAGATGCTGCTATTAAGGAGTTAAAAGGAGTTGTTAAAAAGTTTAATCCTTCTGAGAACTTTTTAGGAGTAAATGTTCCATTAAATAAAAAGTTTGATTTAGAAAATAATGACAATTATTTGATAGGTAATTTTTATTGGTATAGTTTTATAGATAGTGATGTAAAAGTTATTTATGGTTTTTCAATTGATGAAAATTCTTCTGTTTGTAATGATGGATTATATTATTATATTGATGACAATGAGTATTTATATGACTTTGCTAGATTTATTAAAGATAAAGAGATTGGAAATGATTTTGACTTTTTATGTTACGTAAAAGAATTTCTTGATGATTATTTTAATGATATTTCTAATATGAATTTATTATCTCGTGAAGAAAGAAACAAGACATTTATTAATAGTAATGGTAAAAATATAAATCCTATTAAACGTTCAAATAGAGATTTTTATCAAAGTAATATTGCGATGTGTACAGAGTATGCTACTATGGGACTTAATATATTAGGTGTATTTGGTTATTCTTCTTTGGTTCTTATTGGTTCACTTGACTTTGATAAAGAAGAAATTGGACATGCGTATAATATAGTTGCGATGGATAATGGTGTTTATTTAGTTGATATGGCATCTTCTGTAATAGTTACAGATTTAGATGGAAATTTGCTTGATGAAGTACCATTTTATAAAGAGTTAACTGAAGAAGAGTTACAGAATATTTTAGATAAAAAGGAACCTATTTCTTTAAATAATGTTTTTTATATATACTTTGGAGAAAATAATTTTAAGTTTGAAGAAGATAGACAAAGAACTTATAGAGTATCTAATATGGTTTTAAAAGATTCGTTTAAAAATAAGAAAAAAAGTAGGGGTATTAATAATTTTTATAATATTTAGGTTGTATTTCATGTTAAAATGTACATAAAGGATGATTAAATGAGTGAATATGGTTTGAAAGTTGCGACAGTGTTAAATTATTTTAAGAAGTACCCTTCAATTTTTAATGAACGTGAGCAAAGACAAATAATTGGAATGATTAATTGTAGTTATAAGAAGCCTTATGAGTATGATGTAATACGAGAAATATATGATTATTTTGGATGGATTCCAGAAGATGAAAATATTTATAATGGTTTTTGTGAATTTTTAGATTCTAAGTTTGGACTTGATGGAAAAAATATTGTAGAAGTTGGAGGAGGTCATCTTCCACAACTTGCTAAGAAGATATCTGCTAAACAAAAAACTGGTAAAATTACGGTGTATGATCCTGCACTTTCTATATATGAAAAAGAAAGTCCAAGATTTATATTGAAAAGAGAACGTTTTTCTGAAAATACAAATCTAAAAGATACAGATTTAGTTATTGGATTAATGCCTTGTGGAGCAACTTGGGATATTATATCTGCGGCTACTAAGAATAATGCAGATTTCGCAATTGCTCTTTGTGAGGGTGGACCACATGGTGATATATATGACTTTTATGAAGATGAAGATGAATGGATTCATAGTATGATATATGGAGCAAGACAAGAGGTTAAAAATAATGATATGGGAGAACTTATTGTTGAACATAGTCTTTCTGATTATAATGATCCATTTCCTGTAATATATAACAAGAGAAAGTAAAATTTGAGAAGTATGTAGTACTTCTTTTTTCTTTATATAATAACTTTTATTAGTTTATATGATTATTTTATGGAGTTTTTTTTATTATTTTGATATAATCATTTTTAGGATAGAGGTGTGTTTATGAAAAGTATTAAATTTTTAGAAGACAATGGTGTAAATATAAAGAGAAGTTTAGAATTATTTGGAGACTCTGTTACTTATAATGAAACAATTGGAGAATTTTTAGTTGGAATTCATGATAAAATTAATAAATTAATTAAATTTATGCAGAATAGAGATATGGCTAATTATGCAATTATGGCTCATTCTATGAAGAGTGATGCGAATAATTTTGGGTTTGAAAAACTAGCAAATATGGCACTTGAACATGAAACTCATAGTAAAGCAGGAGATATGTATTATATAAACGAACATATAAATGATTTAATAAAAGAAACAAATAATGCAATTATTCTAATTCAAGAATACATGAGTGGAAGCGATAAGGAAAAAGATAAAGCAGAAGAAGTTGTGCCTACAAGTAGTGATATTTATGATAAAAAAACAATATTAGTAGTAGATGACTCTAATATTGTAAGAAACTTTGTTAAAAGAATTTTTAGTGATACATATAACGTTGGTACTGCAAAGGATGGAGAAGAGGCTATTAGAATAATTAAGGCTAATCAAGGAAATGATTTTATTGAGACAATATTACTTGATCTTAATATGCCTAAAGTAGATGGATTTGCTGTACTTGAGTTTATGAGAGATAATAATTTGTTTACTCATATGCCAGTTTCTATTATTTCAGGAGATTCTACTAAAGAAACAATTGATAGAGCATTTACTTATCAAATAGTTGATATGGTTAGTAAGCCATTTAATGAACAAAGTATTAAGATGGTTATTGAAAAGACATTAATTTATAAAGATATGGTATAAAAAATAATGTAGGTTTTTCTACATTATTTTTCGGTTATTTTTAATTTTTCGCCTTTTATTAAGTATTTACATGTATTGAGTGGTAAGTAATAAATATTTTTTGATTTTCTTTTAAAAATTCTTTTTTCAGTTTTAACATTTTCATATAAATAAAGTATTTTATCTTCATTATCAGTAAAACAAATATCTACTCTTTGACAGAAAAATGTTGTGTTTGCTAGTTTTTTATTGGGAAGTTTTATTCCAAAGTCTAAGTTTTTTAAGTAAAATTTTAAACTTTTAAATCTATCACTGAATTTTTTATATTCTTTAATTTCTATTTTTTTATTTTTAACTCTTAAATACATGTTAGTCACCACAAATAAATTATATCATAAATACTTTAAAACTCTAAAAAAATATGATATTATAAATTAGGAAATGAGGAGGTATAAGTATGAGTGGACATTCAAAATGGGCTACAATACATAGAAAGAAAGGCTTAATTGATGCACAACGTGGAAAAATTTTCCAAAAGTTAACAAAGGAAATTATGGTTGCTGCTAAAGGAGGAAGTCCTGATCCTAGTCAAAATGCAGCATTACGTATGGCTGTTGATAAGGCAAAAGCTCAAAACATGCCTAAGGATAATATTCAAAAAGCAATTGAAAAAGCTACTGGTGGAGCAGATGGAGCAAACTATGAAAGTATTCGTTATGAAGGATATGGACATGGTGGAGTTGCATTTATGGTTGATTGTTTAACAGATAATCGTAATAGAACTGCATCTCAAGTAAGAAGTACTTTTACAAAGGCTGGAGGAAACCTTGGTACAGATGGTTCTGTAAGCTATATGTTTGAACGTCGTGGTTCTATCGTTATTCCAGGTGAATATGATGAAGAAACTATGATGATGACTGCACTTGATGCTGGAGCAGAAGATTTTGAAAGAGTTGATGATACTTATGTTATTACAACAGATCAATCATCTTTCACTGCAGTTAGAGATGCATTAGAAGCAGCAGACGTAAAAGAATTTTTACAATGTGAATTAACTTATGTACCAAATATGGAAGTTGAACTTGATGAAGAAGGTGCAGAAAAAGTAATGAATTTAGTCGATAATCTAGAAGATTTAGATGATGTTCAAGACGTTTATTGTAACTTAAAAGATTAACTTTATGATTTTATTAAAGAACTTATTTTAGTTCTTTTTTTTTGAAAAATCATCAGTTTTTTGTTAATGCTGTCTAGTTGAATAGTTTGATGTATGTTATAATTTAATAGAATAATAATTAATGGATGTGATACTGTGTTAGAAGAAATTTTTGATATAGATAAGTTTAATGTTTATAGTGATAATGATTACTATTATTTTTTTAGAGCTTTAAATAAAGATGATAATAATGATATTGATACGAATATTACAACAGATAGTAATAATAAGATAGAAAGAGTTAGAACTAATAGAGAAAGATATAATGGTGTTCCAAAATATAGTGAATCTTCAGTTTTAACATTAGAAGAAGCAGTAGATCATATTAATACAAGACATAGAAAAGATACTAATTGTATTTCACTTACAAGTAATGCTAATACTGCAATAATGTATGGAAGAGGACATTATAAAGATAAGTATATAGTAGTAAAGGTTCCAAAGAAAGATATTGGAAATACTACATATGAAGCAGGACTATATATGCTAAAAGAAGTTACTGATTTTTTAAATAAAGAAATTAAGGGAACAAATTTAGAAAAAGTTTATGAAAGAATAGATGCTTGTAAGTCTAGCGAAGAATTAAAAGTAATAGAAGAAGAATTACAAAAAAGTAAATTATTAAAAAGTAATTATAAAGCAAGTGATGAAGAAAAGTCAGATCTGTTCCAAGATGGAATAAAAGAAAAAGTAATTAATTCAGATAACTATATTGCATTAAATGATGAACAAAATTTAGAAAAAGATAAAGTTGTTCTAAAAGTAAATTTATATGGTAAAAGAATACTTCCAAAGACAGGTAATAATTATTTAATAAAGACTATAGGTAATGCTTTCTCGTCTCTTGAATTAGTTCACTATAAAGATATAAAACAAGAAGAAATAATAGAGACCAAAAAAGAATTAATTGATATTTTTGGATTACTCCAACAAATGCCAAATAATTTAGAATATTTAGATGAAATTAAAAGTATTTTATTAGAAAATATAGATTCAATAAAATATACTGGAGACTATACATATAAAGATTTTAATATTGAGGACAAGGAACTTTCAATAGAAAATTTATATAAAATAACTGGAGGAAGAATTAGTTATAAAGATGCGATTGATTTATATAAAAATGCCTATTATTTATCTAAATCTAAGTTAAGAACAAAAAGAAGTGTAGAAGTATTAAATAGATTATTAGGAAAAAATTTAAAGTATCAAAAAACATTAAATTATATATTAAAAAATGGTTATGGAATAGAACCTGAAATAACTGTTAGAAAGTCAAAGGACTTAGTAAATGTTTCAGAGTCTGTTAGTATAAATATTAGTCCTAGAAAAGAGCGTTTAGTAAGTTATATTAATAGTTTAGATAGTAATCACTTAATGTATGTTTTAGATAGTCCTAATAAAGCAATAGAAATGCTTATGTCTAAGTTTTTAGAGAGAAAAGAAAAAGTTCCAAAAGAAGAGTGGATTGCGGATGCGATGATTGATCTACTGGACTTAGATAGATTAGGAATAGAATTTAATTTAAGACAAAGTCAAAGAGAGGACATTAAAAAAGCTTTAATTAAAAATAATGTAAGTAATGTATACTTTTATTTAAAAAGACAAAATGTTAAAGAAAAAGATATTGCGAATGTTTTATTTACAAATATTATAAAGAAAAAAGATGCAATAGACTTAGATGATACATTTACAATAGAAGAATTAGAAGACTTTATTGGATATAACAAAGTAGAAGGAACTGGAATAGTATTAAAAGATTTTCAAAGACCAATTGTAGATAGAATTAAGAATAAGTTTAAAGATAAAAACTTCACATCACTTGTTTTACCTACTAGTACAGGTAAATCATATATTGCTTTAACAGAGATGCATGACTTTGAGAAGACTATTAATAAATTAAATAGTGATAATCACGCAAGAATACTTTATCTCGCACCAAACGAAGAAATACTAAACCAATTAAAAAGCATTATTAGAGAAACATATAATCCAGAAAAACATTTAAATGATAAAGATGAAGATGCAGATATCAAGAGAATATTTCCAAATCTAGTACTTGGAACATATCAAGATTTAAAAGATAGAACTGATAATAAAAACAATCTTAAAGAAATATATAGAAATAAATATGATTTAATTATCTTTGATGAAATACATAGAACCGGTGCTCAAGAATGGCTTAATTTAATTGAAGAATTAATTGATAATCAAGATAGAACTACAAAAGTACTTGGAATGACCGCAACGCCAGAAAGAGATATGGACTTTAGAGATATGACTGAATTTTGGGCAAGAAAATTTGGCTATACCGATGACGAAATATTAAAAAAAGAACATCTTTCATCAAATCTTGATTTAATTGAAGCAATTCAGTCGGGTATACTTATGAATTTTGATGTAATAAATTGTGCTTATACATATCAAAATCAACTTGAAGAATTAAAATTCTCAATTGATGAGATAAATGATGAAAAATTAAAAGATGAAGGACTAAAGAAATATGAAAAACTAAGAAGAAAAGTATCATCTTCAGTAGGAATTGAAAGAATACTAAATGAGAATATAAAAAGTGATGACAAGTATATTGTATTTTTACCTGTAACAAAAAAATGTGAAGACGAAGATGGAAACACAGAATATTATGACGAAAATGGTAAAAATATAAATCAGTCTGCCGCAAGAAGAATGATAGAAGATTATCAGACTTTATTTAGTCAATTTTTATATAGTGATGAGTATTTAAAAAATAACCCAGGAATAGAAAAATTATATAGAAAAATAATAAATAACAATAATTTAGATGAAGTAGAAAGAAATTATTTAGAATCAGAAAAAGAAAACATTTTATTACTTTCAAAATATGAGATGAAATATAAAAATGAATCTTTAATCTCAAAAAATGATATACTTGCGGATAAGATAATTAATTATATGGGTTGGAAGAAGTTATCTAATAAAAAACTAAAAGAAAAACTTCATGAAGAAATGAAAGACAAAGTAGAGAATATTTCAATGTTAGGAAGTTATGGATCTAAAGCCAATAGAGATTTTCTAAATAAATTTAATGAACCAACAAATGGTAAACCAAAATTGATGTTTGTAATGAATAAACTTAATGAAGGAGTACATGCAAAAGGAATATCTGGAATAGTATGGTTAAGACCAATGGATACGAATTCAAGAATTCTTTTCTTACAACAACTAGGTAGATGTATGAAATATAACGATAAAGAAAACTTGATGAATGAAAAGAAACCTAAAGTTATTGATTTAGTTAATAATGTACTTAATGTTAAATTAGTTAGAAATCATGATTTAGAAGAAAGTGACATAATAAAATTAACAATTATTAAAGATTGGATTGAAGATAAAGGAAGAATTCCAAATGGAAATTCTAAAGATAAGTTTGAAAGAAATATTGCGAAAAATATTATTTTTATTAAAAATAGATATTCTAAATATATAGAAAATAAAGATTTACTAAAAGAAGATATGAAGTATGAAAAAGCAATAGTAGATATGTGTTGTGACTTAGATATTTGGAATATAGAAGTTGATTTTAGTAAGGAAGAAAATTTAAATAAAGTAGTTGAAGATGAACAAGAAGATAGTTTATCCGGTATCTTACAATTAGATCCAGTAACAAGAGAGTTCTTAGAACTTAGAAACGAAGTGGAAAACTATAATTCAAATAATTTTGAAGAAACATTTAATTATTATTATGGCTTGTTAGTAAAAATACAAAAACAAAATGAATCAGGTATATGTGAAGAATATTCTACTAATTTGACATCAATTGATAAAATAAAAATAGATTCAGAAGGAATAGTACATGTAGTAAAATATGGTAGTCCAGAATATAAGTCTCCAGATTTATTAAACGTAGGAGACTGGCTTTATAATCATCAAAATAGAAGACAACCTATTTTTGACGAGAAACAAAAACAATTATTAAGAGAAGTTGGATATGTATTACAAGAAGATAAACTAACTATAGAAGAAGAATTTAATAAAACCTTTAATGATTATTATGGTTTGTTAGTAAAAATAAACGAACAAAATGAATCAGGCATATGTGAAGAGTATTCTACTAATTTAGCAACGACTGATAAAATAAAAATAGATTCAGAAGGAATAGTACATGTAGTGAAGAAAAATAGTTCAGAATATAAGTCTCTAGATTTATTAAACGTAGGACTATGGCTTTATAATCATCAAAGTAGTTATCAGCCTATTTTTGATGAGATTCAAAAACAAATGTTAAGAGAAGTTGGATATGTATTTCAAGAAGATAAACTGACTCCAGAAGAAGAATTTAATAAAATCTTTAATGATTATTATGGTTTGTTAGTAAAAATAAAAGAACAAAATGAATCAGGTATATGTGAAGAGTATTCTACTAATTTAACAAACAAAGATAAAATAAAAGTAGATTCAGAAGGAATAGTACATGTAGTTAAAAAGAGTAGTTCAGAATATAAGTCTCCGGATTTAGTAAATGCAGGACAATGGCTTTATAATCATCAAAATAAAGTAAAACCTATTTTTGATGAGAACCAAAAACAGCTGTTAAGAGAAGTAGGTTATGTGTTACAAGAAGATAAAAATAAGAAATTTAATGAATTTAAGAAAAAAGTTGATTCATTACACCATGATAATGTAATAGAGATGGTTGAATATAAAAAGGAGGCTATTAATGTCAACAGAGTATCTTGATTTATTTAGAAATTTTAAGGAATTAGACATTGAAGATAAAAGAAGAGAACTATTAAAAGTAATATCTGATGAGATTAGATTATTATATTTAGAAAATAATAAAATAAGTAGTTATAATGAACCACTTGGATTATTAGAAGAATATAATGATGAAGATGAGTATTTAAACTTATTATTTATCTATACAATGTTACTTAGAGAAGAAAATGATAAATTAATAGAGAAGGTAGAAAGATAAGTTTCTATCTTTTTATATGTAATTATAATTATGTGATTAATTGACTTGATCGTTTATTTTTTTTATAATATTTTTGGTGATTTGAATGGTTAAAAAGATAAAAACTCCATGGTATAAATATTATGGTGATGTTAATCCACATCTTAGTTATCCAGATTTTTCAGTATATAAGTTAATAGAATATACTGCTTCAAAACATTTAAATAATATTAGTTACAATTACTATGGTACAAAGAAAACTTATTATGAATTTTTAAAACAGATAGATGAGGCTGCTCGTGCTTTTAAAGCATTAGGAGTAAAACATAAAGATATAGTTGCTATTTGTATGCCTAATGTGCCTGAGGCAATAATTGCTTTTTATGCAATTAATAAGATAGGAGCTATTTCTAATATGATTCATCCATTATCTGGTGAAAACGAAATTAAGCATTTTTTAAATGTTTCTAAGAGTAATTATATTGTGACAATTGATTTTGCTTTTAATAAAGTTAATTCTATTATTGAAGATACTAAGATAAAGAAAGCAATTACAGTATCAGTTGGTGATTCTATGCCAATTCATATGCAAGCAATTTATCAAGCAACAAAAGGTAGAAAAGTAAGAATGACTAAGAGTGATATTAGAATTACTTGGCGAGATTTTATAAAATTGGGATACTCATATACAAAAGAAATTGATGATGACTTTAAGAGTAAGGAAGTTGCTGCAATACTTTATAGTGGAGGAACAACTGGAACACCTAAAGGAGTTAAACTTTCTAATATGAACTTAAATGCTTTAGCGATGCAATCTTTTGAACATGTAGCATGTCTTCGTGAAAAAGATAAAGTACTTGCTATTATGCCAATATTCCATGGATTTGGATTAGGTGTTTGTATTCATACTGTTCAATATTTTGGTGGTACTAGTATTTTACTTCCACAATTTAGTGCTCAGACTTTTGACAAATTATTAAAAAAATATCAACCTAACGTTATGGTAGGAGTTCCAACATTATTTGAATCCTTACTTAAAAATAAAAATTTAAATGGTTATGACTTGTCATTTTTAACGTGTGTTATTTCTGGAGGAGATTCATTATCTGTTGAATTAAAGAGAAAAGTAGATAAATTTTTAAAAGATCATGGCTCTAAAACTCAAGTAAGAGAGGGATATGGACTTACTGAGTGTGGTAGTGCAAGTTGCTTTACTCCAGTTAATAATTATCGTGAAGGAAGTATTGGAATACCTTATCCTGATATGTATTTTAAAATAGTCCAAGAAGGGACAGAAAAAGAAGTTCCTTATGGTGAAGATGGTGAGATTGTTATTAGTGGTCCTACTGTTATGCAGGGATACTTAAGGGATAGAAAAGAAACAAGATGCACTTTAAGAAAACATAAAGACGGTCATGTTTGGTTACATACAGGTGATCTTGGAATTATGGATAACGATGGGTTTGTATATTTTAAAAACAGATTAAAAAGATTAATTGTAAGTAGTGGTTATTGTTTATATCCACAATATATAGAAAATGTAATTGATTCACACCCTGATGTAATGATGAGTTGTGTAATAGGAATACCACATCCTTATAAAGTACAAGTTGCGAAAGCATTTATTGTATTAAAGAATAAAGATATAAATCATGATGATGTGATAAAGTCAGTTAGAGATCATTGTGAAAAAAATTTATCTCGTTATTCATGGCCATATGAGTATGAGATTAGAGATGAGCTTCCTAAGACATTAGTTGGAAAAGTTGCATATAATGTTTTGGTACATGAAGAAGAGATGAAAAATAAAAATCGCAATTTTTCTAAGAGTGATGAATTACTAGAGCAGGTTGATGATGAGTCTTCTTCAGAAGAATTACTTGATAATTTAAAAGACTCAGAAAAGTAATTATTAAAAGGCATTATATGTATGTCTTTTTTTAATTCAAAATTATGTTCGATTTTCTTTGATTAATTTAACTATTTATGTAATAATAGATATTGGAGATGATTTAGATGTTTGATTATATAAAAGGAACTGTTACATATATTAAAAATAACGCGATTGTTATTGAAACAGGGGGAGTAGGATATTTAGTTTATGTTGCTAATCCATATTCTTTTGAAATAGGTAAAGAGTTAAGAGTATATGTTTATCAACAAGTAAAAGAAGATGAACAATTATTATTTGGATTTAAAACAATAGAGGAGAAAGAACTATTCTTAAAACTTATTAGTGTTAAGGGATTAGGTCCTAAGATGACACTTCCAATGTTTGCAGTTGGTTCACTTGATGGAATAATGGATGCAATTGAAAGAGAAAATATTTTATATTTAAAGAAGTTTCCTAAAATTGGAGAAAAACTTGCTAAACAAATTGTTCTTGATTTGAAAGGAAAACTTGAGTTTATTGGTGTTGGTATTAGTGATGATCAAGTTGAAACTGAAAATGAGTTAAAAGAAGTTTTATTAGGTCTTGGCTACAAAGAAAAAGAAATTGTACCTGTACTTGCTAAGGTTAATACATCACTTCCAATTGAGGGACAAGTAAAAGATGCATTGAAATTGTTATTGAGAGGTTAATTTATGAAAGATGAGAGTGTTATAACAAATTATAATTTATTTAATGATAATGAACTAGATAATACTATTAGACCTGAGACAATAGATGAGTATATTGGACAAAATGATGTAAAAGAAAATATTAGAGTATTTGTTAAAGCAGCTAAGATGAGAAATGAAGCATTAGATCATGTTTTACTATATGGTCCTCCAGGTCTTGGTAAAACTACCCTTGCGTTTATTATTGCACATGAACTTGGAACTAATATAAAAACAGCAAGTGGACCTAGTATTGAAAAAAGTGGAGATTTAGCAGCAATTCTTTCTTCTCTTGAACCAGGAGATGTATTATTTATTGATGAAATTCACAGAATGCCAAGATATATTGAAGAGATATTATATCCTGCTATGGAAGATTTTTCGTTAGATATAATTGTTGGAAGTGAAGGAAATAGTAGAAATATCAGAATTGATTTACCTCCGTTTACATTAGTTGGAGCAACTACTAGAGCAGGAGACTTATCTGCACCTTTAAGAGATAGATTTGGTATTATTGATAAACTTCAGTATTATACAGTTGAAGAACTTACTTTGATAGTGAAAAGAACTGCCAGAGTTTTAAATGTTTTTATAGATGACGATGCTGCAGTTGAACTTGCTAAGAGAAGTCGTGGTACTCCAAGAATTGCTAATAGACTTTTTAAGAGAGTAAGAGATTTTGCTATGGTTGATGGAGATGGTTCTATTACATTAGAAGTTACTGAGAAGGCACTTGATAGATTAAAAGTTGATAAAATGGGTCTTGATAATACAGATAGAGAACTTTTATCAGCAATTATTTATAAATTTAATGGTGGACCAGTTGGTGTTGAAGCACTTAGTAGTTCTATTGGAGAAGAAGTTACTACTATTGAAGATGTATATGAGCCATTCTTATTACAAAATGGATTATTAAAAAGAACTTCAAGAGGTAGAGTAGCAACTGATAAAGCTTATGAAGTTTTAGGTATAGAAAAGGAATAAACTTGTTTTATTTCTTTTAATTATATGATAAAATAAGTTAGTATTTTGAGGTGATTAGAATGAAAGTTGAAGATTTTGATTATTATTTACCAGAAGAGTTAATTGCACAAACTCCACTTGTAAAAAGAGATGAATCAAGATTATTAGTTTTAGATAAAGAAACAGGAGAAGTTGAACATAAGAAATTTTATGATATTATTGATTATTTAAATCCAGGAGATACTTTAGTTTTAAATGATACTAAAGTTTTACCAGCAAGATTAATTGGTACTAAAGAAGAAACTGGTGCTGTTATAGAAATATTACTTTTAAAAAATATTGAATGTGATAAGTGGGAGTGTTTAGTAAAACCTGCTAGAAGAATAAAAGAAGGAACTATTGTTAGTTTTGGAGACGGAAAGTTAAAGGCAAAATGTTGTGGTGTCTTTGATGCTGGAATTAGACACTTTGAACTGATTTATTCTGGAATTCTTATGGAAATATTAGAAGAGTTAGGTACAATGCCACTTCCTCCATATATTCATGAAAAATTAGAAGATCAGTCTCTTTATCAAACTGTATATGCAAAAGAAGTAGGTAGTGCTGCTGCTCCAACTGCAGGACTTCATTTTACAGAAGAACTTCTTGAAAAAATTAAAGATAAAGGAATAAATATTGCTTATGTCACACTACATGTTGGTCTTGGAACATTTAGACCAGTTAGTGTTGAAAATATTGAAGAACATGAGATGCATAGCGAATTTTATTCTATGAGTGCTTCGGTTGCTAAACTTTTAAATGAGACAAAAAAGAGTGGACATAATATTGTAGCTGTTGGAACAACAAGTACAAGAACACTTGAAACAATTGCAACTAAGTATGGTGAATTTAGAGAATGTAATGGTTGGACTAATATTTTTATATATCCAGGATATGAATTTAAAGGAATTAATAAATTAATTACTAATTTTCATTTACCAAAGTCAACACTTGTTATGTTAGTTAGTGCACTTGCTGGACGTGAAAATATTCTTAATGCTTATAAAATAGCAGTTGATGATAAGTATCGTTTCTTCTCATTTGGGGATGCAATGTTTATTAAATAGGTATAAAAAGTTTTTATAAAGTAAAGCGTTGACTTTACTTTTTTTATTTATTAGGAAAGTGCGTTTAGAATTTTTTATTTTATGGCTTTTTTT
>UQQI01000027.1 GCA_900543055.1 uncultured Mollicutes bacterium
AATATTTCTTTTTCTTTTTTATAATATTTTATAAATTTATCCATTAAATCTCCTTTTACTTTATTTATTTTTAGATATTTTTTTCTCTTCTATTAATATACTTATAACTAATAAGCATGCTCCTATAGTTATTCCGATATCTGCAATATTAAATACAGGAAAATTATAATTAAATATTCTAAATGAAATAAAATCTGTTACTGAATGATTTATAATTCTATCTATCATATTACCAAATATTCCTCCCATAACAAGACCAAAAGATAGTTCTTGAAGACGAGGCATATTCTTTTCTTTTTTTATAAATCTATCTAAAACTACAATTATTAAGGCACTTAATATTACTAAAAAGATTGTACTATCTTGTAATATAGAAAAAGCTGCTCCTGTATTTTTTACATAATATATTGAAAAGAAGTTTGGAATTATACTTATTAAGTCGTTTTCTTTTAATTTTGTTGCGACTAATAATTTAGTAAATATGTCTATTATAATCACAATTGCATTTATACTATATATTTTTTGATTACTTTTCATTAATCTCTCCTTCTAAAAATTTTATTTTGTCTACTATTATTTGAAGTTCATTAAGTCTTTTTTCTACTTTACCACGTACAAGTAATAAGTTACCTTTTTCTATATTAGAATACTGGTTATAAGTTTTTGGAAATATTGTTAATTCTTTACTTCCTGTTTCATCGCTTCCTGTTACAAATGCCATTTTATCCCCTTTTTTAGTAGTTATTTCTTTTACTTTTTCTACTAATATTAGAGTATCTATTTGTTTTTGGAGATAATTTCCTATTTCATTTAATGATATTGTATGTGGATATTCTTTTTTATAGAATGTTGTTGGATGTTCTGATAAATAGAATCCAAAGACTTCTTTTTCTTTTTCTAAAAGATATGTATTAGGATATTCTTCTTTATATTCAATATCTGGTTTCATTACAAGTGATGGATCAATATCTTTTGTAAGTTCAGCATAATTAAATAGACTATCTAAATTATAAATTAATGTTTGTCTGTTATAATTAAATTCTTTAAAAACATTTGCATATATCAAAGTTTCTAATGTCTTTTTACCAAGACCTGCAATATATAATCTACTGAAACAATCATATATATCTTTAAATATTCCTTCTTCTTTGGCTTTTTTTATTTGTTCAGTTACTACAACACCTATTGATTTTATATTTGATATTGGATAAATTATCTTATTTTCTTTTACTATATAATTTGAGTCACTATTATTAATAGTTGGTTTTTCTATTTCTATTTTATTTGCTTTTGCTTCTAAAATATACTCATTTGTTTTTGTTTCACTACCTATTACATTTGTTAATAAATTAGCAAAAAAGATTGTTTTGAAGTGACATTTTAAATAAGCCATTTTATAGGCAATTATTGAATATACTACTGAGTGAGATTTGTTGAATCCATATCCTGCAAAATTTAGAACTAAATTAAATAATTCTTTTGCTTGTTCTTTACTGTGACCCTTTTCTACACTTTTTCTAATAAATTTATCTTCTTCATTTTTTAGTAAGTCTACTTTCTTCTTAGACATCGCTCTTCTTAGAATATCTGCTTCTCCTAAAGAGTATCCAGCATAGACATTAGCAAGTTGCATAATTTGCTCCTGGTAGATTAAGATTCCGTATGTATTTTTTGTTACTTCTTTTAGAGAATCATCTAAGTATGTTACTTTTTCTTCTCCATGTTTTCTTCTAATATATGAGTCTATATTTATGGCTGCTCCTGGTCTAAATAAGGCTATTGCTGCAAAGATATCTTCAAATGTAGATGGTTTTAAATTACGTAAGAAATTTCTCATACCACTTGACTCAAATTGGAATATTCCACAAGTATTTGCTGTTTTAAATATTTCTAGTGTTTCTTTGTCATCTAATGGTATTTTAGCAAAGTCTATTTCTTTTCCATATAATTTTTTAATATCATTTAAGATATTATCAATTAAAGTTAGATTTTTTAATACTAAAAAGTCCATTTTTAAAAGACCAAATTCTTCTAAATATTCCATAGAATAGCTTGTTAAATATAAATCATCTGTTTTATATAGTGGAATTACTTCATCAAGGTCTTTCCTACTCATAATAATTCCTGCAGCATGTGATGATGTATGTCTTGGGAATCCTTCTAGTCTTAGTGCAATTTTAAACATGTTTGATAGAAGAATGTCACTTTCAACATGAGCTCTAAATGCTTGATTTTTGTTATAAATATCAATTAATTTATCTTTTGACATTGCAGGAATAAATTTACATAGTGCATCTACTTTATAAATTGGTATATTTAATACTCTTGATGTATCTCTAATTGCTTGTTTTGCAGCCATTGTTCCAAAAGTAATTATTCCGCTTACTCTTTTCTCGCCATATTTTTCTTTTACATAATTAATTACGATGTCTCTTTTATTATCTGGAAAGTCAGTATCAATATCAGGCATTGTCTTTCTTTCTGGGTTTAGAAATCTTTCAAATAATAAATCATATTTTATAGGATCAATATCAGTTATTCCTAGAGAATATGCAACAAGTGATCCTGCAGCACTTCCTCTACCTGGACCTACTAGTATTTTATTTTTTTTAGCAAATTTAATAAAATCATATACTACTAAAAAATAATTTGGAAAGCCCATTTCATTAATAATTTTTAACTCATAAATTAAACGCTCTTTATAATTGTTTGGAATATTTCCACTTAATCTTTTATTTAATCCAACTTTGCATAGTTCAAATAAATATTCTTTTGGATTAGCACATTCATATATTGGAAGAAGGTTCTCTGATGCTGGAAACACTAGGTTACAACTATCTGCTATTTTCATAGTATTAATAAGTCCTATATTATCAGTTAATTCATTTAAATTCATTATATTTAATTCGTGATTTTTAGTATCATATGTTATATCATCAGATATAGTTTTTCCATCTCTTATACGATATAGGTATGGTAACATGTATTCATCATCTAAATTAAGATAGAGACTTTCTCTAAAAAATACTATATTTTTTCTATCAAGCAGTAATTCTTTTTCTTCTTGTAAATTTTCATATCCTATATATAAATCTTTATAAATCTTTTCTATTTCATTCACTTTATCTTTATAATTAAATGGTAATACTGCTATTATGTTTTTATTATATTTATATAAATCATCGATAGTTATTTTTCTTTCGTTTTGAATAGTTGACAATTTTATTAGACTTTGGTAGCCTAAATAATCTTTACAAAAGACAATAACTTTATATTCTTCAAGTAGAAGTTCTAATCCAATAACAGGCTTAATATTATACTTTTCACATTTTTTTATAAATTCCATAGTTCCAAACATGTTTGTATCAGTTATAGAGATACTAGTTAAGTTTTTTTCTTTTGCAAATTGTACTAATTCATCTATTTTTAAAAGACTTGATAATAAGTTGTAATTTGTTTTGTTAAATAATGGAATATACATACCTAATACCTCCTTCGCTTTTATTTTATCATATTTTTTATTAATTGTGTTTTTATTTTCAAATATAGGAAAATCACTTATTTTATTTGACTTTATTGGGTTTTTATGGTAAAGTTATAAAGCAGAACGAGTAATACCAAAGGAGGGATAATATGGCAGTAAATATTACTACTAGAAAAGATAATGTAAAAAATTTAAGATCTCATGCTTTAAATGCTACTAAAAAGAGACAAAACTTAAATCTACAAGTATATAGACTTGAAGACGGTACTAAAGTTAGACTTTCAGCTAAAGAAATTAGAACTTTAAAGAAACAAGAAATGGCTGCATAATAATTTATGCAGTTTTTTTATATTTTATTGCATAGAAAAAAGGTTTCAATTGAAACCTCCTTTTTATTGACATGTATAGCCTTTTGCTAATGCATCTGCTTGAATACTTGCTTTATCTGTTCCTGCAATATACTCTATTTTTGTATATGGTATTGTTTGTTGAGCATCAGGGAACGTTGATAAGTCTAATTTTGAGTAATCTACTGTTGTTGTTATGATTACTCCATCTCCTGATGGGGCAACAACTGATTCATATCCTGTTAAAGACATTAAGAATGGTGGAAGTGCTGCTTTAAAGCCAGTTAAAGAGTTAACTCCTACAATACTTCCTGGTGTTGGTGCTACTGATGATGTTCTTACAAAATTAGTTAATTTATTATCTTTAAATGTATATACTACATTATATATTTGATCTGTTCCGTCAGCATTATTTAATAAGCTTATAGTACAATTTAAGGAATCTGTTTGGGTAAGTACTTGTCTTTTTTCTGTTGTACTATTAGAATTATCTTTAATAGTCGGTTCGGTAGTTAAAGTTTGTACTACGCCAAAAGTTGCCCCAAACATGATAGATAAGACACCTATTGCAGCTACTATAATAGCTGGCTTTTTACTTGTAATTCTTTCAAATCTTGCTGCTTCCTCAACGTCTTTCAAGTTTAACACTTGTGTTTTTTGTAATTCTTCTTGTGTCATTTGTTGACTCCTTTGTTGTACTTTATCACGTTGTTGCGTATTTTGTTGATTTTGATTCATATACCCACCTCTATCCTAATTACATTATATTAGATAACACAAAAATATTCAAGCAAAAAAATAGCCTTTAGGGGCTATTTTTATATTTTTATTAGTTTTTCTTTCTAGCGTCAAACTTTTTTCTTTCTTCAGTATTTAAAATTCTCTTACGTAATCTAATGTTATTTGGTGTTACTTCTACTAATTCATCGGAATTAATATAATCAAGTGCATACTCTAAAGTAATTGGACGAGGTCTTTTTAATACTACTGTATGGTCTGATCCTGATGCACGTGTATTTGTTAATTGTTTTCCTTTAACAACGTTAACTGCTAAATCAGAGTCTCTGTTACATTCACCAACAATCATACCTTCATATACTTCAGTACCTGGTTCAATAAACATAATTCCTCTTCCTTCAAGGTTACCGATTGAATATGCTGTTGAGTTTCCGTTTTCCATTGAAACTAAAACTCCAAGTTTTCTTTCACCAATAACAATATTTTCATATGGAAGATATTCTTTAAAAGTATGGTTCATAATACCATAACCTTTAGTCAAAGTCATAAAGTCAGTTGAGAATCCAATTAATCCACGAGATGGTATTGTATAAAGTAATCTTACTTGATTTTCGAAGTTATGCATACTTTCCATTTTTCCACCACGAACACCTAATTGTTCTATTACTGAACCTACTGAATCCTCTGGCACTTCTATTTGTAATTCTTCATATGGTTCATATTTTACACCATCAATTTCTTTAATGATTACGCTTGGTTTTGATACTTCTAATTCATATCCTTCACGTCTCATATTTTCAATTAAAATACCTAAGTGTAATTCACCACGCCCACTAACTAAGAATGATTCATTAGTTGATGGTTCTACTTTTAATGAAACATCTTTTTGAGTCTCACGATTCAATCTTTCTTCAATCTTTCTTGCAGTAACTATTTTACCATCACGACCTACAAATGGTGATGAGTTTGTTCCAAATGTCATTTGAAGTGTTGGCTCATCAATGTGTAATGGCTCAAGTGGTAAGATATCATTGTTGTTACATACAGTTTCACCTACAGAAATATCTGCAAGTCCTGAAATTGCAATAATGTCTCCTGCTTCTGCTTGTTCAATTTCTACTCTATTGTATCCATAGTATCCAAATAGTTTTTGGATTCTAAATTGTTTTGTAGTTCCATCAAGTCTACAGCAAGTTACCATTTCACCTGTCTTAATAGTTCCGTTTGCTACTCTACCAATTCCTATTCTTCCAACAAATTCGTTATAATCTAATAATGCTGGTTGGAATTGTAATGGAGCATTTACATCTCCTTTTGGTGCTGGAATTTCTTCAATAATTTTATCAAGTAATTCAGCAAATCCTGGAGTTTGTGTTGATAAATCTGGGTCTAATGAACATGTATTGTTAATTGCTGATGCATAAATTACATCAAAATCTAGGGCTTCATCATCTGCTCCTAATTCGATAAATAAATCTAACACTTCATCAACTACTTGTTTACATCTTGCACTTGGTTTATCAACTTTATTAATTACAACGATAGGTTTTACTTTAGCTTCAAAAGCCTTCTTTAAAACGAATCTTGTTTGTGGCATTGCTCCTTCATAAGCATCTACTACAAGAATAACACCATCTACCATATTCATGATACGTTCAACTTCACCACCAAAGTCAGCATGTCCTGGAGTATCTAGGATATTAATTCTTACTCCTTTATAATCTAGGGCTGTTGTCTTTGCTAAGATAGTAATTCCACGTTCTCTTTCTAATGAATTAGAGTCCATTGACATATTACTTAAATCTTCATTGTCTCTGAACATACCAGAATGTTTTAAAATACAATCAACCAATGTTGTTTTTCCATGGTCAACATGGGCAATAATTGCTACATTTCTTTTTTCCATAATACTACACCTCTCTATGCGTCGCCACTCATTATAACATAAAAAAACTCCATATACTAGAGTTTTTTTATAAAAAAATCAAAAAATTGTATTGATAAATATAACTAATTTTAAACTATTTAGTAAATGATTTAGCTTTTTTGTTGGGATTTTCTTTTGTATCTTTATCTGTTACTTCACCATTTTCATCTATTGTATATACTTTATAATAGATATCTCCATTATCTTTTTGAATTCGTACATAATTGCAACATTTAATTACTATATCAGATGAAACACTTACTGCTTTATATTCTCCTTCTTCCATTTCTGGTGTATGAATTAATAAATCAATTATAGAAGATATCTTATTACCATAAACTCCATGTTCTAGATAATCACTTTCTGTTCTTCTTTTTTCTTCTATCGAACCACTTCCATAACCATTGTAGGCATAAACCGTTCCTTGGATAAAAGTTTCATTTTGACCTTCTATTTCGTTCTTTCCATTGTAACCAAAATCATTATTTATTGGGAATCCTAACATTAATGAATTATGAATTCTATCATCCATTGTATCTTGTAATACACCGTTAAATGCTGAATTAGATGCAATTATACTTGTGTCTGTGTGTATGTTATCAATATATACTTTATAATCTTTTGGAAGATTTTCTGTTTTTATTTCCATAGTTAACTTCTTATCACTAGTTATTGTCCAATTTTCTTCATTTTCTAAATCGCACTTATAATCAATTACTAAATCAAAATCTTCTCCATCTACACTTTTTACCTGTCTATATCCATTAGTTAATGAATCACTATCAGTATTAGTGTCAATTGTATCATAAATATTAGGCGAAGACATTTCTGTTTCACCACAACCTACTAAGCCGCATGACATAGATGCTGCTAAAAGTATTGCGGCTGCTTTTTTATTTAACTTTAAATTTCTTATCATAATAATCCCACTTTCTTTTTTAGTTTTTATTATAAAAAAAATATACAAAAAAAGCAATTCATAAAATGAATCACTTATTTTATTTAAAATATTCCAGCTATAATTAAAGCTATTCCTATGAAGAAAAAGAATATTTCAAAACCAATCATTAATGGATAACTACATAGTCTTTTCTTTTTTTCATCTACTTCTATTGTATTAATTTCAATATATGGTACTGGACTTCTTCTATACCAACCAGTTATTTTTGCTTTCTTATTAAAATACTCTGGTGCTTTAAATAAAGCAAATATTGTATCTTGTAATTTTAATGGTTGTCTATAATCTAAGAAAATAATTCCTGTTTCATCTTTAATAACAAAATCTTCATTAAATATACATCCAGGATTTCCTCTACCTATTATTTCTCCTTCTATTGTACATGGAATTGAAGTTATTTCAGATACTTTTACTTCTCCTAATAACTCTTTTACATTAGTTTCTTTATAATCTTTATTTTTATATTTTCTTTTTAGTCTTACATCAAAACAGAATAATACAATAATTATAGAAATTCCCCATAATATGATACTATTTAGTTTGAAACAAATTGAAAGTACTATTGATAAAATTAGTGCGATAAATAAACTTAAAAATGGTAGTATATTAATTAAAACTTCTACTAAGAAATCATCTACATAAGATTCTTCTTTTTGTAGGTCAAATGTTATATATGGCTCTTGATTAAATTCTTTACTTCTTTCTGATATTGCAAGTAGCCTTTTAGAAATTAATGGATGTGTTGAATTTAATTGATACCATTTTGCCCATACATTCCACATTTCCCATTTCATAGCATTTTTTATGCTTTCTTTATTGATACTTCCATCATTTTCATAACTACATACCACTAGTGATTTTGATGTTTTTGAATCAAATATACCTAGTGCATTTGATTTTGAAACTGAGTGTTTTTTGTTTGAATCTTCTGTGGTAGTTAGTCCGTATCCTACTTTTACTAACGCTTGTGCCAGTGCATTTGGATTCTTAGTTACATCTACTGAGAAATAATCTGCATTATATTCTCTTGTTCTTGATAACCATAAAATAATATAGTTACTTAACAAATATAAAATATAAGCAACAATACCAATTATTTGTCCATATTTACTATTATTATCATTGTCACTGAAACAGATTTCATATATTCCATATAAAAGTAATGGAACTAATTCAGCAACTGTCATAAATAACATATCATAGTGTACGGCATGTCCTAATTCATGACCAACTACCGCTTTTACTTCTTCTTCATTAAGTAACTCTAAAATTCCTCTTGTAATAACAATTCTTGCGTCATTTTTTGTATGTCCATAAGTGAATGCATTAGGTGAACCATCATCAATATATCCAATACGTGGATATTTCATATTATTTTCTTGGCATACTTGATTAATAAAATTCTTTAAATATTCAGGTATTTCATTATCAAACTTTGCTTTGTAAAATAATTTCATTACAATGTCTGTAATAAATGGCGATACTAAGAATTGAACTATAATTATAATAGTACTTATAATTATTCCATATATTACAGGACTACCGGTTAATATCGTAATTAAAATAATTATGGCTGAGAGTAAACAATATAGTGCAGTTATTGTTAATAACGATATTCCAAATAAACTTTTTTTCATAATATTTTACTCCTCTCCTATTATAAGTTTATTATACTCTTATAAATTTTTTTAAACAACAAAAAAGAATTAATTATTCATTAACTCTTCAATATAATTATTTAATTCAATATATTCTTTCTTATGAAGTTCATTTAATATTTTATGATGTTCTTTTATAACTCCTCCTGGAAATGAATTCAACATTTCATAATCGTTATCATTATCTCCTATTACTCTTAGTAAATTATAATTTAGTTTTTCAATATCAAATAATCTTCTTATTGCTACTTCTTTATTAACTCCTTTTTGAATTATGTTAACATGAAATCTACTAGCATATATATGAATATCTACTTTTTCTTTTACATTTTTTACTATCTTTTGTTTTTCTTCTTCATCAGTACAATTAACTACTATTTTTACACAGTCACTAGTATTCGTTGTTTTGTTATAACCATCGTCTAAATAATAGTCGGCATTCATATTTTCTAGAATAGGAATTGTTTTTTCAATAGTTTCTTTATCTAGATTGATAGTATCAAGACAATAATCAACATTATTAAATATCTTCGCACCATCTTCACAAATTAAATAACTATAAGGAATTTTATATTTATTAAGTAATAGTTTTAAATCAGAATAATTTCTACCTGTTATTATACAAAATATATTTCCTTGAGATATAAACTTTTTAATTGCTTCACTATTTCTTATATTTTTTTCTTCATCGTCTAAAAAATAAATTGTATTATCAAAATCACTTGCTAGTATTTTCATATTGTCGCCTACCTTTCATCTAATAATAGTATACAATATAAAATCTTGATGTGTAAAACATCTTTTTTTATACTTTTTATTATTTATCTTATTTTACATAATAATTTTGAGAGGTGTATTATGGAAAAATTATTGAAGAAATTTAAAAAAATAAAAATAGAAATAAAAGATGATAGAAAACCACTTGAAGAGAAAGATTCTGATAAAGAAAAACAAGATAATAAAGATAATGATTTGCATGAAAATAACGATAGTGTTGATGAAAATGATTTTGATGACTTAATGAACAATTATGATGAAGATAATGATACAAAAAGAAATCGTAATACTACGAATAGTGATTCTTCTGGCAGTCCCAGTGATAAACTAAGTAGCATTCATAGTTCTAAAGTTTATAAGACTTTAAAGAAATTAGTTTCACTTAGTTATGAAAGATATACTAAAGGCACGTATAAATATAATAAAAAAGACATAGTTAAACATTATATTACTAATCAAAAATTTAGAATTATGGACGATATGGTAACTCCTACTTTCAAACCTGATGTTTATGTATTTGACTTATCGCCTTCCAATGACGATTCCCTTGAATTATATGTTAATACAATTAGTAGTGTTGCCTCTAAAGGTTCTATTATATATTTAACTTTTAATGAAAGAATACTTAGAAAGCTTACTATTAAGAAAAACAATTCTTCAGGTATTGATGTTGAGAAAGTCGCTAAATCAAATACTACAAGATATCAAAATTTTGATTGTGAAGTATTTGATGAATTTCGTTCTTTATATGATGAATTGAAAGATATAAAAAATAAAAAAATATATGTGTTTTCAGATTTTGATGTTAGTGAAGAGATGTGTTCCCTATCACAAGAAAATGATAGTATTGTTTGGTTTTCAACAGAAAATAGTGATCATTATGGAGGAATGTTTGATTTTTATAGACCCTACTCTACTACATATAAAGGATATTATGTTGAAACACAAGGAATTGATGATATAGAAAAATATGTTTTAGAAAAAAATAAAAGTAAATATAAAACGAAAGGAAAAAGATAATGGAAAATATTAAATTTAATAAATTATTAGATGATAAATATTCTCTTATGAGTGATATTGCGAAAAAATATAATTATAATGATGAGTTACTTTCAATGATTACTTTTATTTATGTTGCTTTTTACCTAGACTTTGGAAAAGAAGTTGATTTTCCTTTATATGATTTATTTAACAGAGTAAAAATAATATATGAAGAAGGTAATGTTTCTGAGATTGCTAATAAATATGGATATGGTAAAATGAACGATGGCTGTGCTGCAGTTACTATTTTTACACCTAATTTTAGAGTATTTAATAATCCTGAAGTAAAACAGAATTCACAAGTGATTTTGCTTGGTACACATGTAGAAGATTATCTCGCAACACCAATTTTAAAACTCGAAATGTTAGCTCATGAAATAAGACATGCACTTATGGGATATTACAATACTAATAAATTAATCGATAGTAATACTTATTATATGAGAAGTGGTTTACAAGAAACATTTTATAAAAGAAAATATTCAGATAATAGATTTACTAGTATTGCTAGAGCTAATACTCTAGATGAAATAACTAATACTTATATAACTGAAATTATTGTTAATAGAATTATGTCTTTTACAAATTATGATATTAAAAATAGCAATTTAAAAAGATATTTAAAAAGCTTAGTAACAAAACAACCAGATGGTAGATATAGAGCAATTGGTTATAATAATGAGGTAAGATTATTATATCCCCTACTTTTAAATGATATGTTTATAAACCTAGTTAATCAATGTGAGTTTGATGGAAATTTAGATTTAGTAAAAAATTTTATTGAAACTAATACAGACATTTGTAGTTATGATGATTTTTGTAAAATACTTGATGAAGTATATAAAGAAAATATTTTTTTTGCAAAATATGTTCAAGAAAAGAATATGGATAAAATAAATAGACATGTTGAAAATATAAATAAAATTAAAAGTGTTGTTATGAGCATAAAAGAAAATCTTGATTGTTCAGTACTTAAAAAAGTATAATATCTAATTGGTGGTGATTTGCTGTTTAAAACAGATATTAATTTAAATTTATATAAAACTATTTATAATGCTGCGAAGTATTGTAGTATATCAAAAGCAGCTCAATATACATTTACTTCTCAGCCTGCTATTTCTAGAGCAATAAAAAAACTAGAGAGGGAACTTGGAGTTCAACTTTTCTATAGAACACTAACTGGTGTTGAACTTACTGATATAGGAAAAGAACTTCTAGAATTTGTTGAAAAGTCATATAATAATTTAATACTGGCAGAAAGAAGAATGATGGAACGAGAAACTTTAGAAAGAGGAAAACTCTCTATTGGAATGCCTTCAAATATTGGATCATTTTTCTTATTCGATAAGATTATAGATTTTCATAAACAATATCCTAATATAGAAGTTACTATTATTACTGGTTCTACATTTAAACTAATTAATTTACTTAATTCACATAATGTAGACTTTGTTATTGACACGTCACCTATCGATGCTAAACTAGATGATAATTTTATAGTTTCTAAGTTAGATGAAGTAGAATATTGCTTTGCAGTAAAAAACAATTCAAATAATAGTTATTAAGATATTAATAGTTTATCTTTACTTGTAGGTAAATAATTAATACTACCAATTCAAGGTACTGCTAATAGAAATGATTTAGATAAACTTTTATTAAAAAATAATATTTCTATTAATAATGTTATAAATTTTCATACAAGTGAAATGATAATATCTGCTATAAAGAAAAATCTGGGTATTGGATATATAATTTATAATTTGATTGATGATGATGTAAAAAATGGTGAAATTAAAGTTTTGGATATAAAAGAAAAATTGCCTACTGTAGATATTAATATCTTTTATGATAAGTCTTTTTTAACTACTGATCCTCTCAAATTTATAGAAAATTATATGGATTATGAATTAAAGTAATAAATTATATATCAAATTCTTATATATATAATTTATTTTTAATAATGATATTTATAAAAGGTACATTTTTCTATGCATTAACCATTTGATGAAGAAAGATTTGAATTAATTCCTAGTACAAAGGTTTCTATTGAGGAAGCATTATCTTATCTTGTTAAATATAGAAAGTCTCTTCAAGAAAACAAAACTATTACGGATAAATATATAAAACTACATATGACTAATGATCCTGTAGAAATACATTATACTTTAATTAAAAGAGTTAATGATGATGATTTAGAACTTAATAAAGTTTGTGAATTATTAGAAAAATATATGATTCCAATTAAATTTATTAGATTTAATCCAATAAATAGTTTAGAAAGAAGTGCTAATGAAGAAAAATGGACAAATACAATAAAGGAAAAAGTTCCAACTCTTAGAATTAAAATTTATTCTCCACCAGGCAGAGAAGTTGGTAGTTCTTGTGGTGAATTTACTAAGTATTATTATCATGAAGAGATTGAAACAGATGAATAAAGAAAAGAATTTGAAAAATGGGAGAAAGAACATCTTATTTCAGAATAATAATAAAAAAGACTTCATTGAAATTAATGAGGTCTTTTATTTATTTTCTTCCATATCAACAGCTTTTATAGTTAATAAATATAAATTCTTATTATTAGTTATATATAAATGACATTTTTGATGTTTAGCAACTTCATAATACATAATTGGTAACCTTAAGTTATCTCTTACATCTATTAATTCACCAAAACTATTTACTTTAGTTACGTAGTATTTATTGAATTTAGGAAGAGTTGATGTTTCTACTATTAATCTATCATATTCTCTTAGTATTTTTTCAATAAACTTATCATAATTATTTTTCTTTTCTTTAGTTAAAGATAACATTTTAGCAACTTTTAAACTTGAAATTAAACAAACAATTAATGAAATTACTCCTATAAATAAACAAATAATATTTTTTAATGTAAAGATACTTGATTCTATATTTTGGGTTTCTTGTTTATTTATTCCAGAAGATGCCATATTTATATTAATTGATTTTTGTGATAATGGAATATTTAATACTACCGGACTTGGAGATGTGACTTTAACATCTCCAGTAGTACTATTTGTATGATATACTTGGAATGATACTTCTAAATAACTATTTGTTTCTACTCTATATTGTGATTTAAAATTACTAGCTATAGCATTATAGTAATCATAATCAATATCTACATTTTGAGATATTTTATACGCATTATTAATCTTAACTATTCCCTCTGATGTTTTTGGTTTTAATATATATTTTTGTTCATAATACTTAGAAGTATTATCAGTATTAGATATAACTAATTTAGCATCTACTTCGTATTCTGTTTTTATGTCTAAATCTTTATTTGTACTTAAATCATAATCAAATGTTATGGCTACGTTTTTGATTAATGTTGATACATAACTCATATTTTTATCAAGACAATTTTGAGTATAAAAATTATTATTTTTTAAACATACTTTATAATCTACATTACCATATTGACTATATGATACAGTTTCTTTTTCAGTATTATTTAAAGCATAATATATAGTTCCTATTGATAATATTAAAGTAAATATTGATAATAATATTTTTTTTGTTATCTTTTTTTCAAACGATTCATACTTTATTTTTGTAAAATCCTTTTTTTCTATAACTGTAGGTATTTCAGTTTCTTCTTTTTCTTTTGAATATTCATTCTTTTCTTCTTTTACCTCAGTAATTATTTTCTGTTCTTTATGTTTTTTCTTTTTAATTTCTTGTTGTATTATATTATTTTCTTGGTTTTCTTTTTCTTCTTTTATTTCTTTTTCTTCTTTTATTTCTTTTTCTTTTACTTCTGAAATATTATTTTCATTACTATGTTTGTGCTTCTTTTTCTTTTTTTGATTTTGTTCATTTAATAAGTCTTCTGGTATTTTAAAATCTACTAAGGGTTTTGATGTTACTTCTTTTATTTCTTTATTATCATTATTATCTTTATTTTCACTCATCTTATTTTCCTCCTTACCATATTTCATTTATCATTACAGTTGGGTAGGCAATCCAAGGTATTTTTTTATTTACTATACTGATAATTATATCTTTTGTTATTTTATATTCTTCAATATTGCTATTGGCATCACCTTTAGTATATATGATTAGCTCTTTATCTGTTTTTACTTCTTTATATATACGATGTACTACTACTTTTTCATTATAATTATTGGATATTACTTTACCTACTTCTAAGTCTTTTTCTTTAAATTCTTTGTTAATTATTACAAAATCTCCTTTATTTATATTAGGTACCATTGAGCCTGTTGCAATTGCAATATCATAAAATTCAAAATATACTGATACAAAATAAATCATTATTAGTATTAAAATTATTGGTATTTCATATACTATTTTTAATTTCATAGCATTTTTATGTTCTAGTACTATTGTTTCTGTTTTATCTTTCTTTAACCAGTTATATAATCTAATAATAAGTAATACTGGTAAGATAAAGAATATAATTGAATATAAATACTCATTTGGTTTAGGTATTATTGGTAATAAATATTTATATAAATACATTATCATTAAATATACTAAACTTGGTATATAGCCGAAATAGTAAGTCACCCAACTACAAAGTATATTTTCAGTAATTGTTGGAATTATTGTTAAAGCAAGCAATAAAAAAGTTTGTTTTGAAAAACTCAATGAACTTATTGACATTGCTATTGTACAATCCATACAAATAAACACTACTACTACTATTAGTACTATTATCCCTTTTTTCCCCGGATTTACTAATTAATGTATATCTTAAATATTCCTTTGCTAAAATGTATAAAACTACTGGTAAAATTATATTTGTAATAGATTTAAATGTTAAATAATTACCTACTTTAGCAAAGCTTATAAATATTCCAGATAAGTAATATAAAATAAAAAATGGCATTAAAAATATTATAATTCCTAATACAATGTCCTTTACATATCTGTGTCTATCTTTTTCATACCCAAATACTTTTTTTTATTATTAAAAGTATTACTGTAAATAAGAATAATGTCCATCTATTAAATAATTTAAATACAAAACTATTTAAAAAAATTATAAGTATTATAATTAAGGAAAATATAATAAGTCTTTTAAAACTTGTTTTATATTTTTATTCTCCTTCTAAAAAATGGCACAGTATTTTAATGTGCCATTTTATCTTAGTCCACTGAACTATAGTTTAGTGAAATATTTCCAAATGAAACAGTAAAATCTCCATCTGCTCTTGCACTATTTTCAAGATATTCTATTGTTACTGTTACTGGTTCACTAGCAGATTTTAATAATTGATGATTAGTAATACTTGTTAAACCACTTGTTGTTTCAGCTTCGTTTCCAACTTTTACTTTTACAACAATACCTTCGCATGCTTTTTGTACTAATGCATCAGTTGTTCCTGGTGCTGCAGTACAAACTTTATTTGCTGTTTGTCCTGAAACATTAGCATATACAACACTCTTTAAGAATGCATCTAATTCACCTTTGTTATAAGCATAGAATTTATAAGTTGCTTTTTGTCCTGGTGCATTGAATGTTGCATTTAAATTTGAAATTGTTGGATCAGAACTATTATCAATTACTGCATTTGTTGCAGCTAATGAAACAGCAGGTGTAACTTCTGGTGTATTAGCTTGTGTTATTTCTGGAACAATTGGGTTTGTTTCAACTTCACTTTCTGAACTTGAAAAATCAACATTAAATGTACTTGCATCAGGTGACACTGTTGCTGCAGAATTAATCTTTAATACATTTGAGAATGCTGCAAATCCGATAGATAATCCCATAACTCCTACTGCTAAAACTGTTACTAAAATTAACTTTGTATCTCTATTTTTTTCCATTTTTGTATCCTCCTACTTTTATTATTATATATTATATGATACCATATTAAAAAATATTTTCAAGTTAATTATATATAATTTTACATTTTTTTTCTACTTCTACTAGTAATATCTTTTAGTAGTTTACTCAAAAAATATAATCTTATACCTCTAGTATTTTTTAATCTCTGTTTTTCTTCATAATACTCTCGTTCTCTTTTATTTTCTTCTTTACTATTTTCTATTGCAAAAAAGTGATTTCCAATAAATTCATCTAATACTTTATAATATATTTTTTCAGCAATTTGCTGTTCTTCTTTTTGAGTACAAGCTTCTTCTATGATACCACTTATCAATTCTTCATTATGAAATTGTTTAATTATCCCCTCTTTGTCTTTATCTACTTTAAATAGTTTTTCAAATTCTTTATATAGTTTATCCCATACAACTTTGTCTATAGTACTTTTTTCAATACTTTTTAACTCTTTTGATAATTTAGATAATTCATTATATCTACCATATTCATGTATCAATGTTTTGTCAATAAAGTTTTTTATTTCATAATTATATTCTCTATCATAATATTCATTTTCTTTTATTTTTTCAAAAATTTCTAATACGTTATTTTCAAACTCATTAAAGTCAAAACTATTATATTTAACAAATTTTCTACATTTTTCTTGAATAATTTCTTTTAGTTCATTTTTCATAAACTCTCCTTTAATCTACTACTTTACTATTTTGTTTTAGTATAACATATTTATTTTTATTTTAATATTTTAATGTTATACTTTTATTATAGAGAGGTGTTTTAT
This sequence comes from uncultured Mollicutes bacterium, assembly GCA_900543055.1. GTDB lineage: Bacteria > Bacillota_I > Bacilli_A > RF39 > UBA660 > UBA3789. The sequence continues at coordinate 17,539 of UQQI01000027.1, forward strand.
ATGTATGATATTGATACTAGTAATGTTAAGAAAGGAATAAAGTTTTTTCTAATGTTTTTGTTTGTTGGAGTTTTCTTTTTAGGAATTCTTCTTGCTATTTTAATAATGAATATTATAAATTATAAAAGTCTTGATTCTGAAATTGTGCCTAATCATATTGAGATAAATACTTATAAAGATAGTGATGGTGATACAATGTATTCTCCAATATATTATTATAATATTCGTGGTAAAGAGTATAAATGTTCATCTCAAGGTGGTTCTAGTATAATGCCAAGTACAAAGAATAGAAAAGTTTACTTTGATTCAAAGAACCCAACAAGATGTATGACTGATTATTCTAGAGGTAATAATAAGTGGATACTACTCTTTCTACTTTTACCTATTGTATTTATTGGTACAGCTGTTTACAACATTATTAAAGTAAATAAAAGAATTAAATTAATTAATGAATTAAACACTACTGGTAAGTTAGTTAAAAATTTACCTTATAGGTTAGAAAACACTGGTATGTCAATTAATGGAGTCCAAATACAAAGACCAGTTGTTGATTATACGTTACCATCTGGAACTACTATAACTTTGCAAGGAGATCCTAGACACGATAAGAAAGTTGCGGATAAAGATGGTATGGTAGACTTAATTATAGATGAGGCTAATCCGAATAATTATTTTATAGACTTTGAAATTAACAGATTATCAGGTAACTTACCTACTGATTATTACACAAATGATCAAATATTTCAAAATAACGGAAATAATAATTTTATGAATCAACAAGATAATCAAAAATATATAAATAATAATATTAACAATCAAAACAATTGATTGTTTTAATAAGATAAATCTGTCTCTTGATTAAAATAAAACTTTTTATGTTATAATTTTGTTAAATATTACTATGGAGGAAAATATGGAAAAAGAAGAAAAATTTTTATATGAAGTAGAGACAAATATTGATAAAGAAGAAATTATAAAAATGGTTAGTGTTTTTAAAAAAGATTTTTATAAGGCATATGCTATGTATTCAATATTTCTAAATCTTATTTTTTCTGCTATTATTGGTCTAATAAGTGGAAGTATTCTTACAACCATAATATTCTTTATTATTTATGAGATATATTTGCTTATTTACTTCTATATAAATCTTGAAAAATGTTATTACAAATCTTTTGAAAAGAATGTAAAAAAAGGAATTTCTAGTTTTACAGGATGTTCTCAATTTTTTGATGATTATTTTATAAAGAAAGGAACTAGTGTTTCTTATACAATTAAATATTCCGATATTGATAGATTTATTGAAACAGATACAAATATATACTTATCTTGTAAAAACATGGAGATTATTATAATTTTACAAAGAAAAAATTGTAGCGATGACCTAGTATTATTTTTAGAGAAAAAACTTAAGAATGTTAATGAAAAATATCAAGTTAAGAAAAAGAAAAAATTAAAAAATACTGACAATATAAATAAATTAATGAATGCATTATTTGTATTATCAATATTATCAATATTTATAGGTGTTTGGACGATTAATTTTTTTACTGCTAATTCATTTGATTTTTTTAGAAATTTTTGGATTTTACTATGTTATATACCTATCCCACTACTTTCAATTATTTTAGGTTTTAAATATAATAGTTATGGTTTGAAATGTACTAAAAATATTGTTTGTGGTTTTATTGTAGGAACATTATTATTTGCTTTTGGTTTTACATCTTTTATTATACCTATAGATTTTTTTGGAGCAGATTATAGTAAAATAAATAGTTATAGAAAATATATCGATGCAGATATCCCAAAAAACGGAATGATAAATCAAATTATTGATTTTGATAGTATTGATGACAGCAAATCGGAGACTGAATATATTGATATATATTACGAAAAAAATGAGAGTAAGGTCCTTGAAAAAAGTATTGTTAATAATGATAATTGGCTATTATATAAAGATATAAAGTCAACTTTGAAAATATTCATGGGTCCATATAATTATGATGATGATACTTATGTTTCTATATATAATAGGACAACTAATGAATATAATAATTTGCCTGCTAAAGCTGGAAATTATGAATTTTATGTATCCGTATATAATAAAAATTATAAGAATTTAAACATAAATAAATTTATTTATTCGTATAAGTAAAAAGAATGTAATTTTATTGTTATTTTACATTCTTTTTATTTTTTGTCTGTCATCTTCTGATTTTTTCAAATCAATATTGAAGTAATCCATAACTTCAAGTAAATTATATTTATAAGTATTCTCTGTTATATCTATCATTTTATCTTTTTTACCACTTTTTTCTAAATCTCTAATTTTTTCAGCAACCTTTGTATCAATTAAATACTGATATCCATTGATAGTGTAGACAAAGTTGTAATGAACTTAACTATTTGCTTATCACAGTACCTATCTGTTTGTTTACCATAGTCAATATCTTGTTGTTCTTTAAAAATTTCAGGCATTTATTATTTATTAATTTCAGATATTTTTGATAACTTTAAACTTAGTTCTTTTAATGAGTCATTTTGTTTTTTTATAGACTCAATTACCTTTTTTCTTGTTACAAGACCATTATTCATACTATCAATCCCTTCTATCAAAAAAAGAGGTGAAAACGACACTGCATTAGTGTGTTGACACCTCTTTTAATAATCTATCTAAAAATGTATATACTTGTTATTCATACTATCAATCCCCTTAATAGCAAGATAACTTCTTGGTTAAGTATTCTATCATTATTATTAGAAATGTCAACTAGTTGGTTTTAATTTCTTGTTATTTGAATGGAATTGTATAGTTTTTATATACTTTTAATATAGTTTTCTAAATCTTTAAGTAATATTTTTTCTTTTAAGTTTTATATAAATAAAGTTTTTTCATAATTAAATAGTAATATAGTTTTATCTTTAACTATTAATTTATGTGGTTCTATATAAGATAAGTTAGTATTCTCAATAGTTCTAATACTGCCATTAATAAGTTCGTATTTAACATTAGCAAATTCGCATATAAATTTTATTTTCTTTTTTAAATTTTCTTCAACTTCAATTTCTTGTTTAATTATTTTTATCATTTTATCAAATCCTTTATTTTAACAAATAAAAAATCAATTCCATTCTTAGAATTGACGTTTATTAATTAAAAAAGTTGAACCTTTGATAAAAAGTTCAACTGGATTCTTCAATGGAGCGGTTAAGATACAGCTTACGAACTACAACGCTCTCTTTCTAAAAACATTATATATAAAATTAT
>UQQI01000028.1 GCA_900543055.1 uncultured Mollicutes bacterium
AAGAGTATTTAAAAAATTATAATATAATCAAATTAGAAGAAATTGAATATGTTAGAGAAAGTGATAATAAAAAGTGGCACTTTTATGACATTCTAAGATTTGTCAACAATAAATTTTTATGTTATATTAATACATACTGAAAAGACACGAAATTCCTAAAATTTTTAAAATTTTGAAATTATGTGTTTATTTAGTATATAATATAAGTGTAATCAAGTGGTGTTGATTACTTATCTAATTGTTTGCATAGTACAAATATATGTCGAAGAAGTTTAGTTGTACATGCAATGGTTGCAACGTAATGATGTTTTCCTTCATTGCGTTTTTTTCTGTAATAAATTTCTATATCATTTTCTGTATAACATAATCTTGTTAAACTTAAAATGTTTAATATAGATATAAATAAGATTTTTCTTAAATATTTATTTCCTGATTTAGAAATTGGTCCTTTAATATTTATAGATTTACCAGATTGTTTTATAGATGGATCTAAACCACAATAAGCAGTTAATTCTTTTATATTTCTAAAACGATTTATATCACCAAGTTCTGCAATGATTAGAGATGTTGTAAATTCGCCGATTACAAATATAGAATTTATACTTTCAAAATATTTTGTTTTCTTTCCTAAAAATATAATTTTATATTTAATTGTTTCTGTTTCTTTTTGATAAGTATTAATTAATCTTGCTATTTGTGAAAGACTAGAAGTTATTTCATCATCCTTTGAAACAGAAGGATAAGAATTAATCGCATATTCTTTAATAGTCATAGGTTTCTTTTTTCAATGTCTAAATCCATTTTTCTTAAAGAAATTTTGTAATGAATCTATTCTAGTATTAGAAATAATATCAGCATGTGGATATTTTTCAATAAAACTAAGTGCTAGTTCACTATAAATAGCTTTGTTTTTAAAGATTAACTCATATTCTGGAAAACATAAATAAACTAAATTTTTATATCTATTTTTCAAATTAACGCATAACTCATCTAGTGCATGATATTGTCTAGATAAAGCATTCATATTTAAATAAATATCGTCGGGTTTTATATATTCTCTAAAATCAGTAGTAAAAAATAATTCTGAAAGCGATATACAATCAAGTTTATCAGTTTTAGTTTTTCTTAAATTTCTTTTATACATTTTAGAATATAATGCATTAATAACAAACACTTTGAAATTATTTTCTAAGAAAAATCTTTCTACAGGTCTATGATAAATTCCAGTAGATTCCATTATTACAGAAATGTTATCTAATTTTAAATTTTTAATTCTATTAAGCAAATTAGAAAAGTCATTAATAGAATGATTGACTTCGTATGGTTCAATTAGAACTTCACCACAAGAACTAATTAATGAAACCATACTTTTACCTTTAGCCACATCAACAGCTAAAACATTTTGCATAAGCATACTTCCTTTCTTATACGATTGAACTCTAGAATCTCAATATTCCTCATCACGCTTGTTATATAAGATTAATAAATAATCCTCACATTCTTAAACTAGGAAAATAAAAAGAAAAGAGCTAGGCCGTCATAAAAATGGATACTATAGACCCCTGATATAATTTGCCTAAACTCAATCGTGAAATTTGTATTCATTTTTATAAAAATGAATACAAATATTATAAAGTAAATATCAAAAGATTCAACTTAATCAATTTACTACTCAGTATTATACGTGATATAATTATGTAAAAAAAGGAGTTGATTCCAATGAACGAAAATGAAGATAAAGTGTTTAATAAAACGGTTATCAATTGGTATCCAGGTCATATGGCAAAAACTAAGAGAGAGATAAGTGAAAAGTTAAATTTAATAGATATAGTATATGAAGTTATTGATGCTAGAATGCCTTTATCTTCTAAGATAGTTGATATTGAAGAATTAATTAAAGATAAGCCTCGTGTTTTAGTTGTTACTAAGTATGATTTATGTGATAAGGAAGAAACAGATAAAATATTAGATTCTTATAAAAATAATGGTTATAATGTTTTAACTGTTGATTTAATGAATGGGAATGTTAACTCTTTAATAAGTCTTACTAATAGTTTAATGAAACCAATTAATGATGCTAGAATTAGTAAAGGAATGAAGCCAAGAGCAGCACGAGCATTAATTGTAGGCGTTCCTAATGTAGGTAAAAGTACTTTAATAAATAGATTAGTTGGTAAAAAGTCGGCTGGTGTTGGTAATACTCCAGGATTTACTAAAAGCCTTAGTTGGATTAGAGTTAATAAAGATATAGAGTTACTTGATTCTCCAGGAATTTTATGGCCTAAAATGTCTGATCAAGAAGGTGCTCATATATTAGCAGCTTTGTCTTCAATAAAAGAAGATATTCTAAATAATGATGACATTGCATGCTTTATATTAAAAAAATTATATGAGTTATATCCGGAAAAATTAAATGAAAGATATGGAATAACTGAACTTGATGAAGATTTTATTGAAACTTATGATATGATTGCGGCAAAAAGAGGTGCATTATCAAGAGGTGGGGTAGCAGACTATGAAAAAGTCTCTAATATTATAATTAGAGATTTAAAAAATGGTTATTTTGGACCTATAACTTTTGATAGATTAAAATGATTAATGTTTATGAATGTCTTACGGATGATGCGAAAATTCATCTTACAAAAGATTATAATTATCGTAGAAGTTTTTTTAAAAGGAAAGATGATGAATTATACATAAGAGAATTTGATCATGCTGAGTTTATTGATGAACAATTATGTTTAATAAAAAATATCAAATGTGCTCATTATTTTTAGTAGAACTTGGTTTATTTAATCTTAATTATTCTGAGAAGTATGGTAATATTTCTGATAAGAATTATCAAATTAAATTAGCATCATATAATTTTAAGGAAGATGATAAAAAAACTTATTAAAGAAATTATTAATTAAGAGAGTAAAATAAATTATTTTATTCTTTTTTTGTGTTATACTCTTAGGTGGTGAAGAATATGAGAAAAAAAGATATTTTAGAAAGATTAGAGAATTTTTCTTTAGATAAAGATAAATATATTATTGTTGGAGGTGCATCTCTTGTTTTAAATGGGGTAAAAAGAGATTGTTCTAATATTGATATATGTTGTAGTGTTGATACTTTTAATTCTATTGAAGATAATTTTTTATTAGAAAAGAGTATTTTTAATACAGATATAAAAATAGATAATGATATCATTGTTGGATGTGATTTTTTTGATTTAGATAGGATTGTCTTAGTTGATGGATATAATGTTGCTAATTTAGAGTCTGCTCTTTTATTAAGAATTAAAGAAAATAGGGAAGAAGATAAGAAACTTATTAAGAAAATTCAATTAATAATAGATTCATCTGATAATTATAAATATGAAAGAGAACTTATAGAAAAAGGAGTTAACTTTATTGCAGGAGTTGATGAAGTTGGTCGTGGTCCTTTGATTGGTCCTGTTGTTACTGCATGTGTTGTTCTTCCTCATGAATTTAGTTTAGATGGACTTACTGATAGTAAAAAACTTAATGAAAAGAAAAGAGATTATTTTTATGAAGAAATAAAAAAACAAGCTCTTGGTATTGGAATTGGAATGTGTTCTGCAGAAGAAATTGATAAATATAATATATATGAGGCTACTAAGATAGCGATGAAAAGGGCAATTGAAGATTGTTCTAAGAAGTGTAAGATAGAACACATTTTGATAGATGCGATGAAGCTTGATTTAGATATTCCTACAACATCAATAATAAAAGGTGATTTAAAAAGTATTTCGATAAGTGCTGCTAGTGTTATTGCCAAAGTTACAAGAGATGAAATGTTATATGAATTAGATAAAAAGTATCCAATGTATGGTTTTAGAGAAAATGTTGGTTATCCTACAAAGAAACATATGGAAGCGATAGATGAGTATGGAATACTTAAAGAACATAGAAAGTCATTTGGACCAGTAAAAGATTATATCTTACGTCATGGTGATAAAACAATTGATTAATTTTTAATATTTTTGTAAATAAATAAAATATTTTAATATAATATAAGTGTAAGAGTTGACAAAAAAATAATTTATATTGTATAAGTTAATAAGTAACTGGAGGTATTATATGGCAAAGAATTTAGTTATAGTGGAAAGTCCTAGTAAAAGTAAAACAATTGAAAAATATTTAGGTAGTGACTATAAAGTTGTATCTTCTAAAGGACATATTCGTGATTTGGCAACTTCAGGACAATATGGTCTTGGTGTTGATATTGAAAATGGATTTAAACCTAGTTATGTTGCTATTAAAGGAAAAGGTAATGTAATTAAAGAATTGAAAAAAGATGTTAAATCATCAGATATGGTTTATTTAGCAAGCGACCCTGATCGTGAGGGAGAAGCTATTGCTTGGCATTTGAAAGATGCTTTAGGAATAAAAGATGATAATTATAAGAGAGTTTTATTTAATGAGATTACTCATGATAAAGTACTTGATGCGATAAATCATCCTACTGTAATTGATGATAATTTAGTTAAGAGTCAAGAAACTCGTAGAATACTTGATAGAATTATAGGATTTAGACTTTCAAAATTATTACAAAGTAAGATTGGGGCTAAAAGTGCAGGACGTGTACAAAGTGTTGCTTTGAAGTTAATTGTTGATAGAGAACGTGAGATAGAAGCATTTAAACCGGAAGAGTATTGGACAATTACAGCAATTTTTAAAGATTATGAAGCAGAACTATTTAAATATAAAAAGGATGATATAGAACTTCATAGTGAAAGTGAGGCTAATGCTGTTTTAGATAAGTTGTCTGATAAATATGTTGTTGAGTCAATTGAAAAGAAAGTAAAGGCTCGTAAGAGTAAGGCTCCATTTATTACGTCAACTCTACAACAAGAAGCATCAACTAAGTTAGGTTTCCCTGCTCGCAAGACTATGAGTATTGCTCAAAAGTTATATGAAGGAATTGATCTTGGAAGTGAGACTGTCGGACTTATAACTTACATGAGAACAGACTCAGTTCGTTTAAGTGATGATTTTGTAAAGCCAGCAATGAAGTATATAGAAGAAAATTATGGTAAAAAGTATGTTGGACATGTTAAGAGTTCTAAAAAGAAAGATAATGTACAAGATGCTCATGAAGGTATTAGACCTACAAGTGTTTTAAGAGAACCTTTAAAAGTAAAAGAGTATTTATCAAGTGATGAGTTTAAATTATATAGTTTAATTTATAAAAGAACACTTGCTTCTTTAATGGCAGATGCGAGTGTTGATCAAACTACTATTATTTTTGATAATAATGATTATAAATTTAAGACAGTTGGTTCTATTTTAATATTTGATGGTTATTTAAAAATATATGAGGATTATGAATCAAGTGAAGATAAGATTCTTCCAGAAGTTGGAGAAAGTGAAGTTGCAACTACTAATAATGTTGATTGTAGTCAACACTTTACAAAACCGCCAGCAAGATATACTGAAGCAAAACTAATTAAAACTTTAGAAGAATTAGGTATTGGAAGACCTTCTACTTATGCAACTATAATTGATACAATTAAGAGTCGTGGGTATGTTGATTTAGAAGAAAAAAAATTTAAACCAACTGAGATTGGAATTGAAACAACTGATAAATTACAAGAATTCTTTAGTGATTTAATTAATACTGATTACACAAGAGATATGGAAAATGATTTAGATGAGGTTGCTGATGGTAAACTTATTTGGAATGAAGTTTTAAAGAAGTTTTATAATTTATTTGAACCTCGTGTTAAAGATGCATTCTCTGATATGGAAAAGAAGGCTCCTCAAGAAACTGGAGAAATATGCCCTGAGTGTGGTAATCCTTTAGTTATACGTAAGGGAAGATATGGAGAATTTGTTGCCTGTTCTAATTATCCTGAATGTAAATATATAAAGAAGGAAGAAACAGAAGAAAAAAAAATTTGCGATTGCCCTAATTGTGGTAGCAAAATAATTGAAAAGAAGAGCAGGCGTGGGAAAATATTCTATGGTTGTAACAATTACCCAAAATGTAAGAATGCATACTGGGATATGCCTATAGGTGAAGTATGTCCAGAATGCGGGAAAATGTTAGTTGTAAAAAATGAAAAAATAAAATGTAGCGAATGTAGTTATGAGAAGTAGAAATACTTCTTTTTTTCTGTTATAATTTTTTTAAGGTGATACAAGTGAATGATTTTAAAAAGAAAATGAATGAGAAAATAAAGTTATATTCTAATGATAAATATTTAGAAAAGTTTTTTGAAAATGAATTTGAAATGAGTGAGGGAGAAGCTCATGTATATATGTATTTAAATGATAAAAATGAATTATTTGATTATAGAACTATGGGAGATCAATTATCATTAAATTCGAATGTTTATGAATATATTGAAGATAAAACATCTATGTTAGAAAATGATGTTAAAATTAATTTTCATGTAAGATGTCCTGATGTTTCTAAAAAAGAACAAGAGATTGTAAGACATATATTTAAAGAGCATTATGCTATTGAACTTTATAAGATACAAAAAATTTATACAAGATATAGAAATAAAGCAATTTCTTTAATATTTATTGGGGTTATTTCCTTTATTATGTATATATTTTTATTCTTTCAAGATGGTTTTGATATGTTTCAAGAAATATTTGCCTTTTTATTTTCGTTTTCTCTATGGGAAGGATTTGACTCACTTATATATAATTTAAGTGATACTAGATATGAGGTAGGAAATGTTACACAAAATTTATTATTAGAAGTAGTATTTATGGAAGATATAAAAGAAAATGAAGAAAATATTGAAAATATTATTTGATTTTCTTCTTTTTTTTAAATATTATATAGGTGATTAGGGGTGATGTTATGGGAAAAAGTAAATATTACTTAATTGCTAAGAAAAAAAATAGTAGTGATTATAAAATCATTAATTTAGAAGATAATGAATCATTTAAATATATTGATAAGAAAGAACGATTAAGTTTAGAAAGACTCGATTATTTTACTATGAAATTTAATAATAGTTCAGAATTAACTGAGTATTTAATTAGCAAGGGTAGAATTGATAATGAAGATAATGACTATTTTATTGCTCGTAGAAAAGGAGAAGAACTTACATTTTTTAACCCAGTTTATAGTTCTTGTAGTAGAAGATTGTCTAAAGTTACTTATGATAGTTTTAGAGGAAGTATTAATGATTCTTATAGAGAAGTCAATGAAATATTTGATAAATTTTTATCTACTTTATTTTATGAAGATGACTTTGAAGAATATGTAATGAATGGTTGTACTAATATTTATGAGAAGTTTTGTGATTACTTTAGAGAAAATGTTGGTAGTATTGATGAGTACTTTGAAGCACTAAAAAAATGTAGATGGTCATTTAGTTCATATACTCTAATAAGAAATGTAGAAGAGGCAATAGATTCATACAAAAAAGGAAAATGTGTTATTAATAGATATAATCTTGACAGAAGAGGTAGCGATATTTCTAGTATCATAAATAAATTATTAGTTGAGACAGATGAGAGTCATTTTGATGGACAACTTAATTTATTTGACTTTATGGATTCGAAAGGTAAAGTATATGAAAAGAAAGATAATTAATGAGTATTTAGATTATTTAAAATATGAAAAACATTATTCTAAATATACTATTACTAGTTACCGAGATGACATAGTTGAATATTTTGATTACATTGAGAGTGAAGAACTTGAATATAAAAGTATTGAGTATAGTGATATAAGATTTTATTTAATGTATTTAAAAGATACAAAAAAAGATAATAATTCATCAATTGATAGAAAACTTAGTGCACTTCGTGGATTTTATAAGTATCTTGCGAATAATGGAGTTGTTAAAACTAATGTTTTTTCTCTTATTAATGGTCCTAAAAAAGGAAAAAAATTACCTAGATTTTTTGAATATAATGAGTTAGAAGAATTATTTAATGCATGTGATTTAAGTACTTCTCTTGGGCAAAGAGATAGACTTATATTAGAGATGCTTTATGCAACTGGTGTTAGAGTTGGTGAACTTGTAAGTATTAAGCTAAGTGATATTGATGAGTCTAGTAAAAGTATATTAATACTTGGAAAAGGTAATAAAGAAAGATATGTTACTTATGGAGAGTATTGTAGTGATACGTTAGATTTATATTTAAGTGATGGATATAATAAATTAAATAAGTATTCTTCTTCATTTTTATTTTTAAATAATAATGGCGAAAGATTAACTGATAGAGGAGTTCGTTATATACTAGATAGAATTATTAAAAAAACTAGTTTAAATAAAAATATTTCTCCTCATATGATAAGACATTCTTTTGCTACACATTTGCTTAATGAAGGAGCAGATTTGTTATCAGTACAAAAATTACTTGGACATGAGAGTATTAAGGCAACACAGATTTATACTCATGTAACGACAGATAGATTAAAAGAGGTTTATTTCAAGAGTTTTCCTAGGGCAAAAAAGGATGATTAATTCTTTTTTTCTTTATAAATACTTTAATTTTTAATATTATTTAGATATAATAATATTAGTTCGTTGTAAGGTTGTGATTTTCTATGGATTATGAATTTAGTTCTTTAGAAGAATTATATAAGAGAGTAAGACCTGCTTTAAAGTCTAAAGTAGATGAACTTCAAAAATATGGTAATCTTTCTATTTCTAAGTATGATTTATGGAAATGTTTGATTATTAATAAGTGGAGAAATGAAACTGGTCTTATGCTTTCTGATATTGTTGATGATATTTTAAATATATCATTTGATGAGATAAATTCATATTATATGAAAATGATTAATGACGAAGAAATTTTGTAGAGGTGGAATTATGAAGAAGAAAAACGGAAAGAAAAAGGTTATTATAACTTCTATCGTTTTAGTTTTACTTACTGTTCTTATTTGCTTTTCATTTATTCCTCTTTTTAGTAACTTAAAGTTCGGTTTAGATTTACAAGGTGGGTTTGAAATACTTTATAAAGCTGAATCAATTGATGGTTCTAAGATGACTAATGAAAAGTTAACAGCAACTTATAAAACTTTAAGTAAAAGAATTGATAGTTTAGGTGTAAGTGAGCCTGAAATTACAATTGAAGGTAGTGATAAGATTCGTGTAAAACTTGCTGGTGTAAAAGATCCTGATGAGGCACGTAATCAATTAGCTACAGTTGCAACATTATCTTTTAGAGATACAGAAGATAATTTACTTATGAGTAGTGATGTATTAAAAGCAGGTGGTGCGAAAATTAGTCAAGATTCAAGTGGAAAACCTGCAGTACTTCTAACAATAAAAGATAAAGATAAATTTTATGAAGTAACTAAAAAGATTAGTGAACAAAAAAATAATTCTATAGTTATTTGGTTAGATTTTAATGAATTAACTGATAGTTATGAAAAAAAAGGTAGTATGTGTGGTACAAGTGAGTCTAATTGTTTAAGTGCTGCTACTGTATCACAAGGATTTGCTAGTGATGTTATTATTCAAGGAAGTTTTACTGATGATGAAGTTAGTAACTTAGTTGATTTAATTAATAGTGGTTCACTTCCAGCTAAATTAAGTGAAGTGTCTTCACAAACTGTTGGAGCATCATTTGGTGATGAAACACTTCATACTACTTTAATAGCAGGAATAATTGCTATTATTGCTATAGTATTAATTTTAATTTTTATTTATCATTTTGCTGGATTTATTTCATCAATTTCTATGATGATTTATACATTCCTAGTATTTGGAATATTTTGGTTAGTAGGTGGAGTTTTAACGTTACCAGGAATTGCTGCATTAGTTCTAGGTATTGGTATGGCAGTTGATTCTAATGTTATTACTTTTGCAAGAATTAAAGATGAATTACTAAAGGGTAAGAGTTTGCCTACAGCATTTAAAGAGGGTTCTAAATCAAGTTTTAGTGCTATAGTTGATTCAAATATTACAACATTAATAGTTGCGATTATAATGTTTATGTTTGGTGAATCTAGTATTAAAGGATTTGCTACTATGTTAATTATTACTGTACTTGTTACTATGGTAACTATGGTATTCTTAACTAGATCTTTATTAAAAATATTTGTAAATAGTAATTTCTTTAATGATAAGATAAAGTTATTTATAAATATTAAGAAAGAAGATATACCTGATGTTTCTAAGAATGAAGAAGCAAAGCCTAATATGTTTAATAAAGTTAATTTCTTTAAATATAAAAAAATAGCTATTGCAATATCATTAATTATTATAATTATTGGTTCAATTATGATTGGTGTTAAAGGATTAAATCTTGGTATTGATTATCGCGCTGGTACTGATGTTACTATTGTTACTGATAAAGATGTTAGTAAGAAAGCACTTGAAGCAGATCTTTCTAAATTAAAATTAAAAGATAGCAGTATAGATATTGGTACAGATGAGATAAGTATTAGAATTGATGATGCATTAGATGGAGATAAAGTAAAAGAGACTAATAATTATTTTGAAGAAAAATATGATGCTAAAGTAAATATTGGTGTTGTTTCTAACCTAGTTCAAAAAGAACTTATTAAGAATGCAATATTATCAGTATTAATTGCGTTAATCGGAATTATTTTATATGTATCTATTAGATTTAAATTTAGTTATGCAGTAGGTGGAGTTGTTGCTTTAATTCACGATGTATGTATTATATTTGCTTTATTTGCATTAACAAGATTTGAAGTGTCTTCTATGTTTATTGCAGCAGTTCTTGCTATTATTGGTTATTCTATTAATGATACAATTGTTTTATTTGATAGAATACGTGAAAATATTAATGAATATGGTAATAGTAAAAAGATGACTTCTGAGAAATTAGAAGAACTTGCTAATTTAAGTGTACAAGAGACATTTACTAGAACAATTTATACAAGTTTAACTACATTAATTCCAGTAGTTGTACTATTAATTCTTGGTTCAAGTGGTATATTTACATTTAATATTGCTATGTTATTTGGGCTAATTGCTGGTACATATTCATCTATTTTTATAGCAACAATTATTTTCTTAAGTATTGAAAAGAAAAATATTGGTAAGAAAGTAAAACCTAAAAAAGTATATAAAGATGATTATGAAGAATTAGAGGTAAAAGGAGTAAATTGTTAATTGAGGGGAGATGAGTTCTTTGTCAAAAACTAAGAATTTAGATGATGTTAAGATAGAGGATATACTTAGTAAGGTACATGAGTATATTGAAGATGAAGAACAAGTTAAAGTTATAGAACGTGCATATTCTTTTGCTTTGAAAAAGCATAATGGACAATATAGAAAGAGTGGAGAGGCTTACATTTATCATCCGATGAATGTAGCCTTAATTCTTACTACAGTTTATGCCGACTATCAAACAATAGCAGCTGGATTTATGCATGATGTTTTGGAGGATTGTGATTGTACTCCAGAAGAGATGGAAGAAGAATTTGGACGAGAAATTACGAAACTTGTTCAAGGGGTTACAAAGCTTGGTAAAATTCATTTTTCTACTGAGAATGAATATTTAATAGATTATTATAAAAAGATAATTGTTGGTATGAGTGAAGATGTTCGTGTAATAATTATTAAACTTGCAGATAGACTTCATAATATGCGTACTCTTTGGGCAATACCAGAAGATAGACAAAAGATTAAAGCCAAAGAAGCATTAGAAATACTTGCGCCTATTGCAGATCACTTAGGTATTCATAAAATTAAAAGTGAACTTGAAGATTTATCACTTAGATATTTAAAACCAGATGTATTTTATGATATTGCAGAAAGGCTTAATAAGACTAAAATTGAACGCGATAAGTATGTTTTAGATATGGAACATGAGGTTACTGATTTATTAAATGAGCATCATATTCCTCATGAAATTAAGGGACGTTCTAAGTGTATTTATAGTATTTATAATAAATTAAATAAAGGTAAAAAGTTTAGTGATATATATGATTTACTTGCTCTTAGAATTATTGTCAATACTGAACAAGAGTGTTATTTAGCTCTTGGTTTAATTCATTCTAAGTTTAGACCATTACCTAAGAGATTTAAAGATTATATAGCAATGCCTAAACCTAATATGTATCAGTCTTTACATACAACTGTATTTGGAATAGGTGGAGATTTATTTGAAATACAAATTCGTACACATGAGATGGATGAAGTGGCAGAAAATGGTATTGCTGCTCACTGGTCATATAAAGAAAATAATGGAAGTAACACCGCTGCTAACTTACAAAACACTACAGAACAAAAACTTCAATTCTTTAAGTCTATTATTGATTTAAGTCATGAAAATATGAATAGTGAAGAGTTTGTTAATAGTGTTAGAGACGAAGTTTTAAATAATAATATTTATTGCTATACTCCAAAGGGAGATGTAATTGAACTTCCAAGAGGAGCAACTCCAATTGATTTTGCATATCATATTCATACAAAAGTTGGAGAAACTACAGTTGGAGCAATAGTTAATAATAATATAGTTCCTTTAAACTATGAATTAAAAGATAATGATATAGTTAAAATTAATACTAATAAGAGTTCTACTCCATCAAAAGAATGGATAAATTTTGTTAAATCTACCCAAGTTAGAAATAAGATACGTTCATTTTTTACTAAAAATGATAGGGAAATTTATATTGAACGTGGAAAGTATACTTTAGAAAAAGAATTACGTAAGAGAAAATTATCTATTTCAGAATTTACTAGTGATGAAAATGTTAAAAAAATTTGTGAAGAAATTAAAGTTGATAATCTAGAAGAAATTTATTTAGCAATTGGAAATGGTAAATCTACGGCTAATGGAGTTATTAATATAATTGATAAGCCTATTGAAAATGTTCCTGCTCCTAAAGTTATTAAAGTAACTGAGAAGAGTAAGGATGCGGATATTATTGTTAGTGGTATAGATAAAGTTAAAGTTAATTTAGCCAATTGTTGTAATCCAGTATATGGTGATGAAATAGTTGGATACATTACTAAAGGAAATGGTATTTCAGTCCATTTAATACATTGTCATAATTTGTCTATGCTTGAAAATCGTACAGTAGATGTAAAATGGAATACTAATGTTAATAAGAGATACTTAACTAGTTTATTAGTATACTCAAATGATAGTGATAATCATATGCTTGATTTATTACAAATTATTTCTATGATGAATGTTAGCGTTGATGGAATTAAAACAATGAATAAGGGTGGAAATTCTGTTTACGAAGTAAATTGCTATGTAACTGGAATTGAACAGTTAAATAAGTTAATTGCAAATATTAATAAAAATTCTTATATAGAAAAAGTTGAGAGGGAAATGCGATGAAAGTGCTTGTGCAAAGAAGTGGAAAATCAAGTGTTAGTGTTTCTTCCAAAGTAGTTGGTAAGATTGATTCAGGACTTGTGCTTTTTGTAGGATTTACTGAAGGTGATGATATATCAAATATCAATTATCTTGTAAAAAAAGTTCTTAATCTTAGAATTTTTCCAGACGAAAATGGTGTTATGAACAAAAGTATTTTAGATTATGGTGGGAGTATTTTATCAATATCTCAATTTACTTTATATGCTGATACTAAAAAAGGAAATAGACCAAGTTATATTAATGCTTTAAGTGGTGAATATTCATCTAAGTTATATGATGAATTTAATAAAGTTTTAAGTGAAAGTATTCATGTTGAAACTGGTATATTTGGGGCTGATATGGAAGTAGATATTACAAATATTGGTCCAACAACTATAATGTTAGAGAGATGATTTTATGCATAATAATAAATTAAATTATAAAATTATTAATATAACAGCTTTGATGTTACTTTTATATATTACGTTTTCTAATATAGGACTTTGGTGGGGATTGTTTGTTAAATGTATAAGTGTTCTTGCTCCATTTATTGTATCTTTTGCGTTTGCTTATGCATTTACTCCATTAGTCAGATGGTTAAATAAAAAAGGACTAAGTAAAGGATTTTCTATAGTTATTGTTTTACTTGGAATAATACTTTTAGTTGCTGGTATACTAGCAATAACACTTCCACTTATTTATGAGCAACTATCCTTACTTGTAAAAATGATTGTTGAAGTAATGAATAATTTTGATAGTAAGTTTGATATTAATTTAGGTAATTTCGAAATAAAAGTTACGGATTATTTAAATACAATGATAAAAAATATCGGACCAACAGCTTCATCAACTACAATGGATCTTTTAAATGGTTCATTTAATTTTATTGGTAAGTTTATTGTTGGATTTGTAGGTTTTATTTATTTCTTAGCCGATATGGATAAGATTAGGAGTTATGTAAAAGAGTTATTGCTTTCAATTAGTAAAAGATTTTTTGAATATTTTAAAATTATGGATACTGAAATTACTAATTATTTAAAAGGACTTGAAATATTTATGGTAATTCAATTGTTTGAATATAGCATTTTATTCTTTATAGTAGGACATCCAAACTGGTTAATACTTGGAATTCTTGCTTGTGTTACAACAGTTATTCCATATTTTGGAGGACTAATTACTAATATTATTGCGATTATTTTAGCAAGTGTAGTATCAGTTCCTTTAATGATAGCAACAACAGTTATTTGTCTTATTTTCCCACAATTAGATGGATACTTAATTTCACCTAAAGTTTATGGTAAGACTAACGATGTAAATCCACTTATAACAATAATGGCAGTTTCTGTAGGAGGTACTCTTGCTGGAATTACTGGAATTATTGTAGCATTACCAGTATATTTACTTATTAGAACAACATATAGATTTTTTAGAAGAGATTTAAAAAAGGGCATGGTTATTGTAAAGGAAACTATTTAATAGTTTCTTTTTGCCTATGATGAGGTGAATTATGCTTGGTAGCGAAAAAGAAATTATAAATGAATTAAAATTTTGTCTTAAAATGTTAGATACTGAAAAAAATAGAGAAATAAAATTTGCTTTATATAGCTATATTGAAAATCTTGAAGGAGTTTTAAAAAATCTTGGTAGTGATTTTAAAATTAAAAGAAAAGATATTTTTAAAAGTAAAAGAGAGTATCAGAAGTTTAAAAATAAATTCAATTTATATGAAAAAAACTTTGTTAGTGATTTTTGCTATTATAAAGATGTTCATAGTGACTATTTAAATGAAATTTTAGTAAGAATAGAACCATTATTTTATGAAAAAATAGAAGGGTGTCAATATTCACAGCAAAGTAATGTCTTCAGTAAAGACGAATTTATAACTATATTTCATGATTTTTGTGAAGAGTTGGGAATTTCTTATTTATTCAATAGTTTAATTGATAAAAAAATAATTTCTTTTGATATGAAAAATTGTGATAGTAAGTATTATGGTTTAATGTTACATAATCCATTAAATGGTAATTCACATGTCTTAGTAAATAATTTTTCATACAATGTAGATAGTATGTTTACATTAGTCCATGAAATGGGTCATGTTTATGATACTGAGTGTTTTGATTCAGCAAGTTCTGTTTCTAAATATAATAAATACATGTATAATTCATTAAATATAGAAGTTATTTCTAAATTATTTGAGAATTTATTATTAGATTATTTAATAAAAAATAATATTAAAAAAGAAGTTGCTATAGATAAATTGATTGATGATTTAATTATTGGACATGATAATATGTTTTCTACTTATATTATATCTTTATTGGATGATGAATATATAGAAAAAGATAGATATAAAGATATATCTAATGATCATTTTTCTTCTTTAGTTAGTAAATATATTAATTCTAAAAGTGGAGAGTTAAATAATATTAGTAACTATAATTTAGATTTAATAGATGATATAGTGTATACATATGGAGATATTATTTCTTTATTCTTAAAAGAATATGTTAGTTCTTGTAAATTAAGTAATTCTTTAGAATTTAATAAATTTATGAAAGAAAGATTTGATGATTTTTGTGATGAATTTATTATAAATAATGGATTTTCTCCTAAAAAATATGAAGAATTATACAAAAAAAGACTTGAATTAGTAAAAAAATAATTGTTTTAGAAATAATTTTGTTTTATAATATAGATAACTTCTTTGGAAAGAGTAGTTTTATTGATATTTATAGAGATAGTATGTTTGGTGGAAATGCTAATTTAGATAAAATGAAGACATCCAGTTAATTGGAAGCGCTTACTGCGATAAAAGTATTATGAGAAAAAAATAAGGTGGCACCACGAAGATAATTCGTCCTTAGGGGTGACATCTTTTTATTTTTAGGAGGGATAAGATGATACAAAGACAAAAAGGTTGTAATGATATTATAGGACGTGATGCGAAGGTTTGGAAATATGTTGGTACTGTAATTGATGCTTTAATGGAAAAGTATAATTATAATTACATTCGTACACCTATTATTGAAGCGACAGAATTATTTCATAGAGGAATAGGTGATACTACTGATATTGTTACTAAGGAAAGCTATGATTTTCAAGATAAAGGTGGAAGAAATATTACTTTAAGACCCGAAGGAACTGCAGGAGTTGTTAGAAGTTATATTGAAAATAAGATGTATGGTGATCCTAACCAACCAGTAAAAGTTTACTATAACGGAACAATGTATAGATATGAAAGACCACAATCTGGAAGAGATAGAGAATTAACTCAATTTGGTATGGAAATTCTTGGTAGTGATGATCCACTTAGTGATGCTGAAATTATTAGCGCAGCAGTAAATTTATATAAAATGTTAGGATTAAAAGAAATTAAAGTAAACTTAAATAGTTTAGGTGATAATGAAAGTAGAGCAAATTATCGTGAAGCATTAATTGAATATTTTAAACCACATATTAATGATTTTTGTGAAGATTGCCAAGCAAGATTATTAAAGAATCCATTAAGAATATTAGATTGTAAAGTAGATGCAGAAAATGAAATACTAAAGAATGCTCCAACTACACTTGATTTCTTAAATGAAGATAGTCGTGATAGATTTGAAAAGGTTCAAGAATATTTAGATATTATGCAAATAAAATATGAAATTAATCCAAGAATTGTTCGTGGACTTGATTACTATAATCATACTGTTTTTGAAATTGAAGCAAAGGTAGATGGATTTGGTTCTAATAACGTTTTAGGCGGTGGAGGAAGATATAATGGTTTAGTTAATCAATTAGGTGGACCAGAAACTCCATGTGTTGGTTTTGCAAGTGGTATAGGTAGACTTGTAATGGCTCTTGAACTTGAAAAAGTTAAATTACCAATAGTTGAAGACATTGATTTATTCTTAATGTATGTAAATGATGATGAGAAAAAGTATGCTGCATATCTTTCACAAGAGTTAAGACTTGCAGGATTCATTGTTGATACAGAATATACTGGTCGTGGACTAAAAGGTCAATTTAAACAAGCAGATAGATTAAATGCTAAATTTACTTGTGTTTTAAATAGTGAAGATTTAAATAACAATGAAGTGAAAATTAAAAATAATATAACTAAAGAAGAAGAAATTATTAGTTTAGATGTTTTAATTTATTACTTAGATGAAAAAATAAATGCAATGGAAGATGATGGGAAAGAATATGATATGACAGATAATGGATGCTGTTGTGGAACTCACTCTGAGGGTCATGAGTGTTGTGGTCATTGTCATCATGAGGAGGAAGAATAATTATGAAGAGTATAGCACTTAGTGAATTAAAAAATCATTTTGATGAAGAAGTTACAGTAAGTGGATTTGTAGATGAAGTTAGAAATTTAAAATGGGTACAATTTGTAGTTTTAAGAGATGCTACTGGAAAAGTACAAATAACTATAGAAAAAAGTGAAGAAAAAAATAAAGAATTAGTAGAAATAGTTGATAATTTAGCAGTAGAGTCTACTATTAAAGTTACTGGTACTATTATGGAAAGTCCTAAAGTTAAATTAAATGGAATGGAGCTAATTCCAAGTACTATTGAAGTTACTAGTAAAAATGAAGGTGAACTTCCATTTAATTATAAAGATTTAAGTACAGTAAATTTAGACACAAGACTTGATTATAGATATATTGATCTTAGAAGTGATAAGAATATTTTAATGTTCAAGGTTCAAAGTACATTAGTTAGATATATGAGAGAGTATTTATATAATAATGGATTTACTGAAATTCATACTCCTAAAATGATTGGTGCTGCTAGTGAATCTGGTTCTGAAGTATTTGAAGTAAAATATTTTGATAGAAAAGCATATCTTGCTCAAAGTCCACAATTTTATAAACAAATGGCACTTGCATCAGGATTTGGAAAAGTATTTGAAGTTGCTCCTTGTTTTAGAGCAGAAAACTCTAATACTTCCCGTCATGCTACTGAATTTACATCTTTTGATGTAGAGTTTGCCTATATTGATGACTTTAATGATGTTATGAATTTAGAGGCTGAAATGTTAAAATATGCATTAGAAAAAACTAATGAAATATATGGGGAAGAAGTAAAAAAATTATTTGATAGTGAAATAGTTGTTCCTACTGTACCATTTCCTAAGATGAGATTAGCTGACATTTATAAAGAATTAGAAGAAAGATATGATTATAAAGTTGAAGATAGTGAAAAGAATGATTTAACAACAGAAGCTGAAAGATTAACTTATAAACTTGCTAAAGAAAAGTTTAATTCAGAGTTTTTATTTGTTACAGATTTTCCAGCTGAGAAAAGAGCTTTTTATCATATGAGAGACAAAGATGGAATTCTTCAAGGATATGATTTAATTTGGAGAGGTATTGAAATTACAACAGGTGCTCAAAGAGAACATAGATATGGAGAAATAGTTAAGAATGCAAAAGAAAAAGGTTTAGGAGAAGATGTTAAATTCTATTTAGATTTCTTTAAGCATGGATGTCCTCCACATGGTGGATTTGCAATAGGAGTTGATAGACTTACAATGTTATTACTTGGAATTCCTAGTGTTAAAGAATCACAATTCTTATTCCGTGGACCAAATAGATTAAATCCATAATTTAAAATACACTTTTCTGAAATGCACCCTATAGGGTAGACAATTAAAAAAAACACAAAATTACAAAATATG
>UQQI01000029.1 GCA_900543055.1 uncultured Mollicutes bacterium
TTTGTCAATATAAAAATAAAACATTTTATGTTAATTAAATATTCTAAAAAAAGCCTTAAAATAAAAAATTCTAAACGCACTTTCCTTATATATAAAAAAATTAAAATAAATATCACAATTATAAGAACATTCCTTATTAATTTTAAAGTCTTCTTATTATTCACATTATCAGCTCTACACTAATAAAATTATAAATAATAACTAATCATCAATTACCCACTCTTGAATAGAATTAATTTTAGTATGACAATATTCACATTCTCCTTTTAAAGCATCAATACTTGCTCCACAGTTGGAACACTTAATAGCCTTTAAATCATCATTCTCAAGAACATTCCTATTCTCTTTTTTAAGCACTATTTCATCTTCTTTATAACTAGGAATAATCTTATTATTAATAAACTTCATAATTCTAACATAAATTTTAATTTTAACAAATAAATTATTATCAGTTCTATACTCACTAAAATCATCATAGTCTATAACATCATAATCAATAATATCATTAGTGCTATAATACTTCTTTCTAATTTCAAAATTTAAATTATTGTAAAACTTTTTTTTATCAATTTTTGTTCTATTCCAAAATTCTATTTGCTTTTCATTAATTTTATCTTTATATACCTTTATTGGCTCAAGTATAACATAAGCATCCATAATATAGAAAAAATAATATAAGATAAGTGAAAGTATTCCGCCATATATAAATACTTTTGAAATATCATACACATTAAAAGTTCTAGAAGTATACTTTATAAATATAAATGAAATAATCAAACTAAAAATAATATCAACTATACCAGTAATTACTCTATATTTATTACTTCTTAATACTCTATCATAATGATATTTATTACCCAATTCTTTATCTGTATAATCAATATTATAATAAGTTCCACAATATGGGCAATTATAATTATTATCACTAATTTTATAAGTTGCTGAACAATTAGGACATATATAAGTATCATCTAAATCATCTGAAATAAAACTATACTCCATTCTAGAATCAAAGCATCTTTCTGTATAAATTAACTTATTATTTAAATAATACTCTTTTAAAGCAATTATTCCTTTATCAATATTATCATTATAAGTATTATTACTATTTCTTTCTAAGATTTTATCGCCAACAATAAACTTTGTTTTTATATTAATATTTAATTTATTTAATTTTTCATTTTGATATTTATCAGATATTAATGTCATATATTACCTACCTATTATTGTTATTATTATTGTTATTGTTGTTATTGTTATTATTAGAAGATGATCCTCCACTATATCCAGAGTGAGACGTAGGAACATAATGAGGAATAATATTAAATATACTATCACTCATAACAATACCATCAATAGTTGCATCTATACATTTTGTGTTTATTACTTTAATAGGAGTAACATTTCCATTAATCATAAATAAAATAGTATCACTACCACACTTAGTATATCCATCTTTATGTGTTTCTAAAAAATTATAAATCTCATTTAAATCATCCTGCGTTAATTCATAATATTTAGTTAAATTAATGCATCTTTTTCTTCTTATAAGTTCTTCATAAGTTTCTGGTTCTTTATTCATTTTAAATCTCCTCTTTTATATAATAAAATTCAATATTTTGAAAAGGCAAATTAATAGCTTGTATATGATAATAAGCATTGTTTTTTTGCTTTAAATAATGATAATCTCTTAAATATGACGTAGTAAAAAATAAATTATTTTCATTAATATCTGAATATTCATAACTAAATTCTTTTATGAAATTAGAAATATCATACATGTAATAATCATCCATATCAGAAATAGTATTATCTAAAACACCCTTATATACCTGTTTAGTAGAAATATGTCTTTGTTTAGTACGTCCTTCATCTCCATACTTAACCAAATTACCAGATAATAAAATTATATATAAAGAATTGTTTTCAGGATAATCACAATCTTCTAAAATTAATTTTTTCTTCATATAAACTTTTATAACTGACTTAGTTGTAAAATAAACTACATCTCTTGTTTTCTTTATAATTTGTGACTCTAAATTATATAAATTACCATCAATAGATAATATAAAAGAATCTTTATCATAAATATATTTTAATTTTTCATCATATTTTATTATTTCTTGTAATGGTGGATAATTATTTATATTACTTTTCTCTGGAATAAACTCATCTACCTTACATGTTCTCATCTTTTTAACATATTGATATACACTCTCACTATTAAACTCATCCTTTAAATAATTTCTATCCTTATACATTCTTTGTTGTAACAAACAAGTATAACTTTTATTAGAATTATAATTATTCTTAACAAAAGGACAACCTGTTTTACATAAATACAAATACCCGCATTCCCTACATTCATCATTAAAAGACAATTTATTATGATTAATAAATATTTTTTCAATCGCCTTATTAAGTATCTCGTCAACAGTATTTGTATATATATTGCCATAATAATAATCTTTATTTTTCTGTCCACGTACACATGAGTAAATATCTCCGTTTTTTTCTAATAAAAAGAATTTTTCTCCACAATTATCACAATTGGAGCAATATTCTGGTCCAAATTCATCAAACCAAGCTCCATTTACTCCACTATCCAAGTCAGTTCCATCAAATTCTTCATGCATTTTGTTATAAAATTTAACCTGTTCTTCTTCTGATAAGTGGTGCAAAAGACTATTAGAATTATAGTCAAATCCTATCATAAAATTAAAGTCATTCATATCAAGGCACGTATTTTTATTTAAAAATTTAATATCTTCAATTATCTCATCAATATATTCATAATGTTCCTTAAAAATAGTTGCTGAAACCTTTTTCTTATTAGGAACATCTCTGAATAACTCTATATTTTTTAATATTTTATCTAAAGTATCCTTACCACCTTTTGTTACTCTATATTTTCTATGTAGTGAAAATGGTAAATCTAAGCTTCCAGAAATTGAAACATTAAATTTTTTTATTGTATCAAAATGTTTATCTATACCATATAAATTTGTCTTAATATGAGGAGTTCCTATTCTAAAACCAGCACTAGAAATCAATTCTTTATTAGAAGAATAATAATCACTAATATATTCAATCAAACTATAAAAATCATCATGAGAAAGAGTAGTAACTTCACCTCCATGCAAAGATATATTAAATGGTACAACACCACTCTCTCTAAATTTACGAACTGCATAGTCTAAAGTATCTATTGCCTTATATTCCTTACAATCATCATAAGTATTATCCTCCAAATAGCAATACTTACAAGCCATATTACAACTCATTGTTGGAACATATAACAAATGTATAAACTTATTGTTCATATATAAACCTCCCAAATTAAAATGTAAAAAGAAATACTAGTTAAAAGGGTAATTAATAATATGAAGAGAAAGTCTCACCATATCTTTTAACTTCTGTTGGACTTTCTTTAAAAGCACGTTCATTGACTTCTGTACCTGAAGGTATATAAATTTCATATAAATTATCACACAATCTGAAAGCAGATGAACCGATTTCCTTAAGAGAACTATTCTCACTTATATTAACTTCAGATAAATTACTATCTCCATAAAATGCATGTCCTCCGATTCTTGTAACACTATCTGGAATAGTGATACTAGTAAGAGCATAACAGTACTCAAAACTGTCTCCTCTAATCTCACTTAAATTCTCAGATAGCCTTACACTTTTTAAAGAATAAGCATTATAAAATGTCTCTCCACCCATATAAGTTAAAGTATCTGGAAATTCAATACTTTCAAGTGATATAGCATTATAAAAAGCCCCACCTCCAAGATATTCTAATTTTTTAGGCATATTTACTTCACGTAATTTTTTACAATTTTTAAAAGCCTGCCCTCTAATTTCAACAATTGTATCTGGAAGTGTTACTTTTTCTAAATAAGGCATATTAGAAAAAGTATTACCTCTTAAACTAACAACATTCTCTCCTCTATAAGTAGATGGAATCTCAGCAGTTTTATAATTAGTTAAACCGAAAGTATAAAATCTAACAGCGTAACCATTCTCCATCTTCTCGTACATAACATGAGGAGTTAAAAACACAAGACATGATATGGCAATAGCACTAATAATCATCAAAGGTTTTGTCTTTTTTGATGTGTCTTCTACCAATAATAATTTAGTAGACATAACAATATTAGAAAATTTCTCACTAGGTCTTGCTTTTACTTCTTTCTTTAAAAATTCCATAAAATTATACTTATTAGTTTTAAAATAAAAAATTATTAATAATATTGCACCTATTATATATGTATAAATTGGAAAATGAAAAAATATTAAAGAAATATAAATAAATAATAAAATAGAAAATATAATATTAAAAACATTTTTTCTTTTCAATAAATTTTCTGGTATTAAACTAGTTTTTTCATCAATACCTGCTTTTTTTAGTTCTAAAGACAAGAAATATTCAAGAATACTATCATCTGAATTATTATAAATAAGAGGAAAATCACTTGATTTAACAATTACTTTATTGATATTATTCAAACTAGTAGCAACTTGACTACCACAATTAGTACAAAACTTAGCACCACTTCTTATAATAGAACCACATTTTAAACATTTTAATTCTGTATTATTATTCATAAAATATACCTCAACTCTACTCTAGTCTAAGAAAATTATACCATAAAATAAAAAGGGTTATAACTCCTAATTATAAATAAATAACTCATGCTGACACCTAGTACAAGCAACATACAATAAATTTCTTTCATTCTTTTTATACGAATTATTTCGATCATTATAAATAATTACTGAATCAAACTCAAGTCCTTTAGAAACATAAGCAGGAATAATTACTAAGTCCTTCTTAAAAACTTTACTATTTGCTCCAACCAAACTGCAATTCAAATCATCCTTTATTAATTTATAAATCTCTTCTGCTTCTCTATTATCTTTTGTAATAATAGCTGTACTTTTATACTCTTTTTGCAAGTAATTAATATCTTCTATTAATCTCTTCTTTAAATCAGTAACACCTTTTCTAATAACAACAGGCTTATTATTATCACGTCTAATCGCATTAACATGACTTAAATTAAGAATCTTATTAGTATAATCTATTATTTCAGGAGATGAACGATAAGTCTTTAAAAGTTCTAAGTACTTTGTATCTCCTCTAAATAAATCACGTAGATCATTCAAAGACTTATAGTGATAATATGGATTAATATTTTGATTAATATCTCCAAGAATTGTAAAATCTGCTCTTCTAAATATTTTATTAATTATGATATATTGAAGTCTATTATAGTCTTGCGCCTCATCTATCACAACTTGTCTAATGCTACCTTCATATAAGAATCCTTCAAGACTCCCCTTTATATATGCCATTATAAGAGCATCTTCATAATTAATAACATCTTTATTAACCATTTTCTTAATCATAACTTCAGGTAATTTAATACGAGAAAATTCACTCATAAAAAATTCGATAAATATCTTTTTATAATCCTTTGAAAAATTAGCATTTTCTCTTAATAATTTCTGATAAGTCTTAATTTTTTTTCTACTACCTTTATAATTATTAGAACACAACTTTTCAGCAATCTCATCTACTCTTTCAAATAAAGGTAACTTATCATACCTATCATGAAGCATCTCATTAATATCATCTTTATAAATAATATTAGCATCACCCTCTTTAAAATCATGAGTAAAACGACAATTATCTATATAATTAGAAATAAAAGCATCTAAGTCATCTATAATCTTATCACTTTGTTTATATTCAACAAGTTCAGGATACTCTTCACTATAGGAATAATATCTAGAAACAAAATCAGTAAAGTTTTCTACATCTTTGTACTCTGTTAAAAAACTTGCTAAATAATCTGCAAAAGTAGTTTGTAATGTATTATCTTCACCAAGAGATGGAAGTACATCTGAAATATATTCTGTAAATACATTATTAGGTGAAAAAATAAGAATATTATTACTACTTAAACTCTTTAATCTATAAAGAAGAAAAGCAATTCTATGAAGTGCAACAGTAGTCTTACCAGAACCTGCAATTCCTTGTACAATTAAATTATTATCTTCTAAGTTTCTTATAACTTTATTTTGTTCTCGTTGAATAGTATTAACAACATTCTTCATCTTTTCATTTGAATCATTCGCAAGTACCTCTTGTAATACTTCATCATCAATATTTAATGAATTATCAAAAACACCAATCAATTTATCATTTTCAATTTTATATTGTCTTTTTCTCTTTAATTCGCCCTTATAGACTCCACCAGGAGCCTCATACTCACAAGGACCAGTCTCGTAGTCGTAAAATAAACTACAAATCGGACTTCTCCAATCATATAGAATATTATTAGAGCCTTTGTCTTTTAAATAAGTAAGAGACATATAAATATTAAATATACTTCCCTCATCATCTTTAAAAACAATAGATGCAAAATAAGGCTTTTTTCTAATTGAACACAGCTTCTTAAAATAATTTTGTTTTTGCAATGCTTTTTGTTCTTCATCAGAAGTTGCACTCATAACTTGTTGCATTTCTCCTTCATCAAAACTATTAGCATTCTCCCACATCATCTTTTTAAACTCAACTAAATTTTCTTCATCATATAAAACATCTTCTCCTAAAGAATCAAGAGTTTCTCCTAAAAGTTTCTTTACTTTTTTTAAGATTTTTTCTTCTTTTGCAAATTCAACTTCACTAATTGCCATAATAATTCCCTCCTTTATAAAAGAAAACTAAACACAAAAAACTACAATAATTCCATGTAGTGATTAACCAATTATTATAATTTTAGAAAACGTCAAATAAAATATAGCATATTTTTAAATCATTAACAATAAAATTACCTATTGTTTACGAATTTTTACTCTACATAATATAATAATTATATTAAAGTAATATAGTGTGTGATAAACAACTTTATTTTTGGAGGTAAGAAGTAATATGAACAATAATCAAAACGTAGGAAATAATCAACCTATAAATCAAACAAATACAAATCAATTTAATGGACAATATCAAAATCAAAATATAAAGTTCTCCTACTCCATCATATGAAGTATATAGATCAGAAATATTGAATTCAATATCAAAAAAATAAAACTAGCAAAGTATTAAACTAAACTAGTTTTTTATTATCTATTCCTTATTTAATTCATTAATTAAATTAACAAATTCATTTTGTAATTCATTAAGTCTTTCCTCGGTAGCCGCTTCAAACCTAGCAGTAATATTTGGTCCAGTATTACTTGCTCTAACAAGAGCCCATCCATCATCAAATAATACTTTTACTCCATCAATATCTAAATACTTATATCCCTTTGAAACAACATAGTCTTTAACTTTATCAATTACTCCAAATTTAATAGTATCTGGACTCTTAAATTTAATTTCTTCAGTTGAATAATAATCATTTACTCCTACAAGTAATTGATTTATATCTTTATTTGTATAAGAAAGAATTTCAAGTAATCTAATACCAGCATATAATCCACTATCGAATCCAGGCCATCTATCTCTAAAGTAAACATGTCCAGATAATTCACCACCAAATGGTAAATCCATGTCTCTAACAGCAGCTTTTGTATAAGAATTTCCTGTACGATATGTGATACACTTTCCACCTAACTTTTCAACTTCATCTGAAAAACTCTTAGAACATTTTACATCACATAAAAACTCTTTTTTACTAACTTTATTAATAATATCTCTGACTATTAAAATCATATAAATATCTGTTGGAATAAATTGTCCTTTTCCGGTAACTACTCCAAGTCGATCTCCATCACCATCAAAACTAACACCAACATCTGCTCCAACTTCTTTTACTTTTGCCTTTAATTGAGCCAAATTATCTTCAACACAAGGATCTGGATGGTGATTTGGGAATGTTCCATCACTATCATCATTAATATAAACAATATCCATTGGGAATAAATCATATATCTTTTTAACAATAACTGCTGTAGTACCATTACCAGGATCAACAACTACTTTTATACGTCTCTTTCCAAAATTAATGTTATTCTTAAATAATTCAATATAGTCATTTGTAATATCATAATTACTTACATGACCCTCTCCATTTGAGAATTCTCCTTTTAAAATAAACTCTAAAAAATCTTGGATTTCTTGTCCTTTACAGTTTCCTGCCTCATCGAAAGCAAACTTAAATCCATTATCATCCTTAGGATTATGTGAAGCAGTAACCATAACACCACTAAATACTTTTAATTTAATACATGCATAATAATACATTGGTGTAGTACAAAGACCCAAACTAATAACATCAATTCCAGTCTCAGTAATACCTTTAATTAATGCTTCATATAAAATAGGACTACTAAGTCTATTATCATGTCCTACAACACAATTAGTCTTCCCAATACTCTTGATATGACTACCAAAACCTAATCCTATAGTATATGCAGTATCTTCATCAATCTCACTAGGATATATTCCTCTAATGTCATATCCTCTAAAAATATTTTTACAAATATCACTCTTGTATTTCATAAATCCTCCTATTCTACAACTTAAGCAATAATAAATATAAAATTCTATCTACATATTATTGCTACTAATATTACTATAACTAATAAACATAAAAATTCCAATACCTAATAGTAAAATTAACAAAATTAAAATTTCTAGTAAAATTATTTATCTCTCTTTATTCATAAAATTATTCATCTAAATAAATAAAATTTAAAATATTATTTTTTGTTATTCTTACTCTTAGAATTAATATACTCCCTAATCTTAGAAATATTATAATTGTACTCTGGAATATCTGGGAATGCTTTAAATAATCTATTATGAAAAAATCTATATTTTCTAAGAGATTTTTTAACTTCTTCTCTAATCTGTTTGGTAGAATCTTTATCAGTAAATTTTGAAGTATCAACTTTTAATTTACAAATAGTAAATGTCGATACCAAAAAGTCATCAAACATAATTATAAATAAAATAATTCCAATAATAATTAATAAGTTATGATTAAAGCTACTTAACATTTTAAATATAATAGGATTAGTAATTTTAACTATAATTAAACTACCAATTCCAAATAAAACACCAGTTTCTAAACATATTCTTCCATTTAAATTAAACTTTTTATGAGAGTAATCCCACCATCTAAGTTTAAATATCTTTTCCATTATAAGACTCGTTAAATATTCAAGTAAGCAGCAAAAAAAAGATCCCATTATAAATAAAGCAACTAAATCATTTTGATACCTATTTAAATAATAAGTAATTATTAAAGAACCAAATCCAAATATAGGTAAATATGGTCCTATAAAATATCCTCTGCTAAAATTAAGTTTTCCTGTTTCAAAAAAGATTCCCATAACTTCACATAAATATCCAATAATTGAATATATAAAAAATATTAAAAAAATATAAATTACTTTATACATATTCTCACAACCTTATATTAATTATATTAAAGATTTAGAAAAATGTAAAAGAAAAAAGTAGATAACCTACTTTTTAAAAATAAATGTTAATTTTCAAATACTTCCATAATTAGAGGAACAACGTTACGTTTACGTGAAACACATCCATCTATGAATGCACCTTCACTCATATCTTTTTGATAAGCAACATCCATTATACCTTTTCCTTTAGTACTAAATATTACATAACTACCATTTTTAATAATATCTGTAACATATAAAGCTACTAAGGCATAGTTATTAGATTCTGCAACTTCATCAAGTACATGAATATATCCATCCATTTCTTTTTCAATATCATCGAAGTTCATTGTAAAGAATTGACCTATTGCAAAATTCTTATCATTTACATTAAATAATTTATAATCATTATATAAGACATCTTCTTTACTCATTCCATCAAGTGAAGTACCACTCTTTAATAATTCCATACCATAGTCATAATAATCAACTTCTGCAATTTTTGAAAGTTCAGTAACTGCTTTTTCATCAATTGCTGTTGCTGTTGGACTCTTAAGAATTAATGTATCTGATAAGATACCAGATAATAATGCCCCTGCAATCTCTCTTGGAATTTCAACGTTACTTTCTTTATACAGTGTATAAATTATTGTACAAGTAGAACCTACTGCCATATTTCTAAAATTAATTGGATAACCAGTAGTTATACTTCCTAAATTATGATGATCAAAGATTTCTAAGATATTTGCTTCATCTAATCCCTCAACACTTTGTAGTTTTTCATTATGATCAACTAGCATAACATTCTTTGGATGTTTTTCACTTAAATCAGTAATTTTAAGTAATCCAAGACATTTATTATTCTTATCTACTACAGGATAATTAGTATGTTTTAACTTATTATTAATGTCTATTACATCACTAATAAAATCAGTATCAACAAACTTAGTTGGATTATAAACTTTAATCATAGTCTTAATGTAATTAGCTAACGCTACAAGTCTAGAAACTCTATAAGTATCATATGGAGTTCTAATAATACTAACACCATTCTTACGAGCAATCTCTACATGTTCTTCTTTAATATAACAGTCATTAGTTAATATAATTAACTTAACTGAAGAATTAACAGCATACTCTAATAAACTATGTCTATCTCCTACTATTAATATATCATTAGGAGTAAGTTTAACATTAGAAATAAATGTTGTACTACGATATGCTGCAACTAATATTTTACCAATAATTTCCTTAGTACATCTAAGTATTTCTTCACCCTTTAATACATGTAATAAATTATCATATGAAGTATATAAATCTTCAACATTTTCATTAATAATAACATGAGACAAATCTTTTAAAGTAACAAGCCCTAAAAAAGTATTATCACTCTTAACAACAGGAATACCTGTAAGTTCTGCTTTAAGCATAGCTTGATATCCATCATAGATACTTTCTGTATCTTTAATAAAATACTTTTTATGATAATTAACATCTTTTAATTGAAGCTTAACATCATTTAAGTACTTAGGTTCTTTTAACCCAAAATACTTTAACGCAAAACTTGATTCTTTATTAATGTTCCCAAGTACTCTAGGTTCTGTATTATCTCCCAATTTATTTTTTAGATATGAAAGCCCAATAGCTGCCATAACTGAATCAGAATCTGGTTTCTTATGACCAAATATAAATGTTTTTCTCATACCTCTCACTTCTTTCTTGTCAAAGTATACCATAAACCACCTTTAAAAACAAGAAATTCACCATAAAAATTAATTATAATATGAAAAAATTTAAAATTATTTTTGATACACCAAATATTAATTAATAAAAAAAAAGACAGCATTAACTATCTGAATTTACTAACTATAAATATAAACGCAAAACTTGCAGCTGTTTTTAAACTATTCTTAGTAACATATCCTCTTTCAAATATAGCAGATATATCATCAATAAAATCAACTATCCAACTTTCTAAATATTTTGGTGGTCTTAAAGTACATGGCCACATATGAGTTCTAATTATATCTTCTTGAAACTCACTAAGTTCAAAATATTTTTTAGAATTATTAACTGCAATTTCAGGATGTTTAGTTACTTTTAAGAACACATTAACTTGTTTTACTTCATTAGTAAAAAAGTCATGAAGTAAAGCAGCACGTGTAGCTTCAACATAATTAAGATGAAGTGCTTTTGTAACTAAATAAGTATAATAACTTACTCTAAGTGAATGATCAAGTCTAGTAATACCATGATGACGACATTCACCAAGTTTTAAAAAAGCATCATGTTCATATATATCATTAATAATTTTATAAAACTCACTCTTCTTATATTTCATTTAGCATCCCTTTAATATTATATTTTCTCCATAAATAAATATATCATAATAGATATAATTATTAAAGTTTGTAAATGTTTATAAGGTAATTATAGCCATATATTTACACAATTTTACACTAATTCATTTAAAAGATTTTCTAACTCTTCTACATCTTCACTATTAGCCTCATCAATTTCATTATCTTTATTAAACCATACAGGAACATCATTTTTTGTTTCCTTCTTAGTTGCTATTTTCTCCTTAGGTTTAATAATTTTCTTTAATTTCTTATGTTCTTTTTCTGTAAGACGCATAGCATCCTCTACAGTTTCAACATTAAGTCTTTTCCATTGACCAGCTATCGTTTCAACAAAACTCTTCTTTAATTGTTGATCATTTACTTGTAAAACATAACTTATAAGTACGTTTACAACACCAGGATTTAATTTCTGATCAATCATTAAACTCTCTATTAAACGCTTATCTCTATCAGTTGGTTCTGCTCCTTTATACTTAGCCTTTAATAATTGATATGGAGTAACATTTTCAAAAGTATAAACAAGTTTAGCCCACCTAGAATTATCCCCTTTAGGTTTCTTTAAAAAATCAGGTTGTCTATTATAAATTACCGTAGGCAAATTACCAGCATTATCAAACTTATAATAATCTCTGCAACTCTTACGTAGCATTGTCTTATCAATAAGACCCTTTTCATTTAATGAGTCACGAATAAGTCCTTGCATATCCAAAGTATCTAAATTATAAATAAAACTAAGATTATTAATTAAAGTACGTACCTCACTATTAAAACAATTCTTACTCATTTGAGTATCAGGTATACTTGAAATAATTGTATTAAAATCAATTCCCTTATTAATTAAAATGTTATTAGAATCTCTCTTAGTAACATCATTAATTTCTTCTATAATAGTTCCAACACGACTATTAAACACTTCATCAAACGAATGAGTAATATCATCATACTCTTTCAAATTAAGTCTAGGTACTTTAAAATAATTAAGTAATTTATCATACTCTTTCTTACCCACATTATTATATAAAACAATATTAAGTATTGGATGATTAAAAAAATCATGTGGAGTAACAGGGCTAAATAATAAATAAACATATTGATTAACATTATCTTTTTTTAAATAAGTTTTAAGTAACCCTACTGCTTCAAGTTTTTCACGAGCGATTACAATATCATCTAAATTAAGTTGCATAGTAGTCATTAAATGATAATGAGTTAAATCATCACTTATAACTTCAAGCCTATCTAAATCATCTATCAAAGTATAATAAAGAGCAACTGCACTATATCCTATTATTGGCTGATATAACATAGAAATAACTTTTTTATCTTTATCTGTAATTATAGTCTTATTAACAACAGTATAAGTATCTGCTGGTAAAATACTAATATTTCTCATGCAATCACCACCCACAAAATATAATATTATAAATGTCAAAAAAAAGAAAGAATTTCTTTCTTAAATTGATTGAATAAATTCAATTATCATATTCAAATCTATTCGTGTAAAATATATAAACATACAACTTATTAATAGAAAAGGTCCAAATGGTACTAAATTAACATTTCTTTTTAAAAGAATTATAAGAGATACTGGTAGTGCTAAAAAGCTTGCTATAAAAAGAACAAATAAACCAAGAATAGGATTAATTACCAGTCCAAAGACAAACATTAACTTAATATCTCCTCCACCTAAACTTTCTTTTTTAAATAAAAAGTTTCCAATAAGCATTACAAGATACATTAATAAAAATAAACTCATACCAGATAATATACTAAATAAAGCACTCATTACTCCACTATTTAAACAAGTTATAATTAGAAAGAATCCAGAAAAAAATATTAGTAATTGATCAGGAATTATATAATAACTTATATCAGATACACTAACAATTATTAATAAAGCAACAATTCCTAAAGCAATTAATAACTCATAAGAAAATCCAAATATAAAATAACTAAGAGCAAATAAAACTCCTGTAAAAAATTCCATATAACTAGAAAGAGGACTTATCTTTGTACCACAATACCTGCATCTTCCTCGTAAAAACAAATAAGAAATAATAGGAACCATATCAAGTAAACTAAGTTCATGCGTACAATTATCACAATGACTCCTACTTTTTATAAAATCTTCTCTTCTAGGAAGTCTAGAACCAACTACTGTAAAAAACGATCCCATAAGAGTTCCTAAAATAAAAAAGATAATTAAATAAACAATATCCATATAATTACCTCCTCTATTTAACTTGACTATAAATACTAAACATAGGTTGAATAATTGATAAAAGTATTACACCAACTACAACTGCTAAAAAGCAAATTAATAATGGCTCTACTAAACTTTTCATTTGATCAATTACATTTTTATGTAACATTTGAAAATGTCCTGCAACTTTTTCCATCATATTACCAAGCTGTCCTGTAGACTCACCTGTAACAATCATTTCATACGCAACAATAGGTATTGCCCATTCTCCTTTAAATGCAGATGATACTGAATCACCTTTTCCTAAGTTTTCAAGACACTTATTAATTATTCTTTTATAAACTTCATTATTTGTAATCTTACTAAGAATCTCCATACTATCTGTAATAAATACACCATGATTTAAAAGAGATGCAAATGTCTTAGTAAAGTTTGCAATTTCATTATATATAATTATATTTTTAACAACAGGTACATGCATAAGAAATATTTGAACACTTTCCTTAAACTTTTGTATTTTCGTAAACAACTGAATAAATATAAAAACTATAACAAATATAACTAAAAGTATCATATACCACTTTGTTTTAATAAAATCACTAAGTGATAATATTGCTAATGTAAGCGCAGGCATTTCTGCTCCATTATCAGCAAACATAGTAGAAAATTGTGGAACTAAATATGTAAGCATAAATATTAATACACCAAAAGCAATAGTTAATACAACAACTGGATAAGTCATTGCAGACTTCATTTGTTTTCTAGTTTGATCCATAGATGTATAATATTCAGCCATATCATCCAAGATAGATGGTAAATCACCTGTCATTTCTGCTGTCTTTATCATATTAACTAGAAGTTTAGGATATACTTTGTCCTGCATAAGCATTGCATCACTTAAACTCTCACCTTTTAATAACTGATAAACTAATTGATTAAAGCTCTTCTTAAGATTTGCTTTTCTCGTTTGTTTAGCAAGGATTCTAACAGAATCAGCAAGTGGAATACCGGCTTTAATATAAGTTGATAACTGAGTAAGTGAAAAAGATAAGTCACTAGCGCCAATTTTACTATTAGCACCAATGTCTACATCAAATTTACTTCTCTCTTTAACTTCCAAAACTTGATAATCTTGACTAAGCAAAAATTTTCTTACATCATTTTCACTCTCTGCTTCAAATGTACCTTGTTCTTTTTTACCAACACCATTTATTATAGTATATCTATAGTCCTTTGTAGGATGTTTTATTTTTGCCCTTTTATCAGATAAAACGGATGCCTCCTCTGGCAATACCACATCAGCCTGGCTAGGACCATTAGCTCCTGGCATCGTATTATATATATCAGCAGCATTTGGTTGAGGTTGTTGGGTTTGTTGCACTTGTTGAACATTTTGTGCATCTTGTTGTACTGCACCTTGATCATTACCTTCAAGAGATGCTGAAGTCTGACTATTTTGAAAACTTCCTACAACATCATTTGATTGAGCAGTAACTTCTTTTTTCTTTTTTGAAAATAGCCCCATATAATCAACCTTCCTTTTAGTATTCTTACTATAGATAATTTTAACATAATTAATTTTAATTTAAAATACTTATTTAAACATTTTAAACACTTTACATATATTAATATAGAGGTGACTAACTATGTATCCAAATATACCACAATCTACAAGTTTATTATCAAAACTTGCTGATTTAAAAGGAACAATAAAATGGGCAGAACTACTAGAAGGTACAAAAAAAACCTTAGATATTGTAAACCAAGCAATACCAATATACTATCAAATAAAACCAATTGTAAGTAATGCTAAAACCCTATTTAAAATCGCTAACGTTGTAAATTCAAATGATCAAAGTATAGAAAACAATAGTCAAAATAAAGATGAAGTACAAAAAAAAGAAGAAGTAGTCTCTTCTTCTAATAATAGTCCTATTTTCTATTTATAAAATTACTTTTTATTACCATTGTATTTTTCCATAAAACTTCTCTTATAATCTAAGAATCTATCTTCTTTAATAGCTTCTCTAATTTCTTCAGTAAGTCTAATTAAAAATCTAATATTATGAATAGAAATTAATCTTCCACCTAACATTTCATCAACACTAATTAAATGTCTAATATATGCTCTTGAATAATTCTTACAAGCATAGCAGTCACATTCTTCATCAATTGGACCTAAATCCATCTTATATTTAGCATTATTGAAGTTAATCTTACCACTTCTTGTAAAAGCTTGTCCGTGTCTTGCAATACGTGTAGGAAGAACACAATCAAACATATCAATTCCACGTTCAACACCTTCAAGTATATCAATAGGGTCTCCTACACCCATTAAATATCTTGGTTTATCTTCTGGCAAATATCTAATTCCATCATCAATCATCTTATACATTGTAGGTTTATCTTCACCAACTGAAGTTCCTCCAATACTATAACCATCAAAATCCATTTTAACAGTTTCTTTACAAGAATATTCACGAAGATCTCTAAATTCTCCTCCTTGAACTATCCCAAATAAAGATTGATTAGGATTATTATGAACTGCCTTACCACGCTTTGCCCATCTAAGTGTTCTTTCAACACTTTTTTTCATGTAATCATAAGTAACTGGATATGGTGGACATTCATCAAAACTCATAGCAATATCACTATCTAATTTATTTTGTATTTCAATTGACTTCTCAGGAGTTAAGAAAAGTTTTGCTCCATCTATATGACTCTTAAAATGAACTCCCTCTTCAGTAATATCTTTTTCTTTATTTTTAGCCAAACTAAATACTTGGAATCCACCACTATCAGTTAATATAGGTCCATTATAATTCATAAACTTATGAAGTCCACCACAATAATTAACTATATCCTCTCCTGGTCTTAACCATAAATGATAAGTATTCGCCAAGATTACACCAGAACCACACGCAACAACTTCATCTGTAGAAACACCCTTTATAGTACCTCTAGTACCAACAGGCATAAACATTGGAGTATCAACAACTCCATAATTAGTCTCAATCTTACCAAGACGAGCCTTAGTATCTTTTTCTTTATGTAAAAGAGTATATTTAATTTTCATATAATACCTCCGAAACTACTTCATTATAAAGGATTATAAAACTTTTTTCAAGAGTTATCTTCTAACAATTGCTTTAGCGTTAAGTTTTATTTGGAAGTCAGTTTATTAATAATAACGGAATTAAGTCTGATTATAGTATAATATATCTTTTCTATACAGATATAAGGAAAAATTTAAAATAAAAAAACATGAAAACATATAAATTTAGAATAAAGAAAACTTATCAGTTCAATAATTGCTCATAATGATAAATTAATTGAAATCGCAGAAAGATTTAGAATTAATCCTTGAAGTATTTCTAAAGGTATCAATTTAGATAGTGAAGAATTTAAAAAATTAGATTCAATCATTAAAAGAGGTGTTGATAAAAACAAATCTATATATCAAATAAAAATAGAAAATAATGATATCATAGATAAATCAATAGCTACTTTATATAGATATGTTAATAAAGACTATCTACCTACAAAAAAATTGATTTACCTTATGCTGTTAAACTAAAAAAGAAAACATAATAAAAAATATAACTATTCTAACAATAATATTGATAGAAATAACCATACTTACTTAGACTACTTGGCATACATAAAAACCTAAATAGTAATGCATGACAACAAAATTTTCTAGATACTGTCAAATCAGATAGTAAATCTATTTTATCATTTATTTTGACAAATAAACACT
Organism: uncultured Mollicutes bacterium; assembly: GCA_900543055.1. Lineage (GTDB taxonomy): Bacteria > Bacillota_I > Bacilli_A > RF39 > UBA660 > UBA3789. The sequence goes on from UQQI01000029.1 coordinate 17,750, forward strand.
TCACTATAATTGATATTATAAAGAATACATGTAAAAATCTAAAATTTAACATATTGATAAGAAAAAGTATCTACATATTTTTTACCATTAACGGCTGTAACTTCACCATCATAATTTTTAGTACCAATTCTTACCTTAAATTTATCTCCTACTTTAAGTCCATAAACCACATTACCGATAGAACTAATTCTTTCAAGATATAATTCATTAAATTCTGTACTTAATGCATGATTAATCATCTCAACATTTTCAATCACATAAGTATCAGTATCATTTTTTAGTTTCAAAGAAACACTACTTCCTATACCAATAGTATCTGAAGAATCATTATTATTTACAGAATATCTTGTAAGTGCAATCTTAATTGCAATTATTCTATTTTTTACAAATTCTCTATCTTCTGGATTTCTATTTCTCAATAAACCTCTTAATTCTCTTTTTAAAAGTTCTGATTGTGACTCACTAATAACTAGCCATTCATCTTGATATGTTCCATTTTCTAGGCATTCTTTTATTGCTTTTTTTGCACCATTTCTTATTCTATTTGAATACTCTAAAAAGCGAATTGGCAAAATGTAAGATTTTTTATCTTTATCAATACTTTTTATCTTTACAATTGAAGTTCCCATTGGTGTTTTATATGATACAGTGTCACCAACTTTATGACCAACTAAACTGCTTCCTATAGGTGATAAAGTACTAATAAATTCTGAGCCATTTTTTACTCCATCAAGTGTATCTACTAAAGTGAATTTTTCTATTTCTCCATCACTAAATTCAATCTCAAATTTTGTTCCAACATCAACATATTCTGTATCAGGATAAAATATTATCTCACTAGTTTCTAATATTTTTTCTTTTTCATCAAGTTTTTTTAGACTATACATATAATTATCTTCTGTAATGCTATCAAAAACATGAGTACCACATATATCATCTCTACTCATACTATTTTTATCTATTAAATAATCCTTATATTCAGAAATATTATTTCTTGCTTCATTAATTTCTCTCCTCAAATTAATTACTTGTTCTGGTATTAATTTCATAAAATCAACTCCCTAATAGTGCCTAGAATATCAAGAACAAAAGACAAATTAAAATTTGTCGCTTTGGTCGTCACCAACCAAAATTCC
>UQQI01000030.1 GCA_900543055.1 uncultured Mollicutes bacterium
CTCACCCGCATAGCGGGTGGTTTTATTATGTTCCTATCCCGGAACATAATAAAAAATAACTCAATCTTACGACCAAGTTATTTATAAAAATTATGTTTCACATCATTGAATAATATACACAAGATCTTTCCTAAGATAGTATTTTAAACAATATTTTTTCTTTACTTTTAACTTTATTTATATTATCAACACTTATATAATAATAAACATTTTCTTTTACTGATTTTTTTAATTTTTCACCACTAATTATTGTACTTTTAGAATCTTTCATAAGATTCTTTCCATTTTTTCCTTTTTTTACAATAACATTAGCACTCGTATTATTTTGAATACTTACATCATATGTAAACTCTTCTTTATTAACATTATCTATACTTTTGTAATTAGTTACTTTAACAATATAATCACTTGTAAGTGCATCAGCATTAATTGTTATACTACTTTGATTATCTTTTTCAAATACAGGAACAACAATATTCGCAACAACTTTATTTTTGTTTTCATTATCCTTCTTCACAACAAGTATTCCAAGAACAACTACAACAATTAATAATATAAAAAATATTGCTTGTAATAAAATATTTACTTTATTGGATTCTTTCTTTATGTTTTCTTTCTTTATGTTTTCTTTTTTTATTGTTCTTTTTCTTGAAGTTTTACTTGTAATTTTCTTCTCATTCAAATTACTACTTTTAGTAGTTTTCTTTTTAGCAGGTGTTTTACGACTAGTAGTTTTTTTCTTTTCAATCTTTTTATCTTTATTTTCCATTAGTATATTTCTCCTTCATAATTTTTTAAAACATCAACACATTCTTTATTAGTTACTTCATGTTTTTCTAAAATATTATTTTCTCCATTTAAATATCTATATATTACATCATCCCTAAAACCAGCCGCTGCTGCATCATATCTTGTTGCTCCAAAATACATTACTTTAATATTAGACCAAATAATTGCAGATAAACACATAGGACATGGTTCACAACTACTATAAATTATACAATCACTTAAATCATGAGTCTTTAGTTTCAAACATGCTTTTCTAATTGCCACAACCTCAGCATGATTTGTAGGATCATGACTTGTAAGTACTTCATTATGTCCTCTTGAAATAACATTTCCACTCTTATCAACTATAACTGCACCAAATGGTCCACCATCACCTTTTGAAGAACCATGAATTGCTTCTATTGCAGCCACTTTTAAAAAATCATTATTCATTTTTCTCATACCTCGCTCTTAAATTATTATATAAGTTTTTCTTCTTAGAAACTGCAACATTACTTAATTTACTATTTAAAATAGCACCTGTTGTATCTTCATCAATCTTAACAACACTACTTACTTTATTATCAATTTTAACATTACCTGATACAACAACTATTTTTTTATCAGTAACCTTAAATGATGAACTAATACTATTTGTATAACTTTTATTCTTTTTATTATAATTAACAAACTTAGAAGATATAACTAAATCATAAGACTTTGTACCATTATTAAATAATAAATTTAAATTAGAACTATTAACTCCCTTTTCATATTTTAATATACCAACATCATTCTTCAAATAATCACTAAACTTAATAGTAATACTCTTATCATTAATAGTAGTACTACCAATATATTTAATAGTGCCATTATCTATACAATAAATAGTACCAACACTCAAACTTCCTTCATAACTATAACTTTTAACATCATTATTTAAAATATGAACAATTTCATACTTTAAAGGTTTATATAATGATTTAGAAATAAATACATTTATAGTATAACTTTCTTTTTTATCTAATATTCTCTTATTATAATTCACTTTTCTTTTTTTTAAATTATTATCACTACTACTTAATATACTGTAAGAACGCTTATCATTCTTTAAATCATCTAAAATACCGCTAAGTATATCTTTAACTCTCTTATCATCTATAGTTAAGCTAATTTGATACACATCTGTATCTTTATTTAAAATATTTTCATTAACTATATTTTTCTCAAAGTATTCTTCTTTTAAATTATTTTTTAAACTTTTTAATATAAAGTTATATAAATAATCAATATTATCTTTTGTAGTATTTTCTTCAGTTAAACTTTCAAAATAATTGCAACTACCACCATTAATATAATTACTATATACACTATTTATAAAATAATATTTTGTAGCGTTTTCTACTAATAATTTATTATATAAAACATTTTGAGTACCAATATTTGTTTTAACTTCAGAATATATTTTTTTATTTTTAATATCCTGCATTAATTTATAATTAATTGTAGTATTATTTAAATTATTAATCATATAGTATTTCGATAATATAGAAGGATCACTAGAAATACCATATTTTTCACTACTCATTTCAAATGAAACATTACCATCAATAGAAAAGTTATCACCAACTAAATATTTAGAATCAAAAGAAAAATACTTATCTTTTAATAAATCAATACTATCAATTAAAGATGAAAAAACATAGTTAGGTTTTGATACATTCTTTAAATAAAATCCAAAATAAAGTAAGACTGAAGCGATACACACAAGTAAAAATACTACAACAATCTTTGTAATATTTTCTTTTTTCATAATTACCACTTCCTATCATATTAATTATATCAAATAAAGAGAATAAGTCAAACAAGATAAAAAGAAAAAAGAAATCAAAATTCATTGATTTCTTTATAACAATTTAATTAAATGCATCAGTAGATGATCCATCTATGATTTTACTTGGCTTAGAAGTATCTGAATCGTTTTTACTAAAATCACCACTAGTATTCAACTTAGTATTCTTAGCAACACTTGCTACTGTATTACAAAAATCATCAAGTTGACTATCAGTTGCATTAGATACCATTATAATTGTAAGATCATTATACTCAACTGCTGAATAGTAAAGAACTACATTAGCATTAAGTGCGATTTTAAAAGTATAAATAGTAAGTCCATCTTTTATTACTGTATTTTCAAGAAGTATTGTTCCAATACTTGAAAATTCACTTTTTAATTCATTATATCCTCCTAAATCATCTAATTTATATGGCAAAGGTTCACTAATAGCGATTCTATAATTTCCATCAAAAACTAAACTGCTACTAGTACTTTCAGAAGAATATTTAAATTTACTTGGCACAGATACTTTATATTTACCAATAGTATATGAAGATGATTTACTTATTTTTTCTTTTTCAACAACTTCATCATTTCCATCACCTGCTGTCTCTATTACTTTTTCAACAAGATTATATGTAACTTTAAGAAAAAATCCTACTAAAAATATCGCAATAATAACAACTACAGCTATAATCACATATTTTGATGAATTATTTTTTTTAGGACTATTACCATTTGAATTCATATTTGGTTGCATTCCAGAATTATTATTCATATTATTACTATTTGAATTCATACCCATATTTTGACTCATAACATTAGGTTGTACCCCAGGATTTTGAATTGTATTAACATTTTGATTTAAATCATTAGAATTAACTCCTACATTTTGATTCATACCAACATTTGAATTAACATTAGTTGGCTGATTATTTCCCATTTGGGAATTAAAATTATTCATATTATTTTCATTATTGTTATTATTATTATTCATTTTATTTTTCCTCCATTCAATAACAACATTAATTTATCTTAACTAAATTAGAATAATGAACTTGTTTTTTTACATCAAAGATTTTAAATAAACAATAATATTCTCCTTTAGAATCTAAATTACTATATTTTAAATCATATTTTCCAGGTTCAACTGAGATATAATATATACTATCAGATGATTCCCAGTTGTTTGTGTAATTACCATTTTCATCAACTATTTTATATGTTGGAATTAAGTAGTCAACAGAAGTAAAATCCTCTTCATCTAACGAAACTTCTTGAACTCCAGCATCATTTTTTCTTGAATAAATATGTTTATCAATAACAGGTTTATCCTTATTAAGAAGAATATATGTTCTTGCAGAGTATAATTTAAAATCAAGTAATTCAGAATCAAAATATTTTAACATACTAAATGATTGTAATACTTTACTACTATTATTATTTAATTTATATACAGGTAAATATTCACTACTATTATCTCTTTGATCAGTGATTGTAATCATATTGTTAGATAAATTTGTCTTTAAAACTCCATCACTACCTAATTTAGCATCATCACTCATATATATAGGAGAATATTCACCAGACTCATTCTTTTCAAAAATAATATATCCTGCTTTTGAAAAATCTTTTATTTCTTCATCTGATAACTTTAATTGAAATTCCTTAGTATCTTTGTTTATCTCAGAATTTTTAGACGTAGTAGAATCAAAAGATGAGAAACCAGCTGTTTTATTATCACTCATATAATTATCAAAGTCATTAATTAATTTATCATAATTTGAACTATAATTTAGACTTGAATAAATTATAGTTCTTATTTGCTTATTAGAATTAGCACTATTATATGGAAAATAAATTGATATACCTTTAGTATTATTTAATCTAGAATAATTATATTCAACAGAATCTTCAATTGCATTCAAAACTTTATCTGCTTTATTAGGAGATAAACTTCTCAAACCTTTTACAAATTGGTACATGTCAACTGAATCATAAATATTTTGCTTATCCGAACCAAATTGAAATAAAGATGCACGTACTTTAGATATTTTATTATAATTGCTCTTATTAGAAATATCTTTAATAAAATCATCAAAAGTAGTATTAACCTTACTTAACTTATTTAAATTTATTATTGAATATGTTTGTGTCATAGTATGATTCTCATCAATTGATAAATCAATATATTCGACATATTCATCAATAAATTGCTTGCCAAATTTATTAACATTATCTTTTGGTTTTAAATCATTTATAAAGTTAAATATTGTACTCATATAACTACCATATGTAACTTCTTCAGAAACAATTAAATAGTCAGAATAATTACTAAAACTATTAGCAACTTCTATTGTTGCGTTTAAAAGAAGTTAATAAAATGATTTCATGTCGTACTTCCAAACTAGGATATTCTGTTTATGAATGTCCTGATTGCGTTGAAATTAAATTTTCTTTTCATACCTACAAATATAGATTTTGTCCTTCTTGTGGTAATAAATATAATAAACAACGTTTTGCTTCTATTTTCTCAAAATTATTATTCAACTGTAATGTTGTTTTTACTATTCCAGATGAACTAAGAAGTTATTTTAGACAAGATAAAAAAAGATTGATGAAAGTTCTGTCATATTTACTTAAGAATGATATTGGTAAAGAAGAATTTAAAAAAGTTAAGAATGATATGTATTTCAAATATAAAGAAGGATTCTACGATAGTATTTTTGTTAGCTTTTGGTATCAGATGAAAAAATTTATATTTTCAAATGTTAAAAATGTCACAAATTGAATCCAGTTCCTGATTTTATAGTAAGTGAATACATGGAACTTTTAAAATTTACTAAAAAGGAAAACTACCCCTGAAATGGAATATCCATACTATAATGGTACTATGTTACCTATTGATTTAAAAAATTAAAGCTCTTGCCTTTAATTTTTTTGTTCAATAATATCTTAAACGCACTTTCCTTATATATAAAAAAGAAATCAAATTATTTCTTGATTTCCACTAACAGTTAAATACTTTTTCTAAATCAGGTATTTCTATATTTGAAGAAATTTTTTTCTTTGAATCTTTATTAATCTTCGTATTATTTACAATATACAAAGAGTTATTATAAAAATCATTAATAATTTCATCATTTGCATCAGATAACATTAAATAAACTATATCATTGTATTCACAAAACATAAAATTAATAGTTTTACTAGACAACCCTATTTTACCAACAAACATATCCAAGTTATTTTGATTTATTTGATCAATTGCTAAAATATTATATTTTGACGATAAAACATTCTTTATATTTTCACTCCAATTACTTTTGTCTGATGAATTAATAATAATTGGATTTACTATAACAATCCTATAATTTCCATTTATTACAGTATAGTTTCTTTTCTCTGTTGATAAGACTGTTGTATATCCATCTGGAAATGCAAACTCAAAATCACTTTTAAAATCATTATCTAATAAATCTGTATCATTAGTTGTAACACTATTACTATTATTATTTGAAATAATAAAATTAAAAATAACAATTCCTAACAATATTACTAACAAAATACAAATAACAATAATTAAAATATTTTTTTTATTTATAAACTTTTCCTTTTTCATATTTTCACCTCTAAAAATTAAATACTTTTACTTAATAATCCTAATTTATAATTAAATTTCTTAACACCAGTAACTGTAGAATAATTATACACTACATTTAACTTAACATCAGTAGAATCTCCTGGTTCAAGTATCTTTTCACTTACATCTGAAAAACTAATAGAAACAGGAAGTAAACTAGTCTTAAATGCTCCTTTATAGTACTCTGGACTTTCAATTAAATCAAGAACTTCAGCATCTACTGTACCATTATTTTGAATTGTAATATTATAATTTAATTCGTCCCTTGCATTATTCATTATAAAATCCATATTTAGAAGTTTTCCATCATCTTCAATAGAAATATTACCAACTGGTTCAACACTTCCACCACTAACAGAAGATATTTTACTAACTTCTACAAAAGAAACATCATAAACTTTATCTGTTTTCTTTTCTTTATCAAGTTCAATAGAAAGAATAATAAAACCAATTCCAAGACATATGATAGTTATACATAAAACAACAATCATACCATTTCTCACACTAACTAATTTTTTCATTAACATACCCCATTTTTAATCAAATCTATACTACCACTATAGCAATACCCATAACTATTAGAATTATCTCTAAACTCTATATAAGCATAAATCTTACCATTTGAAACATAATACCAACTACTATCACTAGGATAATACTTTAAACTAGAATCAGCTGGTATCATTGAAATAATAAGTTCTTGATTACCTCTTTCTAAATTACTTATATTATTTTCACGAATATATTTTTCAATACTTTTATAAACTGAATTACTTAAACTTTTACTAGAACTATCATCGAGTATTATATTATCGTCAGATGAAAAATTATAATTCTTAGAAACATTAGTATGTCTTACAATTTCTTTAGAATAATATTCAATATTTCTAAGAGCATCTGCTTCTCTTTCAGTATCACTACCAAGCAAACTCGACTTTTTAATCAAGTCACTAGAATCTTCTAAATAACTATTATCTATTCCATACTTGTTAAGTACTTCATCAAAATATTTTTTAAACTTACTATAATAATCATCACTATATTTAGTAACTTTAATTACAGAAGTAGTAGTAAGTAAATTATTACTAATCAATAACTTAACAGCACTATCAACTGCTTCTTTATTACTACTACTTTTCTCTATATTTTGATTATATAAACATCTTGTATTTTTACTAAAAAACATAATATGATTAATTTTATAATCTTTATTAACTACAAAAGCAAAATCAACATCACCATCTATATTTACTTCAAACATATTCAAATAATTTGTATAACTTATAATTCTGTCACTTGAACCAATATTCTTCTTTATATCTGGTAAACATACCTTTATAAAGTAGACAATCATTGATATTAAAAGAACAATAACCTCAATAATTGCGACAATTTTATCAGACTTACTACTACCCATTTTCACCCTCCGTACTAAACCTTGGATTCAATGTTAAAATAATTTCCATACCATCACTTATTTGTGTTGATTCTGCAACAGACTGGGTACTAACATAGCCAACTCCATCTAATTTAACTTTTATTCCAAGATTATTTAAAATACTCTTAGCAACCTTAGAAGAAAGTCCAACAACAGATGGAACTGTAATATTACTATCATTTGTTATTAAATAAACTGTATCATTAGTTGTTATTACATCACCACTACTAGGAGTTTGTTTAACTATCTTATCTCCTTGTCCTAAAACAACATAATTAATTTTATTTGATTCAAGTTCAAGTTTTACCTTATCAATTTTTTTATTAATATAATTTTTTACTTTATAATCATTAATTTCTACTTTATTACTACTATCATCATTACCATAATACTTAGAAAGATTATTAACGATTTCTTTAACTGCATTACTTATTGGTTTTTGAGAACCACCTGATGGACGTTTTACTGATGCATATATAATTACTCGAGGATTACTCTTTGGATAAACTCCAGAAAATGAAGAAATTATATCATCTTTACCATTCAAATATCCTCCACTTTTTTCATTAGCAATCTGAGCAGTACCAGTTTTACCAATAAGTTCTCCACTATCTATTCTATATCCAGAACCAGTATTTCCAATACCATTAACAGTATCATCCATTAACTTCATCATCTTATTTACTGTATCAGTTGAGGCCACTCTTTCAATCTCAGTCCTTTTATTTTCCAAGACAACCTCTCCAGTTTCACTATCAACTATTTTAGAAATCAAATATGGTTCAAGTAACATACCATCATTTGTAAGAGGAGTCATTGCTTTTACATTTTGAATTGGCGTTGTTGTAATACCTTGTCCAAACCCAGCATTATATATTTCAGTCTCATACTTAAATTCTAAATTTCCACGACTCTCATTAGGTATTTCAATACCTGTTTTCTTACCAAAACCAAGTTTTTTAAAATATTGTCTAAGCATTACACTATTCATATGATTTTTAATTAAATTAATAACTCCAACGTTACTTGATAAAGCATAACCTTTATCATAACTAATTACACCCCAACCATTTCTGTTCCAATCACCTATTTCAGTTCCATCACTTGTTACATAAACTCCAGACTTATATGTCTCAGAACCATTATAAACTCCATTTTCCATAGCTGCCATATAAGTAAATGTCTTCATAGTAGAACCAGGTTCATATGGACTTTGACTAAGCATATCAAGATAATTTGTAATATTTCTCTTATTAGGATCAAAACTAGGACTAGTGGCCGTTGCAAGTACTGCTCCTGTCTTAGCATCCAATAAAGTTATATGAAACCATTCCCAGTCATAATCTTTATCACTATTATTAAGTGCTTGTTCAACAAAAAATTGTACATTAGAGTCAAGTGTTAAATAAATATCTTTTCCTTGTTCTGCATCTTTTGTAATAACTGGTGTATCTGCAATTTTATATCCTTTTAAATCTTTTTGATAAGTAGTAGAACCATCCCTACCTTTTAATATACTATTATACTGGTTTTCAACACCCATCTCACCTTTAATAGAAGAAGACTCATCATCACTATTACTCTTAGCATAACCAATTGTATATGATGCAAATTGTCCTTTAGGATAATATCTTTTAAATGTTTCATAGAAGTCAAGACCAGGTAAATTAAGATCTTCTATTTTTTTCTTTGTAAGTTCATTAAGTCCTTTACCTTTACTTCCAAACTCAGTCTGGTAAGCATCACGATTTAAATATTTTAAAACCTCATCCTTTTCCATTCCAAGAATTGGAGCAAGTGCCTCTGCTGTTTTTTCTTTATCAACTACATGTTGAGGTTTATTTTTATTTGTTGTTCTCTTACTTGATAAGTACGCTATCAACTTATAAGAAGAAACATTCTGAGCAAGAGTATCACCATCACTAGAATATATGGTTCCACGTTTAGCAGAAATTATATCAGTTTTAGTATTTCTCTTACTAGCAAGTTCTTTTAAATTTATTCCATCAACTTCCTTAGATAGTCCAAGTTGAATGACTCTGCCAATCATTAGGCAAAATAAAAGAAGAGAAATAAAAACTATTACTCTTGAATATTTAATATTATTTCCCTTCTTACGCTTTTTCAAGATATCACTTCCTATTAGTTATCTTCTTTATCATCTGTTATAGTTTTAATATTACTATTATTATAACTCAAACCTTGTTGTTCTGCAACTTCTTGTATTTTTGTTAAAGATGCTAATTCATCTATAGCCATAGCAAGTGACTCATTAGTTTTCTTTTGCTCTTCTATTTGCTTCTTTTGTTTTTCTACTTCAAAATTAATTTCAGACAAAGTTGCTTTAGAAAAGACAATTGATATTGGAGAAATAACCAGTAAAAAAATAGACAAAGAATAAATCAATTTTTCAAACTTTGATATCTTATACTTCTTTTTTACTTTTTTCATAACCCCATCTCCTATTTTATTCTCTCAATTACCCTAAGTTTAGAACTCCTTGCTCTTGGATTATTTTCGATTTCTTCTTCACTCGGAATAATTGCTTTATTAACAACTAATTTAAAATCAGGTAAATATTCATCTGGAATATTAGGCATTCCTTTAACTTTATCATCAACCTTAGTCTTCTCTTTAAAATAGTTTTTAACTAATCTATCTTCTAATGAATGAAATGTTATAACTGCAACTCTTCCACCAACTCTCAAAAGTTCTAATGCTTGTGAAAGTGCAGGCTCAATTACATCTAGTTCATGATTTACTTCTATTCTTATTGCTTGAAAAATTTGTCTTGCCGGATGCTTATTAATCCTATATTTCATAGGGACACCACTTTTAATCACTTCAACAAGCTCAAGTGTTGTCTCAATTGGCTTATTTTTTCTATATTCTACAATTTTCCTTGCAATACTTTTAGAAAATTTATCTTCACCATATTTATAAAATATTCTAGATAAATCTTGTTCACTATATTCATTAACTACTTCATATGCAGATAATTTTTGTTCTCTATCCATTCTCATATCAAGTCTAGCATCATTATGAAATGAAAATCCTCGACTTTCGTCGTCTAGTTGAGGAGAACTAACTCCAAGATCAAATAATACTGCATCAACTTTATTAATATCTCTTTTATTTAATTCTTCTTTCATATTAACAAAGTTACTTTTTATGATAGTGAAGTTAGTACCGATCTTATTAAGTCGATCAGTACTATACCGAATAGCTTCACTATCTTGATCAAAGGCGAATAAATACCCCTTATTTACTCTCTCTAAGATGTTACTACTATGTCCACCATAACCTAGTGTAGCATCTACTACAATACTATTTTCTTTTAAATTTAGGGAGGAAATAGATTCCTGAAGTAAAACGCTTATATGTTTCATTATAAATTCACACTCTCATTAAATAAATTTTCGGCTATGTCAGACATAATGTCTTTTGTAGAATTAAAAAAACTCTCCCAATTATCACAGGACCATATCTCAATTCTGTCGCCTGTTCCAATTATAACACAATCTTTAATAAGATGGGCATAATTAATAAGAACAGGAGAAATATTAATACGACCTTGTTTATCTAATTCCACATTAGTAGCACCTGACATAAAGAAACGATTAAAGTCTCTCGCATCTTTCTTAGTGAATGGAAGTTCATTAAGTTTATTAGAAATTTTATTAAAAGTATCTATTGAATAACAAAATAAACAATAATCAATACCACGAGTAATAATAAAACTATTACCAATTTCGTCTCTAAATTTACTAGGTATAATAATCCTACCCTTTTCATCAATTGTATAATGATATTCCCCAATAAACATATAATCCCCCACATTTCACCACAATCAACCACTACCTATTATTATAGTACAATAATAAATATTTAAAAGTAAATAATTCAAAAAAAGATTTCACATTTATTTACAAATATTTACAAAAAAGAGTGCCAAATAAACACTCTATTAAAAATTACAATAATTTTCATTAATATAGCTTGCTCCATCATCAACGGTATATAACACATCTTTACTACAATTACCTTTTCCAGTAAGTTTATTACTATTTCCAGCAACATCATAAACTATTATTCTCCATCTTGCTGCTCCTCCATACTTTATCCATATACCATTATTAGAAGATTTCCCACTAACAGCAGTTCTAAAGTGCGAACAATATTTTTTCTTATGATTAAAACTATAATCCATTTCAACAGCAGCCATGCCAGAACCATTACTATTATCATGCCATGCAAAATGCCCTACCGTTTGACCATAAGTTTTTTTATTTACTGGATGTTGTGGTTTTTTACAATTATTAAAGTTTGAAGTTCTAGTTAATGTAGGTGGTGTCTTATCTATTTTTATGTTTGTTGATGCATAATCCGAACAATTTGTCGAGTCCGTTGGTCTAGTTGCCATTTTATTACAAACTCTTATATATACTGCTTGATTTCTTTCAGCTGTAAATGGCGATGTTTTATACACATTTTTACCATATGAATTATAATTTTCATTATTATATATAACCCAATTTTTTTTATCATAACTGTAATACCAATAACCTAAGTTGGATGTTGTTGTTGTTTTTACTGTTAAACTAAAATCCTTATTTGTCCAATTTCCATTTGTTGGATTTGTTATCGTTGGCTTATTTGGTTTACAAGGTTCTAAACTACATGAACTTCCTCCACTTGATTTATCATAAGCTGAACATCTCACAGAACTATCATATTTTGAATATGCTAACTGATTTTTTGTACTAGTTCCACAGAAAGTATTTGCAGAAGATGAACATGTATCTCCATCTTCGTATCTAACCTCTTTACAACAATCAAACCTATTACATTCTGCAACATTTTTCATAGTTTCAGAACATTTTGCACCAGTATGCTTGTCTTTAGTACCAACTGTGTCCATTTTCGTTCCATTAGATCCACATTTTTTTGAACATGTTCCTTCTTTTATAACATTATTTTTATCTTTAACAACAACACTGCATTCTTTATATATAGTATAATCTGCACTATCCTTTGTAACATTTCCAGCATTATCTTTTACAGATACATAAACCTTCTTTGTACTTCCATCATATTTATTTCCTGGAATAGTTAGAGAATAACTAGTTTTATATGCCTTATACTCACTATCAGTACATGTCTTATCATCTGTTCTAATACAAACTTTAAGTTCTTCAAATGATGACATTTTATCATTATCGGTAGCACTTAAACTAACTTTAGCAGATAAACTAGCGAACTCTTCTTTTGATGTAACCTTTATTGAATTTATTACAGGTGGTAAATTATCAATCTTATATGGCTCAAAAATAATCGGAGAAGTTAATTTTTCTGTTAAATTTCCACCAACTACATCAGTTGCACTTTCAATCTTTAAAGCCAATCTATAACTACCAGTTTCACCACTTGGTGTTAATATTTCATTTGACTTTATAGTAATCTTTTTATTATTTAAAATATCTTGTTTTTGTTTTTCTATAGATTGCCCTTTAAAAGTAGCATATTGTAATAAATCATCTGAGTAAGCTTGCCCTTCTTTAAGCCAAGCATATTTAACCTTTACCCCATTATTTATTCCAGTATTACTAGATAAAACAATCCTAACAGGATATTTTTTCTTATCTGTATTTTTATAATATTTAGGCGATACATCAACATCAAGTTTTACAGCATCATATCCACAAGAAGAATCCTGATCTATCCCTCCAGTTGGATAAGTAACATTTACTTTTCCACTTTCAAGTTTTACTTTTTTATTACTAGTAGTACCACATCCAATTTGAGTAGAATATGCATATTTTCCATCAAGCTTTACAACTTTAACATATGTCTTATCTGAATTACAAGAAATACCATTTTCTTGAATATCTTTTATTAATTTTTTCTCATTCATCTGATCATATGTAATATACGCACATCCAGAAAGTTTCTTACCAAACAAATCATCAGAATAAGAATCAACATATAATTTAGCACTACTCTCAACAGAATCTTTATAAGTACTATACTTTTTCATAGTATTTGCTTCTATTATATTTCTAATAACAGGTAAAGACAAAGCAGTTATTAAACCTAAAATAGAAATAGTTACTAGTAATTCTACTAATGTAAAACCTTTTCTTCTAACATTATGTCCTTTACTCATAATTACCACTTACCTTTAATAAAAATATAACATAAAGAAAAGAAAAAAGATATTTATTTTTCATAAAATATCTTTAATTTTACAATGAATAATAAAGCTCCAACTATTATAAATAAACCAATTATTTCTATATAACTATTAGTATCAGTATTGGGTACTTTAACTATCTTTGTACTAGATCTGCTATTATCTACATTTGAAATATTATTAGCAGTACTTCTCTTAGTATTATTAGAAATACTATTATTAGATGTATTTGTATTTTGAGTATCCTTCAAACCATTAGATGAAGTATTACTATCTTTATTACTAGTATTTGTGTTATTTATATTAAAAGTATTATTAGAACTATTAGTTTCATTATTACTACTATTCATATTATTATTAGTTTCATTTTTATTATTTATATTGCTTAAATTATTATTTGAACTATTATCCTTGTTAGTATTGTTTGAGTTATTATTTGAACTATCACTTTTGTTAGTACTATTAGAACTACTATTCGAATTAACATTATTAGTATTGTTTTTCGTATTACTACTATTATTTTTTGAATTACCAGTAAGAGTATAATTCTTTAACTTACTTATAGAAGTATAGTATCCTGCTTTTCCATGTTGATTAAATTGTACTATTATCTTGTCCCCATCAAACGAAACATTTTCTATCTCATTAAAACTCTCGTTATTATAAGTTTTAGGAATATAATAAATTGTCTTCTTATTACCATTTAAATCATATACGTAAATTGCATTCTCTTTAGATTTTAAAACACCATCATATTGTTTTTGATACTTTGTCTTTTTACCAGACTCATAAGTACAATAATAAATTACTCCATTCTTTACTGTAAGAGACTGTCTAGTCATATTAACAACAATAGAAAACTTACTTTTTTCTTTAAAGTTTACATCCATTATATGAAATATAGTTTTATTACCAGAAGATGCTGCAAGAACATATTGATTTGTTTTACTATCATATCCAATTGCATGATACGTTTTATCTAACTTAATCTTTTTCTTTTCTTTAAATGTAGTAGCACTTAAAACATGAACAATATTCTTATCCATTGTTAATACTTCATTTGTTTTATTATTATAAGTTGCACTATTACTATGACCTAATTTGTAATTAGTACCACCAAGCTTTGTTTTTTTATAATTATTTTTATTTAAAATAACAATAGCAGTCTTTGTATCAGTACTATTTCTAAATAAAGAAACTATATACTTATCAGTTGTAGTTCCTCCTTGTACTGAAGAAAAACCACTTGGATTAGTAAGCTTTTTTATACTCTTTAATTTTAATGTAGTCATATCACTCTTACTAAGAGCAAAAACATTAGTAAAACTGAATATTGCAAGTAAAATACCTAATATACTAAATAATCTTTTCTTCATCAACCATTCCCCCTAAAAATATGGCTCTATTATAACATAAGATATTTAGTAATACTACACTAACTTTTAATTCTCAGATATTAAATTATCAAGAGAAACTATATCATACCCTTTACTTATAACATAATCAATTACAGAAGAAAGTTCAGAAATATTAGAACTACTTGACTTAATACTAATAATTATAGAATTAGATAGACTAGACTTAACTTCTTTTAACAAATTTTCATCTATTCTTATATATGGCTTTATAGTATGCATTTTAAGTTTACTACATAAATTAAGTAAATCAGAGTTTTCAACCTCACTATAGCAATACCTTGGACTCCTCTTAGTAACTGACTCTAAATAAGAAAGAGAAGTTTTAAATAAATTCTCATCATACTCTCCATTATAACTTAATAATTCATAATTAATATTTCCGTTATATTTTAATCTATTTAAACTATCGTTTTCCAAATATATTCCATCTAAAAATATTGTACTAGGTATATGTTTAGAATTAAGAATTTTTATAACTTTATCAATATTTTCATCATAGATAAAAACAAAAGACACATTTTTATTATTGGAGTTTCCCTTTTCTATATACTTATCAAATATATTACTAACAGACAACTCCGGTTTTACTTCTTCCATTACTGTTAATGTTTCATTATAATTACCGTATTTTTTCATTTTAGAATAAGATTTATTCTTATTAACTCTACGACCAATATGTCCTGGAACAATGACATTTCCAATAATATTAGCATCATTTGCACTTTCTTCATACTTTGACATATTACTCTTAATCTCTTGCATAATAGGGTCTTTTTCTTTTAATACTTCCATACAAATATTTGTATAATACATACTAATTAAAGTAAATATTATTAAAATTAATATCTTTTTCATATTTCACCTATCAAATTATATGAAAAAGAAAAGAATCTGATTACTCAGACTCTTTAGTATTTTCTTCTTTTGTTTCTTTTTCTAATTCTTTATTAATAGACTCTTTTTTTCTTACTACTTTCTTTGGAAGAGCATCTTTTCTTGAAAAGTTTTGTCTACCACGCTTATCTGCTCCTAGTGCTTTAACAAGGATTTCATCACCAACGGCTACAACATCACTTGGTTTTTCAACTCTCTCATGTGCAAGTTGTGATACATGAACTAATCCTTCACATCCAGGCCAAATTTCAACAAAACATCCAAAGTCTTCAACTTTTACAACTTTTGCATTATAGATTTTTCCTTCTTCAACTTCACGAGTAATTTCTTCAATCATCTTACGAGTCTTATCAATAATTTCCTTATCACTATGATAAATAATTACACGACCATCATCTTCTAATTCAACTTTTACAGCATTTACATTTGTAACTTCTGTAACATTAGAAGCTTCGCAAATAATCTTAGTAATCATTTCTCCACCCTTACCAATTACATCTTTAATCTTTAAAGGGTTAATCATAAATGTTTCCATCTTTGGAGCATACTTAGATACTTCTTTGCGAGGTTCAGCAATTTGATTTTTAATTACATCAAGAATTTCAAGTCTTGCCTTTTTAGCTTGCGCAAGCGCTTCTTTTAATATTTCTTTAGTAATACCTTTTATCTTAATATCCATTTGTAAAGCTGTAATACCATCTTTTGTACCAGCAACTTTAAAGTCCATATCACCTAAATGATCTTCCATACCTTGGATATCAGTTAAAATTGTATAGTCATCTTCATGAGTAATAAGACCCATAGCAATTCCAGCAACTGGAGCTTTAATAGGAACACCTGCTGTCATTAGTGACATGCATCCAGCACAAATACTTGCTTGTGAAGAAGAACCATTTGATTCAAGTATTTCAGAAACAACTCTTATTGTATATGGGAATTCTTCTTCTGATGGAATAACTTGAGCAAGTGCTCTCTCTCCTAATGCACCATGTCCAATTTCACGACGTCCTGGAGCACCATATCTTCCAGTTTCACCAACAGAAAATTGTGGGAAGTTATAATGTAACATAAATCTTTTTTGATCTTCTAAACCTAATCCATCAATTACTTGATGCTCATTCAATGCACCTAAAGTTGTGATTGATAATGCTTGTGTCTCTCCTCGAGTAAATAAAGCAGAACCATGAGTTCTTGGTAATAAATCTATATCAGTTGAAAGTGGTCTAATCTCATCCATTTGTCTTCCATCAGACCTAATATGTTCTTTAACAACAATACTTCTAAATAATTCATATTCAACCTCAGAAACAACCATTTGAACTTTTACAAGTAATTCCTTTAATTCTTGTTCTTTTAATTTATCTTCATTTTCCTTTGTAAATAATTCAATCATTTCTTCTTTAATAGCATCAATTGCTGCATACTTTTCAAGTTTTTCTTTTATACGAAGAGCTTTATCCATCTTATCAGTAATTAACTCTCTAATTCTCTTAACTAACTCATCTTCTGGAGTAAGTGTTTCATATTCCATCTTAGGAGAACCAATTTCTTCAATTATTTTTTCTTGAAATTCAATTAACTCTTTAACCGCAGCATGTCCAAACATTAATGCATCTAGCATAACATCTTCTGATACTTGTTTAGCGCCAGCCTCAACCATATTAATTGCGTCTTTTGTACCAGCAACTGTTAAATCTAAATCAGACTTTTCTAACTCTTCTGGAGTTGGGTTAACAATAAATTCACCATCTACTCTACCAACTTTTACTCCAGCAATTGGTCCATTAAAAGGAATTTTAGAAATTGATACTGCAAGTGATGATGCAAGCATAGCAGTTAACTCTGGAGAACAATCTTGATCAACTGATAAAACTGTTGAGATAACTTGAACTTCATTCTTAAATCCTTCTGGAAATAATGGTCTCATAGGACGATCAATCATACGAGCAGCAAGAGTTGCAGCCTCACTTGGACGGCCTTCTCTTTTTATAAATCCACCAGGAATCTTTCCTACTGAATATAACTTTTCTTGATAATTTACTGTAAGTGGAAAAAAATCTGATAATAAATTAGCTGTTTTAGAAACAACTGCAGCAGTAAGTACTACTGTATCATTATATCTTACAAGTACAGCACCATCTGCTTGTTTTGCAAGTTCACCATTTTCTACTACAATTTTCTTACCATGAAAATCTAATTCAAATGTCTTTTTCATAAATACCTCTTTTCTATATCAAAAAAAATAGACACTAAAAAATGTGTCTACTTTCTTAAACCTAACTTTTTAATTACTTCACGATAAGATTGAATATCTTTCTTAGCTAAGTATTGTAACATATTTCTACGTTGACCAACTTTCTTTAAAAGACCTCTACGTGAATGATAATCATGAGTGTGAACCTTTAAATGTTCAGTTAATTCTTCGATTTCTTTTGAAAGAATTGCGATTTGAACTTCTGCT
>UQQI01000031.1 GCA_900543055.1 uncultured Mollicutes bacterium
TTTTAGAAGATAAAAAAATATATAATTATAATGTAGAAACATGTCTACATATCTTATCAGTTAATGAAAAAGATTTAGTAGATACATATAATTATGTAGAAAAAGAATTTGGTTATGATTTAATAAATAAAAATACAACTATTTTAAAGATAAAAAGAGACTACATAAAAAATATAAATGAAACTTATGGAAAATATGTAGATAAAGAAACACTTCTTGGTATTTGTATTTGTTCACGAAACCTTAAAGAAATAGGAGAAATTATCAATATATGTACTCTAAAAAATGTAAAAATAACAAGTTCAATATTTAAACAACCACCAGAAGAAGTAACAAAAATAATAGATACAGCAAGAAACTATAATTTGGAAATAACTGGTTCAATGTTCCATCAAAAAGCAAAGAATCTAAGTAAAATTGTTGAATATTGCAAAAAACTATCTATTGAACCAATTAGTAGTATGTTTACATGCTCATTTGAATCAATAAAAGAAATAATTGATAATTGTGTAGAAAATGGCATAGAACTAAAAGGAACTTATTTTAGAAGTAAAATAAGTAGTTTAGATAAAATAGTAGAAATATGTGAAGATAACGGAATAACACCATCTATAAGTATATTTAAAACAACTCCATTTGAATTAGAAAGAATATTAGAAGTTTGTAATAGAAAAAAAACAAATTTATATGAGTCAATGTTTGGTAAGAGCTATAAGGAAGTAGAAAGAATAATTGAACTATGTCATGATAATAATATATATGAAATAACAGGTAGTCACTTTAAAAAAAGCAGGGATGAACTTGTTGATATATTTAAAGTATGTGATAAATATAATATTCCAAAGGAAGGAATCGTTTTATATAGAAATGCTCAAGAAATAGAAGATATTTATCTTTTCTGCAAAGAAAGAAAATTACACCTATATAATACAATGTTTAATAGAACACCACAAGAAATAGAAGATATAATAAAACTAGCAAATAAAAGAAAAATAAAGTTGTCTGGTGAACTATTTATAAGAAACTCCTATGAGACTGATAAATTAATTACTCTTTTAAAAAGAAAAAACGTACCATTCACTCCAATCGTCTTAGAAAGAACATATGAAGAAGCAAAACAAATTATTGAATATGTTCAAAATAAAGAAATAAAAGTAGCAGCTAATATGTTTAAAAGAACATATGAAGAAGTAAAAGAAATAATAAGTATTTGTGAAGATAATAATTTAGAAATAACAGGCTCTTACTTTCAAAGAAAGCCTGCAGAACTACAAGATATAATCGATTATTGTACTGATACAAAGAAAGAAATAAACCCATCAATGCTTTTTAGAACATATGACGAGATAGAAAAAATAGATGAGTTATGTAGAGATAAAAATATAAAACTATATCCAACAATGTATAAAAGGTCTCCAGAAGAAGTAGAAAACATAATTGATTTAGCAGCCTCTCATGGATTAGAAGTAAAGGGAAGTTTCTTCAGAAAAAATGATGACAAGTTTGTAAAAATTATAGAAAAATGTGATGAATTAGGACTAAAGCCAAGCGGTTCAATATTTAAAAGAACACCAAAAGAAATAGAGGACATATATAATATTTATAAAGACTTATTAGATAGAAATCCAGATCAAAATGCCTATAATAAGAAACCCCAAGAAGTACTAAAAATATTAAAATTATGTATAAAAAATAATATAAAAATAACAGGAACACTATATAGAAAAACAAGTGAGGAATTAGAAAGTACTATAAACTATATAAAACAGTGCTATAGTGACGAATATTTAACACCTCAAATAATAATTTATGATAAAAATCATATTGAAAAAATATTTAATTATTTATCTGGTAAAAAAATTCTTCACACAATTATTAAAAGTTCTGGTATACTTAGATTAACACTAGAAGAATTGATAGATAGAGAAATATACATAAGGATGATAAATCAAGACTTAGTAGTTGGAGAAACTTTTAATCCAGTAATGGGTTGGAGTAAAAAAGAATATGAAAAACGAAAAAAAGAACTAAATAAGAATAAATAGGTGTGATATGACTGAAGAACAAAATGAATTAAAGAAAAAAATATTAATAGGACTAGGTATATTTTTACTATTCTTTATACCATCACTAATAGCTATAATAAATAAATTTAATTATAAAGAATCAAATATACTTAATAGAATTTCTAAAGAAGAATCCTTCTTAATTGTTGTTAAAGATAAAGATACAGAGATGACTAAGAATATTGAGTCATATTTGAAAAATAAGAATTATGTTTATGAAGACCTTGATTCAACAGACGAAGCAAGGTATAAAAAGGTACTATATAAATTAGATATTTCAAGTGATGATATCGAAGAGCCTACAATAATATATGTATCTGAAGGAAAAATATACTCATCACTTGTAAATGTTGAAGATATGGAAAATTTTGAAACTTATATTAGTAATTTAGAGAATAGTTGGAGTTGATTTATTTGAAAAGAAAAGTTGCTTTAGTAACAGGTAGTAATAGAGGAATTGGTAAAAGTTGTATTGAAGACTTTGCAAGAGCAGGGGTTAATGTTGTTATAAATTATTGTCATCATGAAGACGAAGCAGAAGAATTAGAAAAGTATATCAAAGAAAATTATGATGTAGAAGTGCTAACAATAAAATGCGATATATCAAAAGAAGAAGAAGTAGAACAGATGGTAGATGAAATTATAGAAGTATTCGGTGGTATAGATATTTTAGTTAATAATGCAAGTGTAGCAAGAGACAGTCTTCTAATGGATAAGAATATAAAAGAATTTAAAAGAGTTTTAGATGTAAACCTAATTGGAACATATTTAGTAAGTAAATATGTAGGAAAAGTGATGTTAGACCAAAAATATGGTAAAATAATAAATGTATCATCAACAAATGCTATAGATACATATTATCCAGAAAGTTGTGATTATGATGCATCAAAAGCAGGTGTTATTTCTCTAACACATAACTTTGCAAGAGAACTAGCACCAAATATAACAGTAAATTGTATTTGTCCAGGATGGGTCAAAACTCCAATGAATAAAGATTTAAGTATTGAACAAATTACTGAAGAAAATAAAAAAATCTTACTTGGAAGATTTGCAGAACCTGAAGAAATAAGCAAAGTGGTTATGTTTCTAGCAAGTACAAAATCAAGTTATATAAATGATTCAATAATTAGAGTTGATGGAGGAAAATATAATAATTAGAAAGAGGTGAGAAAGTGTATAATGAGTTAGGAATAAGTGAAAAAACATTAAAACTTGTAAATGAAGCAGAAAAAGACTGCTACGAATTATTTAAAAAAATTGATGAAGCATCTTGTATGAATAGTTTAAAAGTATTAAACGCTTTTCATAAAAATAATGTTTCAGAATCATGCTTTAATGAAACAACAGGATATGGTTATGGTGACTATGGAAGAGAAATAATTGAAAAAGTATTTAAAGACGTTTTAGGTGCAGAAGATGCTTTAGTAAGAAATCAATTTATATCTGGTTCTCATGCTTTAAATGTCTGTTTCTTTGCACTACTAAGACCAAATGATTTACTTCTAAGTATTAGTGGTAAACCATATGATACATTAGACGAAGTAATAGGAATAAAAGAAAATAGTAGTTCTCTTCAAAGTTTTGGAGTAAAATATAGTCAAATAGAATTAGTAAATGATGATTTTGATTATAAAAAAATAGAAGAATTTCTAAAAAATAATAAAGTAAAAGTAATTGAGATTCAAAGAAGTAAAGGTTATTCTACAAGAAAAAGTATTGGAATAGACAAAGTAGAAAAAGTGATTAAATTAATAAAAAGTATAGATGAAAATATAATTGTAATGGTAGATAATTGTTATTGCGAATTTGTAAGTGAAAAAGAACCAACTGAAGTAGGCGCAGATATAATGGTAGGTTCTCTTATAAAGAACTTAGGCGGAGGAATTGCTCCAAATGGTGCCTATATCGCTGGAAGACATGATTTAGTAGAATTAGCAGGAGAAAGACTAACTCTACCAGGTGAAGGAAGAGAAGTAGGACCAAGCTTAGGAATTAATAGACAAATTCTTCAAGGAATATATATGGCACCAAGCGTAGTTGCATCTGCTCTAAAAACAGCAACACTTGCAAGTAGAGTACTTGAAAAGTTAGGCTATGATGTAGAACCTAAGTATACAGATGATAGAGCAGACATCGTTCAAAATATTATCTTTAGAGATAAAGATAAACTAATTGAATTTACCAGAGGAATTCAAGAAGGTTCAGCAATTGATGCAAATGCAGTTGTAGAACCTGTTGAAACGCCTGGATATATAGATAAAATAGTAATGGCAAGTGGTTCATTTACCCAAGGATCATCAATTGAATTATCATGTGATGGACCAGTAAGAGCCCCATATATTGCCTATATGCAAGGAGCTTTAACGTATCCCTATGGTAAATTAGGATTAATGAAAGCAGTAGAAAGGATTAAGAGTGAGTAGTATGGATTATTCAACAGCAGGGGTTGCGGGTGGATTAATAGCAGGAATGATGATGTTTATAGTAGTTATCATTATTATTTCCTTAGTAATAGAAACATTAAAACTAATTGGTACATGGAAAATGCTTACAAAAGCAGGAGAAAGTGGTTGGAAAAGTTTAATTCCATTTTATAATCAATGGACATTATGCAAAGTTGCAGGAATAAGCCCATATTGGGTATTAGAAATGATTATTGTTTCTATGTTAAATGCTGTCCTAAATGGAATATTAGGAAGTCCTGTAATTAGTGGTATTTTAAGTTTAATAGTGTATGCGAATACAATCTATTTTTGGGTAATACTATCAATTAGTTTAGCAAAAAGTTTTGGGAAAGATACAGGCTTTGGAGTAGCAACATTTTTCTTCTCATTTATAACATATCCAATGATGGGTATGGGAAGTGCAACATATGTTGGACCAACTCCAATAAATGACCCAGTTATGAAATTTATCTTGGACACATTAAATATTAAAGATGATGGAACTGGAAAAAATCAAAATAATGGACAAGTAAATCAGACTAATATGAATATTAATATGAATATGAATACACAACAAGCATCACAACAACCAAACTTTAATCAACAAATGAATAATCAAAATATGCAACAATCAAATTTCCAACAAGAAACAAATCAAGTAAATATACAACCTCAACAAAATAGTTTCTGTCCAAACTGTGGAGGAAAGGTGTCTCAAGGAGATATGTTCTGTCCAAATTGTGGAACAAAAGTAAATTAAATTGAAAGATTAGAATATTTTGAATATTCTAATCTTTTTTTCATAGTATTAAGTGAATGGAGGAATCAATAAATGATTAATAAAAATAATTTATGGTTCTTAACTCTCTTTAGTTTAATACTAATTCTAGGAGTTTATTATGTGACATTACCAAGCGATGTCCTAGATAAAATTAAAATAAAAGACAAAGTAGAAGAACCAGTAGTAAAAGAAGAAAATCCATTAACTGCTCTTAGAGTAAGTTTAGAAGAAACAAGAAAAACATCAAAAGAAAAATTAGAAAAAGAACTAACTAAAACAGAAATAACAACAACAGAAAAAAATAATATTTATGAGCAATTAAAATATTTAAATGAAATACAAAGTAAAGAAGAAAAATTAGAAAAAAAAATAAAAAAACAACTAAATATAAATTGCTTTACTAAAATAGATAATAAAGATATAGAAGTAATATGTATCTCAAAAGAGCAAAATAAACATCTTGCGAATAACATAATGCGTCTAATACAAGAAAATGATACAAATAAATTAAATATAACTGTAAAGTTTCAAAAAAAATAACCCACACTTAATACTTAATAGAACATAAAATATTCTAGGTGATAAAATGAATATAATTTTAACTCCTAGAGAAAAAGAAATATTTAATTTATTAATAGAAAATAATACAACAAAAGAAATATCTAATAAATTAAATATAAGTGAAAAAACAGTAAGAAATCATATTTCTAATGTTATGCAAAAACTAGGAGTAAAGGGAAGAGCAGCAGCAGTCATAGAATTATTAAAACTCCAAGAAATAACTATTTAAACGTACTTTTTTAGTACGTTTTTTCATACAATTAATTAGGTGATATAATGCGTACAAAAATACTAAGAAAAATATTTAATACTACAATAACAATGTTTGTAATACTAATAGTATTTACAATAACTACATATGAAAAAAATAATACATTAAGAACAAATGTAGAAATAAAAAATATATCTAATATCACAACAAATGAGGTGTATTTGAAAAATGAAGATAACTATCTAGTAAAGACAAATATTTTTTTAGAGAATGGGAAAAATATAATTCCAAATCTTATTAATTATCTAACTATCACAAATAAAAAAACACCAGCTGGACTAAACTCTTATATTCCAAAAAATACTAAATTATTAAGTTATAAACAAAACAATGATTTAGTAACTCTTAATTTTTCTAAAGAATTCTTAAGTGATGAGAAAAACAAACAATTAATAATAACAGGAGTAGTCTATTCTCTACTTGAACTAAAAGATATAAAAAATGTAAAAATAGAAGTAGAAGAAATTCCATTATCCGGATATAATGAAATATTAAATAGAAATATTGGAATAAATAATAAATATTTATTTAATACAAGATATGATATTAATAAAGTAGTAGTTTATTATATAGATAAAATTTCTAATGAAAATTATTATGTTCCAGTAACAAAGTATTTAAATGATAAAAGAGAAAAAATAGAAATAATAGTGGATGAATTAAAAAAGACAGAAAATAATTTAGTAAGTTATTTAAATGAAAATACTAAATTAATAAATTATAGAGAAGAAGCAAATGTCTTATTTTTAAATTTTAATGAATATTTATTAGATGAAAATAAAGAAATATCTAAAGAAATTTTAAATACAATTGCATATTCTGTATTTGATAATTATGATGTGAATGTTGTATATTTTGAGACAAATTCTAAAAAAATTGATTTTATTACAAAAAAATGAGTAGAAAAATTAAAAAAGTACTTGTTTTACAAGTACTTTTATTGTATAATCTTAGATGTCAGTTGGAAATGTCTTGGTAGCTCAGCTGGATAGAGCAATCGCCTTCTAAGCGATCGGTCAGGCGTTCGAGTCGCCTCCAGGACACCATTTTGATATTACAATCACTTCGGTGATTGTTTTTTTTGTAAATAAAAAAAATAATTTACTAAAATAAATAAATAATTAAAAAAACATGATATACTAAAACAAGAATAGGGGTTGATTAGATGCTTAGAATGGAGTCAACAACAATATTGTTTTTCTTAGCAGCACTACCAGTAATATTAATTTTAATATATATATATAACAAAGATAAAACAAAAGAACCATTTGGCCTATTAATAAAATTTTTTGGTCTTGGGATATTATCTTGTTTTTTAGTAATTTTAGTATCATTTGGTCTAGAAAAATTTTTATCATTTATGAATCACACGAATCAAAGTTCATTTGCGGATACAATATTATATTGTTTTATAGGAGTTGCCTTAGTAGAAGAAGTGTGTAAATGGATTATGGTATATCTATCGGGATACAATAATAAAGAGTTTGATGAAGTGTATGATATTGTAGTTTATTCAGTATTCGTTTCCTTAGGATTTGCTTTTTTTGAAAATATCGTTTACGTCTTTGGAAATATGGACTTTCTAACAGCAATATTACGTGCAGTCTCAGCAGTACCAGGACATGCATGTGATGCAATATTTATGGGTTACTATTTAAGTGTTGCTAAGATTTGCTCAACTAGAAATAGTAAAGAATTAGAGAGAAAAAATATATTTTTAAGTATCGCAATACCTGCACTTCTTCATGGAATATATGATTTTTGCTTGATGTCTGGATATGATATTTTCGTTTTTGTATTTCTAATTTTTGTAGTAATTCTTTATAAATTATCCATAAGTAAATTAAATGAGATTGCCCTTGCTAATAAAAAAATAAAAGATGACACAACATTTTGTTCAAATTGTGGTGCAAGAGTAGAAGGACAATTTTGCGAAAGATGTGGTAAACCGAGAGACTAGAAACAAGCAATGCTTGTTTTTTTTTCTCTTCCAAGATATAATGAAGAAGACGGAGATGAGGAAATGAAAGTATGTCTTTATACAGAGGGTGAGAAACTATTCTCAAAAAGCGGTTTAGGAAAAGCAATTCGACATCAAGAAAAAGCACTTGAAAGTGTAGGTGTATCATACACAACAAATATAAAAGATGATTATGATGTTTTACATGTTAACTTTTATGGACCAAATTCTTTTGCCCTTGCTAAAATGGCAAAGAAACATGGAAAAAAAATAGTTTATCATGCACATTCAACTGAAGAAGATTTTAAGAATGGATTTATTTTTTGCAAACAAATTTCTCCTGCTTTTAAGAAATGGCTAATAAAATGTTATTCATTAGGAGATGTCATCATTACGCCAACCCCATATTCTAAGAGATTATTAGAAGGATATGGAATAAAGAAAAAAATATATGCTATTTCAAATGGAATTGAATTAGATAAGTTTAAATGTGATAAGTCACAAAGAAAAACCTTTAGAAAAAGATATAATTTCAAAGAAGATGACAAAGTAATAATAGGTATAGGATTATATATAGAAAGAAAAGGAATAGTGGATTTTGTAGAACTTGCAAAAAGACTAAAAGATTATAAATTTATTTGGTTTGGTTATAGTCCACTATCTGCCGCAACAAAAGAAGTAAGAGAAGCAGTTAATACAAAACTTGATAATCTTACATTTGCAGGTTATGTAGAACAAGAAAAAATAATAGAAGCAATGAATGGCTGCGATTTATATATTTTCCCAACGTTTGAAGAAACAGAAGGAATACCAATAATTGAAGCTTGTGCTTGTAAAACAAAAGCTCTAATCAGGGATATTCCAATATTTGAAGATTGGTTAGAAGACGGAGTAAATGTTTATAAAGCAAAAGATATAGATGAATTTGAAAAAAAAATAGTAAAAATCGTTAATAATGAATTACCTGATTTAACAGAAGAAGCATACAAGGTAGCAGAAGAAAGAGATATAAAAATAATAGGTAAAAAATTAAAAGAAGTATACGAAAGTGTACTAGAAGAAAATTAACAAAAAAAACAAATTAAAAGGTAGAAAAGTAATTCTATCTTTTTTGTTTAATAAAATAAGAAACTTTGCTATAATTAATACAAGATAGGAAGGTATAAAAAATGAATTCAGAATTATTTGAAATGAACAAATTTAATGTTTTAGAAGATGAAAATTACTATTATGTATATAGAGCACTAAATAAAGCAGATCACGCGGATGCTCTTAATCATTTTTACGAAACAAAACAAGATATAGAAAGAATTAGAACAGATAGAGAAAGATATGAAGAAGAACATGGAAAAGCAAAATATGATAAAGAATCAGAAATTTCTCTAGAAGAAATATATGATCATATAAAAATCCATTATCTTAAAGAAACAAATTGTATATCGCTAAGTACAAACGCCAATGTTTCTCTGGATTATGGTTCAGATTATTTTGATGAATATGCTGTAATAAAAGTTCCAAAAACAGGAGACCAAGATTTAGTTTATGCAGGAGACTATATGCTTTTTGAAGTATATTTAAAAATTGAAGAAGCATTACAAGAAAAAAATATTGATAAAAGTATATTAGATATAATTAATAGAATAGATGATATGGAAAATAACAATGATATAGTTAATATAATATCAATATTATGTAAAGATAGAAAATTTGAAAAAAATATTATGTCAAGATTTCAAAATAAACAATATTTTACTCCAAATCAGCAATTAGAATATAATAAATTAATCGCTAAATTAACAATTTTAGAAGTAACTGGAATTATGCCAAGTATTATTTCTGAAAAAGAAACAAATCAGTCCTTATTAGCAACAATAGGAGGAGCTTTTTCATCAGGAGAAGTAATTCATTATAAAGACATACCAAGAGATAAATTTCAATACACTTCTAAAAGAATGATGAACTTATTTGCCATTATTCAACAACTAAAAGAAAAACATCCAGATAATGAAGAAATAAAAAATCTTGAATCGAAAGTACTTGAAATGTTTAATAAAGGCTATGATATAAAAAATATAAATAATAAAATTGTTTTTACTAATGGAACAGATACCATAGATTGTCATATTGATTCTAAAACATCACCAATTTTTTATAAAAAGAAATTAGATAATAACTTACTTACAATTGAAGAAGTATACAATATTACAGGAGGATCAATAAATTATACTCAAGCAAAAATTATAATAGAATTTTGTTATTATTTAGCTCAAGCAAGAAGAGAAGCATATGATTATTCTGACATTATCACATCAATTACTGGAAATACCAATTTATCAGAGATGATAATAAATGAAACAGTTCCAATAAATAATAAAATAATTGATAGAATTAACAATAATGGTTATAAAATATGTGAATCAGTTAATTTAGGAATAGAAGACAAATATGCTAATTTCTACTCATCAACTAATCAAAAAAAACTAATTGATTTATTATTCAACTTTGATGATGCAGAACTTGATAAACTATTAACAGATGGAGGAATTACTCTAAGCTATAGTATAATAAATAATATTCAAAAAAATAATCCTACAAATAAAAATGAGTATTACGCAACATCTATAATTGATAATATTGATTTTGATAAAATTTATAAAAATGCAATTTCAAAAGAAAAAGTAGCAGAAGAAAAAGAAAAATTATCAAAGTCACTAGGAGAATATGATATAAGTAGACTTTATCAAGCATTTAAAAACTTAGATTTATCTCATGAAGCAATTTCATATTATATATTTAATTTATTTTTAGAAAAGAAATTCAAAGGAAAAACTTTTGAAGAAATATGCAATATGTCTGATATCGATAAATTTATAGATGAAAACAAAGCAGTTTTCAATGTAGATGTAAATGTGATAACACTAAATAAATATTTAGGCATATTTGAAGATATGAATTATGTTGAAAACTCTAATATTATTTTAAGAGACTATCAGCAAAGAATAAAAAATGAAGTTGATGAAATATATTCAAATGATAGAAGATTTGCTGGTATAGTTTTACCAACAGGTGGAGGAAAGTCATTTATTGCTATGGCAGAAATGCTAGAAAGAAAAGACAAAAAAATAATATATTTAGCACCAAGAGTAGGAATTCTTAGAAATTTTAAGAAAAATATTGTTGAATATGTAGCAGGATTAGACCCAGAAGGATTATCTGATAAAGAACTTGATGCTATAGTTAAGGACTGCTTTCCATATCTTGAATTAATTTGCTATCAAAGCCTAACTTCAACAGATGAAGAAAAAATAGCATCTTTAAATGCTGATTTTATAATAATGGATGAAATACATCATATTGGAGGAAAAAGTTGGAATAAATGTATAAAGAAACTTCTAGATAACAATCCAAATTCACAAGTACTAGGTATATCAGCAACTCCAGAAAGAGATGAATACGAAGAATTAGAAGGTGAAGATTATTTTGATATGCATAATGGTGATATGATGAAGGCTATGGCTGCATATTTAGATAATTATACACCTACAGAATTAATGCAAAAAAGATATCTTGCCTGTGATATAAATGTAATAGATGCCATACAAGAAGGATATGTTGTTTGTCCAAATATAGTATCATATGATTATTATCTAGATACAACGGACGAATATAATAAAACTTTATCTTTATTTAAAGGCTTAAAAGACCCTCATGCTAAAGCAGAGGCAAGACAAGAAATAGAGAAAATGTTATCAGCTGTAAATTCTTCTAAATTAGAAGGCGAAAACGAAATTATAGAAAAATATTTAACTGTAAAAGACGGAAAATACATTTTATTTCTTCCACGAAAACCAAGAGATTATGAAGGAACAACAGATGATTATTTTGAAGAAATGATAGATAACTTTAAAACAACAATTAACAATATAGATAAAGAACCACATATTGAATACATTCATAGTGGACAAAGCAAACTAACAACAGAAGAAGCAATGCAAAGATTCGAAACAGATAATAGTGACCATATGAAAATCCTAGTAGCAGTTGATATGTTAAATGAAGGTGTTCACTTACCAAATTTAAATGGTAGTTTCAACCAAAGAAAAATAGATGGCAACCATTTAATATTATCGCTTCAACATTTAGGAAGAGTAATTTATGCATTAGATCCCAATAAAGAATTAACAGAAAGTGATATTCCTATAGTTTTTGATAAATACAATAACTATATGAATCTTGATTTTGATAGATTAGTAAATAAAAAAACTATAACATCTGATTTAGAAAAGTTAAAAGGTGCTATTTTCTGGATTGATAAATATGGAACAATTCCAAATGCAGAAAGTGCTAATAGTCAAGAAGTAAGAAAGGCAGTAACACTTCTTAAAATTAGACAAAAATATTCGAAATATAGAAATGATAATTTAGATGAACATCAGTTAAATGATTATGAAAAATACAATGTTGAAGAAATATTAAAAATATGTAATGAATATGATGTATGGAACATGAATCTAGGCACAATTACAAACGAAAGAATAAGAAAAATTGACAGAGTAAATATATTTAATGTCAGCGCTAATCAACAAACATTCCTAGAAGCTTGTAAAAAAATTAAAGGAATTGCTGGACCAACATCACTAAGAATGTGTGATAGAATTGAACTATACATGAAAATAGCGGATATTTTAACAGAAAACGGAGTTATTTTATCACCGAAGACAATAAATGCCAACATGACTATAAATAGTTTATTAGGAAATCTTGATGAATCTATAATAGAAGATATAAAATATGAACTATCAAATTTAGGCTATGATACAGATTATCCAATTTACTTGGAATATGTATTTGTAAGAGACTGTTTTCATCAAGGCAAATCATTATTTTCTGGATATGATTACAATCTTGAGGATATAACAAATCTAAGAAAATTTGGTATTTTATATAATGAAACTAGAAATGAATATATTAATGAAAAAGGATTTATCATTAATGGTCCAAAAAAACTATTAAGAAAGAATATTTGGACTGGTACATATTATGACAAAAATAATTGTAACATTGAAGGATATGATCAATATGGTTTTAATCAAAAAACAAAAGTAAATATTTATACAAATAACTACTATGATCAATACGGATTTAATATAGATCATATAAATATTTACACAAATACACCTTATGATAATCATGGATTTAATATTGACCATATTCATAAAGATACTAATACAGAATACGATGAGCATGGATTTAATATTGATTGTCTATATATAAAATATGATGCTACAACAGACAGTTATATTCAAACAAATGATTCTTATGATGAAGACGGTTATGATATTGATGGTTATAACAGAAGAAATTTTGATAGAAACAATATTCATAGAGTAACTGGTCTACCATATGATGAACTATTTTTCGATAAAGATGGATTCTATTGGGAATTAAAAAATAGTAAAAGAGTAAAAACTAATCGAAGATATAATGAAAAGATGTTTGATAGAGATGGTTACATATATGAAATAGACGAACGAGGAAATGCAAAAAGAAAAGGAAGAATATATGATAGCTATGGTTTCAGAATGGACGGTACACATCATATAACGCAAACTAAAATTGACCCAAACGGATATGATGCTACTGGTATTTGGTATAAAAAAGTAGGTAATAGATATGAATCGACTGGTTCTATATTCAATGATAAAGGATGGACGAGAGATAATCTAACAACAAGACATAACGCATATGGTTTAACTATAGATGAGCAAGGAAATCTAATGCTTGATAAGGTAGATGACTATGGCTTTGATTTTATGGGAAGATATCATTATCCTGTAGATGAAGTAGATAATGATGGTTTTAAAACTATTCATAGAGGATATATTGAATATTCAAATAGGATAATGAGTAAAGGAAAAATTCATGGAATGTATCATGATATTCATGGCTTTAATAGAGAAGGAATTTCAAAAGATACTGGAACATTCTTAAATCAATATAACTTTGATAGAAATGGCTATTGGTGGAAAAAGGACGAAAATGGTGAATTAGTTAATACATATTCATATGTTTCAGATGATGGCTGGACAATAGATAAAAAAAGAATCGTAAATATTGATGGAAAAGAAATTTATACAAACTTAGATGAACGTGGCTTTAGCATAGACCACTATTATAGACCATCTCCATCTGCTCAAAAAAGATTATATGATAACCATGGCTTTGATTATCAAAAAGTTAATTATTTTACAGGAACACATTTAAACTCAGAAAACTTTGATGCAGATGGTTTCTGGTGGAAAAAAGATGAAAATAATAATTTAGTAAAAACAGATTCTAAAATAAACGATGAAGGTTGGGATATCGACCATGTAAATGAAAAAACAGGACGAATTGTAGATGAACATGGCTTTGACTCACTTCATTTATATAGATATAGACAAACAGGAAAGAATAAACCACAAAAAATATCAGAATATGACCCACATGGCTTTGATTACAGAGGAATTCATAGAACAACGGGAAAAGTATATAATAATAATCATTTTGATATTGATGGATATTGGTATAGAAAAGAAGGAAAAGAATATGTAAAAACAGATTCTAAATATGATGAAGATGGACTAGATATAGATAGAAGAGATAAGAATGAGTTTACAAAAAATGGTTACTTTAAAAAGACCAGAAAAAAATACAATAGCGATGGTTTCATGAAAGATGAAGTACATAGTATTACTAATCAAAAATATGACTTATCAGGAAAAGATATAAATGGAGAAGTAGTAGCAGATGCTGATAAACAATTAATAAGAAGTATAAAAGAACAAATACAATTCAACAGTAGAAAATATATTGAAGACTTAATAGAAGAATACAATTTAAATGGTGACTATGACAGACTACTAGAGTCTTATGATGAATATTCAGATGAATTTGAAATTGATGATGAAGAAATAAATTCATTTATTCAGTTTATGATGCTAAGAGCAATAAAGAAAGATGAAACTCTATATACAGAAGATGAATTATATGAATATTTAAAAGAATCAGCAAAAGAATTTAAATTACAAATAAAAAATGGTGAGTTAGAGGAAATGATGAAATATTATCATGAAGCAGAACAAACTTATGGAGGTAGAGAATCATATCCTGGAGATAATTTAATAACTCATCTTTAAATAAAAAAATACGTTCCAAAAAACGTATTTTTTCATCTTATCTATACTTATATGTAGTAGATTTCTTTAGAGAAATATCAAGTAATATCCCAACGATTAACATATATGATAATAAACTAGATCCTCCATAAGATACAAAAGGCAATGTAATACCTGTAATTGGAAGTAAACCAACAGTCATACCAATATTTTGAATTTGTTGAAATATTAACATACCAAGAATCCCTGCAACAATAAATTTATCTGTATCTTGTATTTTTCTTCTAGTAAGCATAATTATATTTATATCTAAATAAAGAATTAGACCAAGAAGTACAATAACTCCTAATAGACCAAAATTAGATGCAAAAACTGCAAAGATAAAGTCAGTTGACGATTCTGGAAAATAAATCGGTGTATTATTATAACCGTGTCCAAAAAAACCAGCTGAGCCAATAGCAACTAAAGCATTTTCAAGTTGTAACCCAGAACCTTCTTGCCAATTAAAAACTCTCTCAAAACGGTAGTAAAAAGAACTACCAAAAATCTTAATAAACAAATCTTCCTTAAAAAAGTAAAGTAAGAAAACACTCCCAAGTAGACAAAAAACAATTAAAAATGCAATTGCAAACCATCTAAGTCTAATACCACTAACAAACATCATAGAAATATAAATTACTAAATACATAAATACACACCCAGTATCAGGTTGTAAAAATGTAAGAATAGATGGAATTAAAACAACAATAAAGGTCTTTAATATAAATTGAAATTCTTCCTTCATAGTAGGATTATCATAATCATTTCTGAAATTATGAATCATAGTCGCTAAAATAAGCATTAAAAATATCTTCATAAATTCACTAGGTTGAATACTTCCAATACCAGGTATTACATACCAACATCTACTATTATTAATAGGTGTTGCAAACAACAATAGTCCAAGTAATAAAACATTACCAATAATATATAATGTCCAAGTATGTCTATATAAATATTCATTTTTAAGTTTAATCAAAATAATTACCAAAATCCAACCTATACCATACCACATAGCTTGTTTAAAAGCTAAATTACCAAGAGTACTAGAAGTATAAGTTAAAGCACTATAAATTGTAAAAATACTTATTACAGATAAAAGAATAATTGGTATTAATATTCCGTAATTAACTTTATATTTAATACAAATTACCTCCTCCTTTAATATTATATCAAAAACTACGTATTTTTATTAACAAAATTCATAAAATATATAAAGGAGCAATTATGAAAAAATTACCAAGAATATATAAAAATCAGATGTCTAGTCCAAAAAATAATAATAAAAAATGCTGTTATTTAGAAAAAAACAAAGAAATAGCAAAAAACATAGCCATAGAAAATAAAGTTATAAATAAAGAAGCAGTAGATGAAAAAATAGAAAATACACTACAAAGTATATTTAAAAAAACAGGTTATCCATATAATATAAGAGTATATATAAAAACAAAAGATAAAGAATATGATACCTATTTGGTTGCTAGAACAAAAAGAAAAATAACTACTCTTGATAATGAAGTAATATATTTAGATGAAATAGAAGAGTTAAAGAAAATATCAAATTAAAGATATTTTTTTTAATATAAAAACTTCTCCAATTAGGAGAAGTCTAGAATCTAAATTAAGAACATAAGTCTATATAAGTATCACTAAGACATCTTATAGCACCACAACAACTTAAATCTAGTGTAACAAATTCATTAGTACTAGTATACTCATTAGTTGTAGTATTTAAATATAAAATTCTACATGTACAACAACAATCATCACAGTTTTCAACTCTAAGTACATTGCTTGCAACTACTTCATTATTAACTGTTATATTAAAACTCCAAGGGTTACCACTGCAGCAATTGTATAACATAATTGGACGAGTATTGTAACAAACACTAGTAGTAACAGGTCCTAGAAAAGGTTTATCACATCCTACATAATTATCACAATCGAAGTCTTGTTTTTGAAGTAATAATATTTTTTTTAGAATATCATAAATACAATTACAACATTTCTCGTTAGAATTATTATTCATTTTATCCCTCCTTTCTAAAAGTTAAGAATGATATCTTCATAACACCTAATAGCACTAATACAATTAGTAGATATAGTAATAAATTCGTTTAAAGAACTAAATGTCGAATTATTTAAACTAAGTAGAAGTAGGGTACAACAATTATTTTTAACACTCATTACTCTATAATATGTCGAATTATTAATTTCAAGTAATTCACCATTCTTTTTATAGATTTGTAGTACACGAGTATTGTAGTTGTTACTACATAAACGATTACAATTATTAGTGGAATTATCTTGTAATAGACAAATGTATTTAAGTAAATTATTCATACAATTATTTTCATCCATAGTATCCACCTCTTATCAGTATCTAATATAAATTATGTAATATTTACATTTTTGTTAATAATATTCTTTATATAGTTTATGTAAGAAAATAAAAGTATATGTAAAAAAAATATATAATTTTTTAAAATACTTGATAAAATCAAAAAAAAATAATAAAATAAATTTATAGGATATGGGTTCGGTACTCGTAGAATTGAACTATATTCTTAAAATGTAATAGGAGGTGAAAAGAATATGTCAGTAATTCACGTAGATGAAGAAGCATTAAAAACATTAAAGAATGCTT
>UQQI01000032.1 GCA_900543055.1 uncultured Mollicutes bacterium
ATAAAATATATGAATTATCATAAAAATAAATTTCTTACAAAAAATAATTATGTTATAATAACTATTTATGAAAGGAGAAGTTTTAATGAATCAAAAAAACGATAAAGAAATATTATTTAGAGGAGATCCTATAGTTCAAATCATGGCGACGCCTCATCCAGGTAATAAAATCATATATTTAAATGAAGAAGCAATTAATGAGGTTAAATCATTTTCCGAAGAATTAAGTTTATTAGAAGTAAGCGATTTAGTACTTTCAAAACTATCTGAAAAACCTGCAAATATAAAATTTTTAGCAGCACTAGAAAGAAGAGGGGAAACATATGAAGTGCTACCTGAAACAATACTTGCTTATGCAAAACACGGAGAAGATGATTATAAAGTAGAAGGCTTATTTTCTAAAAGAATGGAATATGTTGCACCAGAATCTGGAGAAAAAATAAAACTATCAATGACTCATACAAATATTAAAAGAAAAATAAAAAATAATTAGATATCAAGCAACTAAATGTAGTTGTTTTTTCTTATTTTTATAAGATATGCTAAAATATTAATAAATGCAACCTAAAATGTACAAAAAACAACCGAAAGTTGGTAGAACGCAACCAGTTTATTTTATATGATTGCTACATGAAAGGAGAAAGATTATGAAATCAAATTTTGCAGATAATTTAAAAAAAATAAGAAAAGAAAATAATTTATCTCAAGAACAACTTGCAGATAAATTAGGAGTGTCAAGACAGAGTGTCTCTAAATGGGAGTCATCTGCTGCATATCCAGAAATGGATAAAGTGCTTCAGCTATGTAAAATGTTCAATTTAAATATAGATGAATTACTAAACCAAAATATAAGTGAGGTACATGAAGAACAAGAAAGTAAGAATAAAATAAATAATTATGTAAATAATTTTCTAGAATATATTACTAAAACAGTAAAATTATTCATATCTTTATCGTTTAAAGATAAAGTAAAATGTTTAGTTGAACAATCTGTTGTTATATTATCTTTACTACTTATTTGCATAATTCTTGGAGGCATAATGTCGTCAGTTGTTGGAAGTATATTTGCCTTTGCACATGGAAATTTTTATTATATAATATATGGGATATTAAAAGGAATATATATATTCATGTGCTTAATATTTTCAATAATTATAATTGCACATATATTTAAAATAAGATATTTAGATTACTATAAAATTGTAGAAAATAATACAGAAAAAAACTCTCAAGAAGATACATCATCTTCTAATAAACAGGAATTAGTAAATGATAAAAAAATCATAATAAGAGATCCAGAACATTCAGAATATAACTTTTTAAATGCTATGGTAAAAGTAATGTTATTATTTATTAAATTCTTTACATTATTTATATTTGCTGTAATAGCATTTATATTTATATTTGAAGTATTTGGATTAGTTCTATCACTATATCATATTTCAACTCATAGTTTATTTATTGGAGTGTCTCTTGCTGTGCTAAGTGTTATTGCTATTACAATAATAATCTTAATATTATTATATTCATTTATATTTAATAAAAAGTCATCAATAAAAATATTATTTATAGTATTTATAGTTTCACTAGCATTATGTGGTATAGGAGTCGGACAAGTATTTATTTGTACATTAAATATGAAATATAACAATAAATTGTTTGAAAATACCAAGAAAATAGAAAAAACATTTGTTTATAAAGATGGAATGAATATAAACTCTTGGCATGATTACTATGAATTTGATGTTGATAATAACTTAGATGACAAAGTAAAAGTGACAATAAAATATAATGACAAAGCATATAAAGTAAATATGGTTGAAGATGAAAAATCAAATTCTATAGATTTATCTTTTACAACTAATTTTAATGATTTTTCAAACACTTATAATTTAATAATAAATGACTTAAAAAATAATACTTTAAGTAGTATTGAATCGTCTTCACCTGAAGTAGTAATAACTGCAAGTGAAGAAAATGTAAAAAATATGATTAATAAAAAGTCAACAAATAGAATGACAAATTTAGAACAACAAGGAAACAAATTTTTTCTAGATGAAGTAGATGAAGATGAACAAACACTTTGTTATCAAGAAAATGGTTTCTATAACAATTGTGTTTCTATAGAATTGGATGAAGGAAACATATCTGATTTTAAATATGATAAAGATGGTCTTCATTATGATGGCAAAAAATATGAATGCTCTAATAATGAAAATAAATATTTTTATTGTGACTATAAAGATTATGATGATTAATACGAACTATTTAAAACTATATATAAAATATTCTTATATATAGTTTTTTTGTTTATATGATACAATATGCAATGATTCTATTAAAAGTAAAATTTCAAAATATAAAGAAAAAGAGGGATTAGATGAAAACACTATATGAAATATTAGGAGTTAGTGAAACAGCAACTTCAGAAGAAATAAAAAAAGCTTATAGAAAATTAGCAAAAGAGCATCATCCAGACACGAATTCTGATTGGTCAGAAGAAGAGAAAAAAATGCATGCGGAGTTTTTTTCAGAAATCTCTGATGCATATGAAATATTAATTAATGAAGAAACAAGAAAAGACTATGATGAAAAACTAAAAGAAAAAAGGTCAAAAAGAAGTAGAACTTCAAAAAATAATAGTAACTATTATGAAGAAGATTATGATTACGAAGATGATTATAGTTATGAATATGATTATTTTTCTAAAAAAAGAGAAAGATTCAATAAAAGATTTAAAGATGTAAACAAAGAAATTCTAAAAAAATATTTACGTAAGCATAAAAGAAAGCCACAAACATTTCCAGAGTATGCAACATATTTTTTATCCTTTGGAGCAATTCATATATCAAAAGAATTCTTATATCAATTATCAAAATTAAAAAAGAAAGACGATGATACTCCTAAAAAATATGTAATAAGAAATAGATATAATTTTACAGCATTTGCATTAGCAATTATTCTAGCAAATGGTATGATTGGCAACAGAAATACTATTTCAGCACAAGAATCAACTTATGAGACTAGTACTCAAAGTACGAAAAGTGATACTGAACAAGAAAAAACTGATAATGAAACAAAAAATATGAATAAAAGAAAAAATGAGGTTCAGACAAAAATTCTCTTAACTAGAAAATATGTCATAAAACCAGGTGACTATTTGTCAAAAATTGCAGAAGATGCAGGAATTTCAATATATGAATTGCAAACTATTAATAATATTAGATCCGCAGATCTAATAAAAATAGGAGATACTCTCATAGTTCCATATAATATTGAAAGCGAAAACAAAGAATTTTATACAAAAAAAATAGTATTATTTGATAGAGATTTATCAAAGATAGCAGCCGAATATGAAACAGACTTTGACACACTTTATAGATTAAATGAAGAAGCAATTGAAAAAGTAACAGATAATACCTACGTAGTTTTAAGTGATACTATAGAAGTACCTAACTTTATCACAACTACTGAACTAAATAGTATGAAAGAAAAAACTAAAAATTACTAAAAGTTAAGTAAATTGTAAGCAAAATATTGCTTTAAAATTCTTTTCAAATAAAAATATTTATGTTATAATTAACAAGGTTTTAATTGGAAACGTACATTCTCTGGATGATAACGAACAACACAAAAATTTATTATCGAAGGAGGATTTTATTATGCCAAAAAATAAATTTCAAGATACAATATTTACAATCATTATGGCAATAATAATGGTATATGGATGGTTATATATATTGTTGC
The DNA here is from genome assembly GCA_900543055.1 of uncultured Mollicutes bacterium. GTDB lineage: Bacteria > Bacillota_I > Bacilli_A > RF39 > UBA660 > UBA3789. Next base: position 3,748 of record UQQI01000032.1, read on the forward strand.
ACTAAATTTAGGAGGAGTTACTAGTAAAACTTTTTTACTTGCATTAAAAGAACTACCCATAATTTTACCAATAGCATTTGTTTTAGAATTTTTTTATAGTAGGAAAGTAAGCTAATATTCTAGCATTCAAAGTAGTTACACCACAAGATAGACCTCAAATTATTACATATTCAATATCAATTTGTATTTGTTGTATTATGTGTCCTATTATGAGTTTAATCGCAACATTTTTATTTAAAACGCCAAGCTTTGGCATGTGGATATAAACATGGGCTCTAAACCTTCATATGGCAATGTTCTACCAAATGTTTTATTGTGGAGCATTTGTTAGATTAATATTTAGAACAATTTTTAGAAATAATTAAAGGATGGAAGAAATTCTATTCTTTTTTTGGAAAAATATTTAATTAATGTCCTTTTACATAATATTATTTTAATATATAATTATAGTGTAGGTGATAAAATGAATGTATACGATTATATAGATAATATAGGTATTTATTCTTTTGAAGAGAAAGAATTCAATGAAGTAGATGCAGCAGTATTTTCATTTGTTGCATATTCAAGTTTAAAATTGGTATTTAAAAAAGATAAAATGAAAATAAATGAACTTGGAAGAATTAATGTCGGAATATTTAAATATGAGGATAATAATGTAATAGCTGTGCGTGAAGGAAACAAAGTGTTAAACTATATAAAAGATACTAAAAGATATAGAAATTGTCTTCTAAGTAAATTTGAGATAGATGAAAATAAAGATATTCAGTTTTGTGCAGTTTCTATTGAGTATAAAAAAAATCATGTTTTTGTCTCCTATGAAGGAACAAACGAATTATTTAGTGGATGGAAAGAAAATTTATTATTAAGTTGTGAATTTCCTACAAAATCGCATTTAAAAGCAATAAGTTATCTAAATAGAAATTATACATTTTCAAATAAAAAGTTAATTATTGGAGGACACTCTAAAGGTGGAAATCTTGCTTTAGTAGCCGCAATGTATGCTAATTTATTTGTAAAGAGAAAAATAGAGTTTGTCTATAATTTAGATGGTCCAGGTCTTTTAGATAAGCAATTTAATTCTAAACATTTTCAAAGTATTTTAAATAAATATGTTCACATAATACCAGACTATTCTGTAGTAGGAATGTTTTTAGAAAATTCTAACGAAGTGGTAGTCAAAGCACAAACTAGAAGTGTTTATTGTCATAATATAAAATATTGGGAAATTAATAAAAAATATTATTTTACAAAAACAAAATTAAGTTCTTATTCTAAAGAAATCAAAAGAGAAATAAAAAGTTGGTTAGAAAAATACAATAATCAGGACAAAATGGCACTTATTGATAATTTGTTTTATATACTAGATCAAGCAAATATTACAAGCATTCTCGAATTAAAACAAGAAAATAAAAAAGTAATAGATTTAATCTATGAAACAAAAGCTCTAACTTATAAAACAAAAGAAATGTTAGAAGGTCTAATAAAAATAATAATAAAAAGTTATAGTTACTCAACATATAATGATTTAAAAGTAAAAGTAAAGGATGTACTGGACTTCAAAAGTTAATATGACAAAAGTAGAACAGATAAATAAGTTATTAGACTCTTTAGAAAAATCAAAATTTAGAGGTTCATTTCATTTAAATAATAGCATGAAAGATTATGTAAGAGAAAAAGGGCTTAACAAGATTGCGAGTGATGCTTATGAAATAATAGAGAAGAGATTATCTCCAGCAATAATAGCAAATGATGGTAGGCAAACTCCAATGAAACAAACACATCCGGTATTTATTGCTCAACACGCAACAGGTTGTTGTTGCAGAGGTTGTCTTTTCAAGATTCATAATATAGAAAAAGAAAAAAAATTAACTGATTCTGAGATAAAATATATCGTTAATGTCATTATGTTTTGGATAAAAAGACAAATTAATATATAGAAAATAAAAAAAAAGTGTTATAATCAAATAAAAGGAGTAAGGTATGAGAAAAAAAGAAATTATAATTTGTATAATAGTTTTATTACTATCAATTGCATCTATTTCAGCTGCTGTCATAGTAAGAGATAGTAAAAAGGTCGTTACCAATATAAAAGAAACATCTACTGATATTAAAAACATAGAAGAAGAAAAGGAAAAGAATAATACTGAAAAACTAAATCATCCAATTGATTATGATGACCTTGAAAGAAAACTTTTGAATCTTGTTAATAATGAGGGATATTCAATTATTAAAAGAAATTGTGAAGAAAAAGTAGGAAAAGAAAAAAAAGATTATATTAAAACCGATAACACTCATATATCAACAAAATCAATTTCGGATTTATTAATAAAATTGAGGGAAGCAACATCAGTTATAGAACAAGAAGAATCAAATGTATGTCCAAGCATTTCTTATTATGTGGCAAGTGATACTAAAGAAGTACTTCAAGTATTTTATTCAGTTGATCAAATTTCATTTGTTGTAAAAGTAAATAATGTGGCATACAACTTTAAATATGATGATGCTAAAAGTATAAAAGATTTTATAGAAAATTTAAAATAAGAAGTTATACTTCTTTTTTTTCTGCTATAATAACTTTATACAATTAACAATGTAACAAGGAGGAAAAATGAAAAAATTAGTATTAATTGGTGGAGGAGAAATAGGAAAAGGTCAAACTTCATATGAAACAGAAAATATAGATAAAGAAATTGTAAAAATGTCTGAAAAAGAGAATCCTAACTTATTATTTATTGGACTTGCAAGTTCATATTCTGATTCATATTATGATTTAATAAAAAAAATATATAAAAATTTAGGATGTGAATGTGCTTATCTAAAAAAGAAAAATGTAATAAATAATCCCAACATCGTAAAAAATAAAATATTAAATGCTGATATTATTTATATAGGTGGAGGAGATACTATAAAATTAATGGAAGTTGTAAAAGAGTATGAAATAGATAAACTTTTACAAGAAGCCTATGAAAAGGGAACAGTTCTTGTAGGAATTTCTGCAGGAGGAATTCTTTTATCAAAGGAAGGATATTCTGATTCATTAATATTACGAGGTGAAAGTGATAAGTATGCTTTTATTGATGGCTTAGGATTTGTAAACATAAGTTTTTGTCCTCATTACAATGCCGATGATAATAAAAGAAATTGTTTATTTAATGATTTAGAAAATACATCTAAAGAGGTATATGGAGTAGAAAATTGTTCAGCAATAAAAATGATTGACGATAAAATATCAGTAATAAAATCAAAAGAAACAGCAAACGTTTGGAAAATTAAATTTGAAAAAAATATAGTTGAAGAAAAAATATAAATAATGTTATACTTTATACTAAGAGAGGAGTGAGATAATGGAAAAAGAGAAAAAGAATAAAGGGCTAATTGCTATAGTTATAGTATTGATTTTAGTAATTATTGGGTTAATAGTCTATATTTGCTATGACAAAGAAATTATAAGAAATACTAAGAAAGAAGAAATGACTGAAAAATCAAAGAAAGAAACAAATAAAAGTAATAAGGCAGTCGAAGAAAAAGATGAAATAAAGTCATTAGATTTAACAAAAAGTTTAAATACAACTAACTATATTTATGAAAATCCAGTTGTTGCAACAACTTCAGCAGGTTTAACTGCCAAAGTAAATAATGATAAAAAAACAGTAACTCTAACAATTGATTGGAAAACGTTTGGTCCAATAACATCAGCAACAGCATATTCAAGCGAATCACAAGATTATACAATCAAAGGATTTGATAAAAATGTAAAAGCCGCATATATTGGAGAACTTGGACAGTCTCCAGTAACACTTACATTATTCTTTATAATGGAAGATGGTACAGTAAGTTATATGCCAATGTTTGTACAAGCAACAGATCAAGCAGGAAATATGCGATATGATGTAAACTATACATATGATAAAGACGCATCTGGAAAAGTAACTGGTACTTATTTCCAAGTAAAAGGATATGTACAAGGAGTAAATGGAGCAGTAGAAATTTATAATGTTGATGAACATCAAATAAATTCAACAGGAGCAAAAACTGCAATTGCAGCAACAAAAGATGGTAGTTTCTATGATTTAGTATCAGTAATAAATAATTAGTGATTTAATGAAAGGTAAACAAAATACCTTTCTTTTTTAATTTTTTTCTATAAATAAAAAAAATATATGCTATAATGAATTATAGGAAAGTAGTGGTGAGAATGAATAATAGAAAAATTAGTTTAAATAGTGACAAAAAAACAATAAATATAATTCTTGTGTTTTTACTGATAATTATATTATTAAAAATAGCAAGTGGTGTCACGGAAAAAGTAAGTGAAATGATTACAAGTTACTCAAATAGTAATGAAATTAATATTTTATCTTCTTATGAAAACTCATATATGGAAGATGAAGTTGAAAAATATGCTGAAAAAGAGGGCATAGACGTTAACTTTGAATATATGGGTGATCTTGATATGGTTGATGAATTAAATAAAAATTCTGAATCATATGATGCAGTTTGGATTTCTAATTCTATGTGGTTATACATGTTAGAAAATCCATATTTATACAGTGATTCAAAATCAATAAGTATTAGTCCAGTAGTATTTGGTATAAAAGAAAACAAGGCTAAAGAATTAGGATTAACTGATAAAAATGTTACAAATACAGATATTATGAATTTAATTAAAGAAAATAAAATAAAATATGTAATGAATTCAGTTACTCAAACTAATACTGGAGCAACGGCATATTTAGGGTTCTTGACATCTCTTGCAGGAAACCCAGAAGTTTTAACAGAAAGTATGATACATAATGAGTCTTTAATTAATAATTTAAAAGATGTTTTTAAAGGTGTTTCAAGAGTATCAGGAGATGAAAGTTATCTTGAAGAAATGTTTTTAAAAAAAGATAATTATGAAGCAATAATTGCGAGTGAGGCTTCTCTTATAAATATAAATAAGAAGCTACAATCCGAAAATAAAGAACAACTTCATTTAATTTATCCAACTGATGGAGTAGCAATTAATGACTCAGCCTTTGCATTTATTGATAATAAAGAAAACAAAGAAGATAATTTCTTAAAGATTCAAAATTATTTACTAAGTAAAAATGGTCAAAAATTACTAGAAAACAATGGTCAAAGAATTTGGTATGGAGGAACTACAACAAACGCAAATAAAAAGGTCTTCAATAAAGATTGGGGAATAGATACAAATAAATACTTAAATGTTACTAGATTCCCATCTAAAAAAGTAATGACTGAAGCATTAAATTTATACATTGAAGAAATGAGAAAACCAACGCATGTAGTATTTTGCCTTGACTATTCAGGTAGTATGTATGGTTCTGGATACGAAGATTTAACAAGTGCCATGGAATATATCTTAAATAGGGAAGAAGCATCAAAAGATAAATTACAATTCAGTAAAAAAGATAAGATTACAGTAATTACATTTGGTAATAATATTAAAAATGCTTGGACAACAACAGGAGATAACACATCAGACTTAATTCAAAAAATAAAAGACGAAAAAGTCGAAGGCGGAACAGCACTATATGCAGCAATCAAAAAAGGACTAGTAGAACTTGAAAATGAATCTGATGATTATACAAAAACAATAATTGCAATGACTGATGGAGAAATAAATATTGGTAAGTTTGAAGATTTAAGAGATTTATATAAATCAGGTTCTTCTAAAATATCAGAAATTCCAATTTATAGTATTACATTTGGTAATGCTAATGAAGCTCAACTTACTCATATAGCAACTCTAAGTAATGCTAAAGTATTTGACGGAACAAATGATTTATTAGATGCTTTTAAAGAAGTAAGAAGTTATAATTAAGGTGATAATATGAAAAATAGTGAAGTAGTATCAGCCGTTGTTGGAGGAACATTTTTTGCAGTACCATATCTTGCATTAAGTATTCCACTTCTTCCGTCACTAGCAATAGGCGCCGCAGCATTTGCTGCAGGAGAACTTGTCTTCAAAACCGATGTAGTTCAAACATTAAAAGAATCAAATGTATCGTTATATGAAACATTAGAACTTGCTAAAAATCAAAACAAACATATATTAGAAATGATTCTAAAAATTGAAAATGAAGACTTAAGAAAAGATTTAAATGAAATAAATAGTACAATAGCAAAAATAATAACAACAATTGAAAAAAATCCAGAAAAAGTAAAAAAATTAAAGAACTTTTTTGATTACTACCTACCAGTAACAGTAAAACTTGTAGATAGATATGATGAAATAGAAAATCAAAAAATAAACTCAGAAGAAGAAAAAAACTTTAATACAACAACAGAAAAAACAATTAAAGAAATAAATGGGGTTTTTAAACAATTTTTAAACATTTTATATCAATCAGATATGAATGATACAAATGTTGAAATAAAAGTATTAAATTCAATGCTAAAAGCAGATGGATTAAGTAAAAATGAGTTGAAAGTAGAGGGTAAAAACGATGAATAAGAAACAAATTATTGGTATATCTATCTTTGTAGCACTTATTGTATTAATTGTAGGTATCAAGGCAGTCACTGGTTCAAGTGATGATGCTAAAAAGAAAAATTTAACTACAGTATATGTTGCAACAGGTGGAGGAAAAGAAGATTTTATTTCTGATACAGACATTATTAAAATACTTGAAAAAAAATATAAATTAAATGTTGTATATGATTCTTGGAGTAATGGTAAAACAGTATCAAAACCACTTATTAGAGAATCTGTAGGTTTAGGAAATAAAGAAATAATTGATAAAATATCAAATGGTGAAAATGTAACAATAAACACAGATGGAGCAACTAAGTACGATGCATTATTTACATCTGATCAAAGATTTTATGATTATTATAAATTAAGTCCAAATAAAGAAAAAGGTGAAAGTGATAGATACACAGTCTTAAATGGTGGACTTGCTCTATATACTCCTATTGTTATTTATTCTTGGAAAGATGTAGCAACTAAATTAGAAACAGAAGGAATTGTATCAAAAGGAGAAGATAAAATTTATTATATTACTGATATGAATAAACTAATAAACTACATTCTTGATGGAAAAAAATGGAGTGATTTAGGTTTAACTGATTTATATGGAAATATAAATATTGCATCAACTGACCCAGTTTCATCATCTCCAGGAGCAACATATTATGGATTATTATTATCTATTTTAAGTAATGGTAATATAAATGATGAAAATATTGATACAAATCTAGAAAAATTAAAAACATTCTATCAAAAATCAGGTTATATGAATAACACGCCAGCAGACTTATTTGAAAGATACTTAAAAACAGGTATGGGTGGAGAACCAATGATTGTTGATTATGAGAAAAGTTTAATTGAATTTGCAATTTCAAATCCAGATGGATATAAACAAGTAAAAAGTGATATGGTTATGATGTATCCAAAACCAACTATTTGGAATACACACTGCTTAGCAGCATTCTCAGACTCTGGATTAAAATTATATAAAGCATTACAAGATGAAGAAATACAAAAAATTGCCTGGGAAAAATATGGATATAGAACAGGATTTACTGGTTCAAATTATTCTGCATCAAAAATTGGTGTAACAGTACCAAGTACATTAAAGAGTACTGTTTCAAGTTTAAAAATGGATTATTATAATAAATTAATAGAGTACTTATCAAAATAGGGAGGATAAAAATGAGTGCAATAGAATTACAAGTAGAAAAGAAAGATGATGAAAAAGTATTAGAACTTGCAAAAGAAGGAAAAGTAACAGAAGAAAAAATAGAAAAGTCATTAAATTATGATGAGTTAACAGAAGAAGAAAAGAAAGCAGTAGATGACTTTAATAAACAAATTGATGTTTTTGATTCAACTCAAATTCTTCAATATGGAGCTGCTGCTCAAAATAAAATATCAAGTTTTTCAGATTCAGTTTTAGAAGATGTAAAAACAAAATCAACTGGAGAAGTTGGTGACTTACTTGCAGATTTGGTTTCAGAAATAAAAGGCTTTGATGGTTCAATAGCTGAACCTAAAGGACTTGCAAAAATATTTAGTAATGCTAAAAAACAATTGAATAAAATTGTTGCTAAATATAGTAAAATTGAATCTAATATAGATGGTATTGAAAAAGGATTAGATAAAAGTAAAATCAAACTTTTAAAAGATGTATCTATGTTTGATGAAATGTATCAAAAAAACTTAGAGTATTTTAAAGAAATTTCATTGTATATTATTGCAGGAGAAAGAAAACTTGATGAATTAAAAAACGTAGTTTTACCTGAATTGAAGAAAAAAGCAGAAGAAACACAAGAGCAAATGGATATTCAAAAAGTTCAAGATATGGAAGCACAAATCAATAGATTTGAAAAGAAATTACATGATTTAAAAACAACAAGAATTATTTCTATTCAAATGGCACCACAAATTAGATTAATTCAAAATAATGATGCAGAACTAGTTGAAAAGATTCAAAGTTCACTTACAAACACAATTCCATTATGGAAAAATCAAATGGTACTAGCTCTTGGTATTAGTAATGCTAAAACTGCATTAAAACAACAACAAGCTGTATCACAATTAACAAATGACATGTTAGTTAAGAATAGTGAAACATTAAAACAAGGAACATTAGATATTGCTAAAGAAAGTGAAAGAGCAATCGTAGATATCGCAACTCTTAAGAAAACTAATCAAGATTTAATTGAAACATTAGATGGAGTAATTAAGATTCATGAAGAAGGACGTGCTAAACGTCAAGAAGCAGAAGTTGAATTACAAAATATTGAGAAAGAACTAAAAGATAAAATTTTAGAAATTCATGTAAAACCAACTTCTGAAGAAAAATAAAAGTGTAAAATTTAGTTTTTTACACTTTTTTCTTTGCTTATTATGATATTATATATAAGTAAGGTGGGATATTATGAATAATGAAATGTTTAATGATATATATAAAGATTTCTTTAATAAAGAGTACAAAAATAATGAAAGTACTAAAAATGATGAGCAAAGTGATATAAAAGAATTACAAGAAGAATTTAATATTGAGGATATAGAAAATTTATTTATTGATGGCGACTCAAAAGAATTATTAAAAAAAATTGTTATATATATGGAAAGTTATAATAATAAAGAAGAACGAAATTATATAACTTTTAATATTAAAATAGAAGGTACCGATAAAGAAACAACAAATAAGATAATTAATATAATAAAATATTTTAGTAAAAAATATAATTATACAAAAAATAATAATTATAAAGAATTATCTCTTTTTAAAATAGAAAAAGAAGAAGAAATAACTTCAATTTATGAAAATGGAATAATTAGTATTAATAGTTTAGATGCACTTAACTTAAAAGATATCAATTTTAAAAAGAAATTTTTCTATTTATTAGGTGAACAGTTAGTGAATAATTCTATAACTTTTATAAGTGCTAAAAAAGAAGAATTAGATGAATTTTTGTTAAATGACGATAAATTGTCAAAAGAATATTTTATTTTTAACATTAAAGAAATAAAGCCATCTATAAATGATATATATAATGAATTAACAAGCAAAATAAATATAAGTGATGAATTTAATGTAGAATTGCTTGACTATATTACAAATACTTTTGTTAAGTCAGAAGAAGATTATACAACATATACTAATAATTTATATAAATATATTTCTTTTAATAAAAAATTACCTGAGACAGAGTTAACAAGATCAATAGATGAAGTGTTTAGTGAATTAAATGAATTAGTAGGTCTAGATAAAGTAAAAACATCACTTAACGACTTAGTTGATTTAATTACATTAAAAAATAAGACAAAAGGTGATTTAAAAATAAATAATGTTAATTTACATATGTTATTTTTAGGAAATCCAGGAACTGGTAAAACAACTGTTGCTAGATTAATTGCAGACGTACTATATAATTTAGGTTATATAAAGCAAAATAAGTTGATAGAGGTATCATCAAAAGATTTAGTTGCAGAATATGTTGGACAAACTGCAGTAAAAACGATGGATATTGTAAATAAAGCAATGGGTGGAATATTATTTATTGACGAGGCTTATGCTTTATCTACTAAAAACAATGATAATTCATATAATGCCGATGCAATCGCAACCCTTATAAAAGCAATGGAAGACTATCGAGATAACTTAGTAGTAATATTTGCAGGTTATACAAAAGAAATGCAAGACTTTATAGATTCAAATTCAGGTATTGCTTCTCGTATTGGATATACTTTAGAATTTGAAGACTATACAAATGATGAATTAAAACAAATATTTAAGAATATGGTAGTAAAAAGTGGCTTTACACTAGAAGAAGATGCTCTAGAAGAAGTAGACAGACTAATAAATGAAAATAGAAATACTAAGAACTTTGGAAATGCAAGATTTATTAGAAATGTATACGAAAAAACAGTTATTAATCATGCAAAGAATACAAAAAATAATAAGAAAAAATCTATATTAAAGACAATTACTAAAAAAGATATAACTTATTAGAAAGGAAAACTTATGAATAAATCAGTAAAAAAGCAACTTACAAAAGCTTTATTAGTATTAATTATATTGGTTTCTGGATATTTCTATACAACATATTTTGATAATAAAAATATAACTAAAGATGTAACAACAAATGTAAAACAAACTATAAATGAATCATCATCTAATTTGAAAATTTATTTTGTAGATGTTGGTCAAGCAGACTGTATATTAATAAACGATAATAACGAATATAGTTTAATCGATGCCGGAAACAATGAAGATGGAGAAAAAATAGTTAAATATTTTAAAGATTTAGGAATAACAAAATTTAAATATGTATTTGGAACTCATGCTCACGAGGATCACATTGGAGGAATGGACAATATAATTGAAAACTTCCAAATAGAACACTTTTATATGCCAGATGTAATTACAACAACAAGAACATTTGAAGAAGTTTTAGATGCTTTAGAGGAGAAAAGCATTGCTTTTGAAACACCTGAAGAAGACGAAAACCTAACATTTAGTGATACTGTTTTTAAAGTATTGCATGTTGGTAAGGATAAGAGAGATTTGAATGATACATCGATTGTTTTAAAATTAACTTATAAAAATACATCATACTTATTCATGGGAGATGCAACAAGTAGTGTAGAAAAAGATATTCTCGATAAAGATGTAAAAAGTGACGTTTTAAAAGTAGGCCATCACGGATCACAATATTCATCAACTATATCATTCTTAAAGAAAGCATCTCCAAAATATGCTATAATAGAAGTCGGAAAAAATAATAGTTATAATCATCCAAAAGAAGTAACATTAAAAAAACTAGAAGATTTAGGAACAAAAATATATCGTACAGATGAAGATGGTACTATAATACTAACTTCAGATGGAGAAAACATGTCATTTGAAACAGTAAAAACAGATACAAATGGAGGATAATATGAAATATGCGGTTGATGAAATAATTGATAACATTGTAACTCTTGAAGATATTGAAACAAAAGAAAAAAAATATATAGAAAAAGACGTATTACCAGAAGACATTTATGATGGAGCAATACTAATTTATGAAGATAACACTTATAAATTAGATATTTCGGAAGAAACATTAAGAAGAAAAAGAATAATAGAAAAATTAAATAGATTAAAAAATATAAAAAGAAGCGATGACAATGAGTAAGAATAAGTACAGACTACCTTTTAATAATACATGGTATGTAGAGTATGGAGGATTAACTAAAAAAACTTCACATTCATGGGACATTATTTCTCAAAGATATGCTTATGACTTTGAAATAAGAAAAAATAATTTGCCATATCATGATGATTACAAAAGTAAAGAAAATTATTATTCTTATAATGAAGAAATAATTTGTCCATGTGATGGATTTGTAATAGACATGAAAAATGAATATGATGATACTAAAATAATTGAAAATCGCCCAGTAATTTGTGATATTGATGATCCAAGAGGTAATTTTATTACTATAAAACATGAAAATGGTGAGTCAAGTACAATATGTCACATAAAAAAAGATTCATTTATGGTAAGTATTGGAGATGTTGTTAAAGAAGGAGAAGTACTTGCAAGAGTCGGAAATAGTGGCAACACACAAGGTCCACACATTCACTTTCAAGTACAAGAAGGAAATGATTTCTACAATAGTAAAGGAATAATTATTACATTTAAAGATACATTTCATAATAAAAGAAAAATAAAGCATCTAACAAGAGGAATAGAAGTAAACACAAAAAAGTAATATGCAAAATGATTTTATAAATGATCAAGTGTCAGATAAAATATATGAAAATGAATTGTTAGCTGGATATTATGACTATGTTGAAATAACAAATTGTACTTTTAAAAAATGTAATTTTACAAACTCTAAATTTAATGGAATAGATATAACTAACTCATTATTTGAAATGTCAAACTTATCAAATATAGCATTGCTTGATCACACATATAACAATATAAAATTTATCAATTGTAATCTTTTAGGAACAACATTTATAGATTCTTATCTTGATAATATAGAGTTTATTAATTGTAATTTGAAATATTCTAATTTTTCAGGAACAAATTTAAAAAATATAAAGTTTAATAATTGCAATTTAGAAGATGCCATATTTAATGAAATTAAGTGGAAAAATTTATCTTTTTCTGATTCTAATATAAATAATTGTGAATTTCAAAAAACTAAATTAGAAAATTTAGACTTATCAGATACAGAATTTACAAATTTAAAAATAGACTCACAAAAATTAAAAGGATTAATTCTTAATATAAATAAAGCACTAATAATTGATAATCTTTTAGGAATTAAAATAAAGAACTGAATATTTTCAGTTCTTTAATTTTCTATATTTTTAATAATTGATAGAAAGCACATTTTTAAAATTACTAAATGTCTTTAAGAGAAAAGTAAAATTAGTAACTTTTTAGTATGATAATTTGCTAAAAGTGCAATTTGTTTTAGTTTATAAAGTTTGTTATATTGCCTCCTAGAAAGGAGGTAATTTTTTAGTAAACCTTATCGATTATAGATTTAAGTGTCTATATGATTTAAAAGTAGACAAAAAGTATGCAGTTAAATTTGAAAAGTTAGAGAAGGATAAAAAGATTTCTCTTTTATCAGATACTATGTTAAAAGCAATGTTTCAAAATGAAAATA
>UQQI01000033.1 GCA_900543055.1 uncultured Mollicutes bacterium
CCCTAAAAAAAATCATCTTCTAAAGAAAAATCGGCATTCATCAATGTACCATCTAAATCAAATATAATTTTCTCTTTCATAACTCACCACCCTAACAAAAAAATAACTATAAATTTAAGGACGACTATTCGCGGTACCACCTTAATTCATAGTTATTTTACTACACACTCAAATCTCTTAACGCAAGAATTACGCTTATTATTAATAAGAACTCCTAAGACGAATTCATATAACTATATTATCTGTTTCCACCAACCACAGACTCTCTAAAAAATAATCATTATATTACTACTTCTTAATCAAAGTCGATAAAAGTATTATAACACAATACTAATTTTTTTGTAAATGTTTATTTATTCTGCAAATTATAAGCCTTATATAGGTTTTCAAAAATAGAATAAACTGTCATTTGTCCAACTCCACCAGGAACTGGTGTTAAATATTTATATTTAACTATCTCTTTAGATACGTCTCCGCATATTTGATCATTATAATAATTAAAACCAACATCTACTAAACATACGTTATTTCTAACCATATCCTGAGTTATAAAATTTGCTTTACCAACACCTGTAATAATAATATCTGCATGTTTTGTATACTTTTTTAAATTTCTAGTCTTAGAATGACACATAGTAACAGTAGCATCTCTATTAATAAGTAAATTATATAATGCTTTTCCAATATGTATACTTCTACCAATAATGACAACATCACTTCCTGCTAAATCTATATTATAAAAATCAAATATCTTCATAATACCTAAAGCAGTACATGGAATTAAAGCATCACTCTTACCATCAACCAACTTAATTCGATTAATATCATTTACTCCATCTATATCTTTAACAAAAGATATATTATTTCTTATACTTTCATAATCAATATTATCTGGAAGTGGTAATTGTACAATTATTCCAGAAACTGATTTATCTTCATTATATTTTGAAATTACAGAATTAACTTCTTCTGTTGTAGCCTTATCAAACTTTTCTAATTTAAATTGAACACCCAACTTATTAGCCATCTTTTCTTTCTGACTAATATATTTACTACTTGCAAAGTCATCTCCTACTTGAATAACAACAAGCGTTGTTTTAATACTTTTAAATTCATTTTCTAGGTTTTCTAATAATTTATTTTTAACTAATTTACCATCTAATAACATAATATTTTAAAAAAGAATTACTTATACAGTAAGTAACTCCCCTTCTTTCTCCTTTAAAATTGCCTCTACTTTTTTATTATATTCATTAACTAAGTCTTGAATATCTTTTTCCATACCTTTTTCTTCATCTTCAGGCATTTCTGCTTTTTTAACATCTTCCATTCCATCACGTCTAATATTTCTAATTGAAACTTTAGCATCTTCTGAAATAGCTTTTACTTGTTTTACAAGTTCTTTTCTTCTTTCTTCAGTAAGTTCTGGAATAATTATTCTAATAGTTTCTCCATCATTACTTGGATTATATCCTAAGTTTGATGCTAAAATTGCTTTTTCAATAGCTCCTAAAGAATGTTTATCAAAAGGCTTAATTAGTAATTGTCTAGCCTCCGGTACTGAAATAGTTGCTAATTGTTTAAGAGGTGTTAAAACTCCATAATACTCAGCACTAACACCATCTAAACTTGAAGGATTGGCTCTACCAGCTCTAACTGTAGTAAATCTTTTTTCTAAGTTTTCAATAGTCTTATCCATCTTTTCAGTTATATCTAATATAATAGTATCACTATCCATTAATTCATCTCTCCTTACAAACATTATATTATATTAACTAAATAAAATAAAGAAAAAAGCACTAAAAAGTGCTTACAAAAATAACAAATATTATAAATAATATAAATAATCCCATGAAAATCAAAAATAACCAATAAGCAACTCTACCTAAAGAATCATCATTTGCTTCATTTATTTTTTCATTTATTTTATTAAAAGTATCATTACTAACATCAGTAATCTTCTCACCTATTTTATTTAAAGAAACATCATTAGATACATTTAACTTAGAACTTATCTTATTGACAGCCTCACTACTAATATCACTTATTTTATTAATAGTTTCTCCACCAATATCACTAATTTTTTCATTTATTTTATTAAATTTTAGATTTTTAAATTTATACTTTTTCTTTTGATTATTATCTATATTGCTCTTTTCTATTTCTTCAGATAAAAGGTCTATATCAAAAACACCAGAATCATCATAATCAAGATCATTTACAACATCATTTACTCTATCATATAAAGTTTTCATTTGTTCTTCTAATTTTTTTAACTTTACAGTCTCATCACTTGTAAGACCTTCTTCTACTGGAATATCTTCTTTTGCATCTTTTTTTAGTTCTAATTCTTCTTTTATTTTTTCTTTATCAATAGTCTTTGTATTATCAACTTTCTTCTTATTAGAATCAACTGCTACAATAGTATCTCTAATAGGTCTATTATTCTTCATTTTCTTCTTATATTTTTTATCATTTACAATAATATTTTCTCTAATATTAGATGATTTTTTATTTTCTTTACTCTTTTTTTGTTTATTAGAATTTTCTTTCTTTTCAAATTTACCTTTTTTATTACTTTTTGTAGTAACTGTTTTCTTCATTTCTTCTTCTATTTTTTTCTTATCTAAAACAGGTAAAGTCTCACTCTTATCTTCTTTTATTGAATTTTCTAAATCTTTTATTTGTTTATCAAGTTTTTTAACTGCATTATTAGAACTCTTTTTTGCCATAAAATCATCCCCTTATTACTCGCTTTATTATACCAAAAAAACATCAAATTTCAAGAAAAAATAAAATTAGATGAAAATAATTTTTTATTTTACAAATTTTTTTTACACTACTTTTCATCTTTTTTATTTTCGTCATTATTTTTATCGATTTTTTCTGTATTTTTTTCTATCTTTTTTAAATCTAATCTATCTATATAAATTATGCGAGTATCATCATTTTTATAATTTTTTATAATTTCACTTTTCATCTATTACTCCTCATTAGAAAGAAAAAACTAACGATAATCGTTAGTTAATTATAATTACTTACTAAATATTATTTAGAAGCATCATTAATTTGACTCATAACTTCATCAGCAAAATTTTCTTGTCTCTTTTCAATTCCTTCTCCAACAGCAAATCTAACCATAGATTTGATTTCTCCACCATTGTCGCTTACATATTTAGAAACTGTTAACTTATTTTCCTTGATGAATGCTTGTTCTTCTAAAACAATTTCTTTATAGAACTTATCAATTCTACCATTAACCATTTTTTCAATAATATTTTCTGGCTTACCAGCAGCTTCATTCTTAACTTGTTCAGTAACTACTTGTCTTTCATGTTCAACCATTTCAGCTGGAACACCTTCTCTAGTTAAAGCAACTGGACTCATTGCTGCAGCTTGCATAGCAACATCTTTTGCTACTTCTTCATTAGCACCTTTTACAACAATAATAGTACCAATCTTACCACCTAAATGGGTATAAGTACCAAATGTCTCATCATCTGCTTTAGTTACTTTTTCAAAACGTCTAAAACTTAACTTTTCTCCAATTTTAGCAGTTAAAGCAACTAATTTATCACTTATAGTTTCTTCTCCATCTTTGATTGCTAAAACATCTTCATTAGTCTTAACATCATTCTTTAAGATTTCATCTAATAAGTAATCAACAAATCCAGTAAATTCTGCATTCTTAGCAACAAAATCAGTTTCTGAATTAACTTCAACCATAACAGCTGTATTACCTTCAACTTTAATCTTACATAAACCTTCAGCAGCAATTCTACTTTCTTTCTTAGCAGCCTTAGCAATTCCTTTTTCTCTTAACCAGTCAACTGCCTTATCCATGCTACCTTCACATGCTTCAAGTGCTTTCTTACAATCCATCATTCCAGCACCTGTTTTTTCTCTTAATTCTTTTACATCACTTACAGTGTACATATATTTTCCTCCTTATTTAAATCAACTAATCATATTATATAATATTTTTCTAAAATTCCAAAGAAAAATCTACAAAAAAAGGAGTATTAAGCAACACTCCTTTAAAAGTAAACATTATTATTTAGTTAAAGCTTCAACTAAATCTTGTTTTTTCATTGCAGAATAACCTTTTACTCCAGCATCTTTTGCTCTATCTTTTAATTCTGAAAGAGTTAATGCTGATAAATCTTCAGTAACCTTTTCCTCTGCTTTTTCTTCTTTTACTTCTGAAGTCTTATCTGCTTCTTTTTTTTGTGCTCTCTTTTCAGTTTTTGCTTTGTCATCTTCTGAAACAAAATCAATAACTTCATTTCCATTAGCTTCAGCTATAGCATTAGTAAGTACTCCAATTAATAACTTAACTGAACGAACAGCATCATCATTAGCAGGAATAACGTAATCTACCATATCTGGATCACAGTTAGTATCTACGATACCAAATACTGGAATTCCTAAAATTCTTGCTTCTTTAATAGCAATATCTTCCTTACGAGGATCAACGATTACCATTGCTTGAGGTAATTTCTTCATTTCACGGATTCCTCTTAAGTTTTTATTTAATTTTTCATATTCTTTTTTGATTTTAATAACTTCTTTTTTAGGTAATGCTTCAAAAGTACCATCAGTTTCCATTTTTTCGATTTCTTCCATTCTTCTAATTCTTGAACGGATTGTCTTGAAGTTAGTTAATGTTCCACCTAACCATCTTTCATTTACAAAGTACATACCAGTTCTAGTAGCACATTCTTCAGCTGCTTCTTGAGCTTGTTTCTTAGTTCCAACATATAAAACCTTTCCACCGTTAGCAGCGATTTCTTTCATAGCATTATATGCTTCTTCTAATTTCTTAACAGTTTTTTGTAAATCGATAATATAAATATCATCTCTTGTAGTGAAGATATATTCCTTCATTTTTGGATTCCATCTTCTCTTTTGGTGTCCAAATTGAACACCTGCTTCTAATAAATAATTCATTGATACAACAGTCATAATTTAATTCTCCTTCGTTATTTTTCTTCTATTAGTTTCAAAAACTTATCACCAATTAGGCACTAGATAAATAAATTCACTAATATGTTTATTTCTTATTTAGATAAAGCTTCGATAATTTCAGCTTTCTTCATTCCTGCAACACTAATATTCTTTTCTGCAGCTACATCTTTTAATTCTGCAACTGTCATTTTAGAATAATCTACTGCAACTTCTTCCTTCTTAGTTTCTTTCTTAGCAGTTTTTGCAGCTCCTCCAACAGTAACTTCAACACCTTCTACTTCAGTAGCTGGAGTTAATTTACCAGCTTTACCATCTTTAGCAATTTTAACTAAATCAGTAAATGCTTTTGGATCATTAATTGCTATTTCAGATAACATTTTACGGTTGATTTCAACACCTGCTTTTGTTAATCCTTCAATAAATCTTGAGTAAGAAATATCATTTTGTCTACAAGCAGCATTGATTCTTGTAATCCATAACTTTCTGAAATCTCTCTTCTTTTGCTTTCTATCTCTGAATGCATATTGTCCTGAATGCATTAATTGTTCTTTAGCTGTTTTATATAATCTATGTTTACTTCCAAAGTAACCTTTAGCTTGTTTTAATACTTTTTTATGACGAGCTTTTGTAACTGCTCCATTTTTAACTCTTGCCATGTTTCTTCCTCCTTCTTAATATATAGATTAGATAATATTCTTTAATCTATTTTGATCTGCCTTACTTAAGTTAGATCCCTTTCTGCATCCTCTATTAAAGTTAGCATTTTTACTTCCAGTATTATGTCTACTTCCTGGTTTTCCAATTTTGATATCATTTTTACGTTTTGTAAATACTTTAGCTGTTCCTTTATGTGTTTTAATCTTTGGCATAAATTTTTCCTCCTACTAATTATTTGTCTTTTTTTGGTACTAATAACATAGTCATTGTTCTACCATCTAACTTAGGTTTTTGTTCTATATCTGCGTAATCCTTTACTCTGTCGGCAAAACGTTCAAGAACCTCCTTACCAAGTTCAGTATGTGCCATTTGGCGACCTTTGAATCTTATAGTAAGCTTTATTCTATCCCCTTTTTCTAGATACTTTGTTGCATTTCTAAGTTTAGTTTCAAAATCTCCAACATCAATAACAGGTGATAAACGATACTCTTTAAGTTCAGACATATTAGCCTTTTGTTTCTTTAAAGCTTCCTTTGCTTTCTTTTGTTTTTCATAACGAAATTTATTATAATCCATTACTTTACAAACAGGTGGATTTGCATTTGGACTAATTAAAACTAAATCAAGTGATGCATAACTTGCTAAAGTACGAGCATCTTGAATAGATTTAACTCCAACTTGTTCTCCATTTGGACCAATAACAAGAACTTCACGAGCTTTGATTTGATCATTAATCAACATGTTATCATTATTCTTTGCGATACCTAACACCTCCATAAAATAAGAAAAGCAGATATAAAATTTATATCCGCTAAGACACATAATAAAGTAAACTTCATTATATATTTGGCTTTTAACCTATCGCTATTCGCTGATCAGGTGGATATAAATCTCTTTCCTTTTTTTCTCGACTAGTAATATTATATGCATCTAGTCCTTATTTGTCAACTTTTTTTCAATTATTTATAATTTAAACTTTTAATTAATAATCTACATTAATACATTATAAACATTATTTATTATTTTTACTAAACATTTTTTTTATTTAATTAATATTTACTATTTATTTTCAGAATCATTCTTTTTAACTTTAACTTTAACTTTAGGTCTTGACAAACCAACATAAGTAGCTGCCGCACCATTAAAAGCTGCCAATCCTAAAACAGCTGCAAATCTTCTGTCCTTAGCATTATCTTCATCACTTTGTTTAATTGTTTCTGACTTGTCATAGTTAACACGACTTACAACTAAAGATGAGTAATTTCCTTTTTCTTCTTTTTCTTCTACATTTTTAGTTTCAGTATTTACAGCATAAACATTTCCACCATTATTAGTAAATTCACTAATATAAGCATTAATCTCATCATCTGTTAAATCATCTAAAGTGAAAGTAGTATGTTGACGAAAATACTTATCTTTTCCATCGCTATTTGTTGTTTTATGAGTTGGAGTATAAGAATCATATTTAATTCTATTGTTTATTCCCTTTATACTTTCATATCTTTCAGTAACAGTTGGTTCTCCTCCTAATGTATCATATGTAGTATCTGTAACTGAATATGTTTTGATATCATCATTTGTAATAGGATTTCCTACAGAAAGACCATTTACAGGTAAACGATTAACTATAGTATATCCACCAACTAATATACCAGCAGCAACACCTAAACTAGTCAAAGTTACACGTAATTTTTTCATATATATCCCTCCGAATACATATAATATCATAAATATCTAGTTTATAAAATACTATCAATCATAATAATATTTTATATCATTCATTACATATATTAATAAAATAATCAATTATCTTACGAGAATCCTCATCAAAATCATAACTAATCTCAGCATGCCACTGAATACCAATATTAAAAGTTGCAGAAGAAAGTTCAATTCCTTCAATAAATCCATCACTACTAGTAGCAACAACACTATAATCATTATCAATACTTACATGATAATTATGAAAACTATTAACAAGTACTTCCTCTTTACCCAAAATATCATATAGTTTAGAATTCTTCAAAATTTTAACTTTATGAGTAAAACCTATATCATCTTCCTGCCAATGATTTATATCTGTATCATTTTTATAAACCTTAAAATCTTCCTTATAACAACTCATAAGTTGCATACCTAAACATATTCCAAGCACCTTCTTATCCTTTTCAATACATCTTTCAAGTAAATATTTATCAAATGGAGTAACCTTAAATCCACCAGGAAATATTACTCCATCTACCATATCTAAATACTTTTCTATATTTTCTTTTTCTAAATCCGTTAACGGAGAAAATTCATTATATCTAGTATCCATATAATCATAATCTTGTACTTGAACTATAGGTAAAACAAAACCACCAGCTTTTTGAATAGTTCTTCTTAATCTCTCACTTAAATATAAAATACATCTTCCATCTTCTAACCTATTATATCTAAGTGGTATTCCAATTACTGCCATAAAATCACCAAAAATAGTATAAAAAAAGAAAAAAGGAAAATCAATGACTTTCCTAGTTTTTATTAAAATTTAATTCTTTCATTTACATAGTCAACTACTTCATCTAGTTTTAAAGTAATTTGTTCCATAGTATCTCTATCTCTTAAAGTAACTGTGCCATTATTAATAGTTTCATCATCAACTGTTAAACACCATGGTGTACCACAAGCATCCGCTCTTCTATATCTCTTACCAATACTACCAGATTCATCATAACTAGTCATAAAGTTTTTACTTAATATATTATAAATTTCTGCCGCTTTTTCACTGTGATATTTCTTAGCAAGAGGTAGTACACATACTTTATAAGGAGCAAGATATGGAATAAACTTCATAACTTCACGAGTATCTCCGTTCTCAAGTTCTTCTTCAGTATAACTATTATCTAAAATAGCAAGAGTTAATCTGTCACAACCAACAGTAGATTCAATTATATAAGGAATAAACTTTTCATTAGTTTCTGGATCTAAATATTCTTGAGAATTACCAGAATACTCTTGATGTCTTCCCAAATCATAATCAGTTCTATTATGAGTACCATTAATTTCTCCCCATCCAAATGAGAACTTATATTCAATATCACATGCTTCTTTAGCATAATGAGCTAATTTTTCATGATCATGGAATCTTAATTTATCTGCACTAATTCCTAAATCAATAAAATATTTCTTAGCATAATCTTTAAAATATGCATAAAGTTCACTATCAGTTCCCTCACGACAGAAAGTTTGATATTCCATTTGTTCAAATTCAATTGTTCTAAAAGTAAAGTTTCCAGGTGTAATTTCATTTCTAAATGCTTTACCAATTTGTCCTATACTAAAAGGTAACTTAGCACGCATACTTCTTTGTACATTTAAAAAATTAACATATTCACCTTGTGCATTTTCAGGTCTTAAATAAACTTTATTTTTACCATCTTCAGTAACTCCTCTATGAGTTTCAAACATTAAGTTAAATTGTCTAATATCAGTATAATCACTCTTACCACACTTTGGACATGGAACTTTATGTTCTCTAATATAATCCATCATTTCTTCTTGACTCATTCCATCAGCATGAGCACTCTCATCAAAATCATCTATTAAATTATCTGCTCTATGTCTTGTTTTACAACTTTTACAATCAATTAGTGGATCAGAGAAACTTCCAACATGACCACTTGCTTCCCAAACTCTTGGATGCATTAAAATTGCTGCATCTACTTCATATGCATTAGGCCTTTCTTGAATAAATCTTTTTCTCCAAGAATCCTTAATACTATTTTTAAGTCTAGAACCTAAAGGACCATAATCCCATGTATTAGCAAGACCTCCATATATTTCACTTCCTTGGAATATAAATCCATATTGTTTACAATAATTTACTAATTTTTCCATTGTTAATTCTGCCATATATTAAACCTCCAAATATTTTATTAAATCTTCTTTCTCATTAAATATTTTTATATAATTCAAAATAGAATAATCATTAAACTTTTCCCTAATAAGTTTTGTAATAAACTTAATCAAATCATAATAATATCCATCTTGATTATAGATAATTATCTCTTTTGTACTCTTAATTGTACGATTATCTTCTAACATACTGAATAACTCAGCCAAACTCCCGGTACCGCCAGGAAGAATAAGTACTTTAGAAGCTTCATTATAAATTCTTGCTTGTCTTTCAAAAGTATTTTCTACATAAGTGCAATCTACATTAAATAAACTTATATCTTCATTATATGATTTTAGTGTATAAACTTTTATATTTCTATGAGCAGCATTAAAACTATTTAGTATTTTTCCAAACATACCTTCTTTTGAAATACCGCCTATAATTAAATCATAACCATAGCTAGCTAATTTCTTACTTATAAAACCAGCATCTTCAATATACTTTTTATCTATCTCTGGACGTGAAGAACATCCTATAAATAATTTCATACTATCACCTTCTAAAATAAAAAAACTCCTAGAATAATGTAAGGACGAATTAATATCCGCGGTTCCACCTTACTTATTCTAGAAGAATCAACTCTTGTATATACTGCTCTGGGCTTTCCACACCCGTCATCACACTTATTGCAACTAATATAACCCGTTTTTTGTAACTTGTCAATAGACTACACACTATTGATTTAATTATTTATTAAGTAATAAAAAGAAAAAATAGTTTTTAAAAAATAATTTTTATATAAACTTCTAACTCATTATAGTAACAAATTTTATAAAAATAAACTTTATTTGCACCATAAATAATGCTAGAATAAATAAAAAAGGAGGATGAATAATGGAACTTGACAAAACAGTTCTTGGTAATAAAAGAAAAGACTATTTAAGCTGGGATGAATTCTTTATGGGAATTGCAAAACTTGCTGCTGGTAGAAGTAAAGACCCAAATACTCAAGTTGGAGCATGTATCGTTAGTGAAGACAATAGAATCCTATCTATTGGATATAATGGTGCCCCTAATAATTTTAGTGATGACATATTTCCATGGAGTCGTGAAGGAGATGATGTAAATACAAAATACATGTATGTATGTCATGCTGAATCAAATGCAATTAATAACTATTTAGGAAGTCGAAAAGATCTTCGTGGAGCAAGAATATATGTAGACTTATTCCCATGTAATGAATGTGCAAAAGATATCGTTCAAGCAGGAATAAAAGAAGTTATTTACTTATCTGATAAATATAACGGAACTGCAGGAAACATAGTATCAAAAAAAATATTTGATACATGTAATGTTAAATATAGAAAATTAGATGATGAAAGTCAAAGAATTATTAAACTATCAATCATACCAGATAAAGAATTAGAATATCTATAAAAATAAAACAAGAAAATAATATTTTTATATATACTTTCTTGTTTTTTTGTTTAATAAAATTTAAAAGAAATAATAATAACAATAATAATTAAAATTAAGCCTTCTCTACTTCTTTATATTCTTTTCCTTTTAAATCAATTATTGCTTTTTTAATAGTTAAATTCTTTCTTAATTGTCCTGTTGCTTCATTTGAAACAACTTCTTCTTTTTCAATTCTTTCTACATTATCCATTCCAGCTATTACTTTACCAAATGCAGCGTAATCTCCATCTAAATAAGTACTAGTTCCTAACATAATAAAGAATTGACTTCCTGCACTATCCTTATCATTACTTCTAGCCATTGAAATAACTCCCTTAGTATGTTTTAAATTATTTTCAAAGCCATTATTAGTAAACTCTCCTTTAATAGAATAACCAGGTCCTCCTGTTCCAGTACCATCAGGATCTCCTCCTTGTAATACAAAACCAGGTACTAATCTATGAAATGTATTATTGTCATAGAAACCACTATTTACTAAAGAAATAAAATTGTTAACTGTATTTGGAGCAACATCTGGATATAACTCCATAACAACAGAACCATAATTTTCAATATACATAGCAACTACTGGATTCCCAGTATCATAATCATTTAATTTCGTTTCATTACCTTTTATATCATAATTAATATTCATCAATTTTTCCTCTTTCTTTTTTCCTTCTTCACTTTTTTGTGGAACCATAACTGCTACTATAACAATCACAACAAGTAAAATTATAATTCCAATAATCATAAACAATTTATTTTTATTCATACTACACCCTCTCTAAAATATCACGCGCAGCAACTAACCCAGTAGCAGCAGCAGTAACAATATTACCAGCTTTACCTGCACCATCACCAATAAAATAAACATTTGCTTTTTCTAACTTAAAGTTATTATCAGTTTGAATTTCATTACTAAAGAATTTAATTTCAGGTCCATATAAAAGTGTATCATCGTTATTAACACCAGGAATTATTTTATCAAGTTTTTCTAATCCTTCTAAAATATTAGTAATAATTCTATGTGGCATTACAAGTGCTAAATCACCAGCAACACAATCTTTTAAAGTAGGTTCTATAAATCCTTTATTTATTCTATGCCATTCACTTCTTCTACCATTTCTTAAATCTTTAAGTGATTGAATAATAGGTTTTCCATCTCCCAATACATTAGCAATACGAGCAATACTTTCTCCATAAAGACGTGTATTAGTAACAGGTTCAGTTAATGTTACTTTAGAAATAAATGCAAAATTAGTATTATTACTTTTTATATCTTTAAGAGCATGTCCATTAACACAAATATATCCATAATAATTTTCTTTAGCAACAAACCCTCCAGGATTCGTACAAAATGTCCTAATTTCATCACCATAAGTATCAGTCTTTATAAATATAGTAGGATCATAAATTATATTTGTAATATCTTCCATTATATCTCTTCTAACCTCAACTCGAACACCAATTTCTATACTTTGAGAAAGATATGGTATTCCATATTTATCTGCAAGTTCTTGAATCCATTTAGCTCCAGTTCTACCAGGAGCAACTATTATATTTTTTCCTTCAATAACTTCACTCTTTTTACCTTTTTCATAAGTTACTAAATGTTTTGTTTCACTCTCTGTTTTAATATCAATAACATTAGCTCTTTCAATTAATGTAACTCCTTTATCCTCTAAATAATCACATATTCCTTGAATATATTCAGGTAAATGGTCACTTCCCAAATGCTTTTGTTTAATAAGTAAAAGCTTTGAACCAGCAATCGCAACCTTTTTTCTAATTTCAATTGCTTCATCCATATTACTTGGATAAACATCTGCATCCATCTTAAATTTATTAAATATTTCTTCAGTCTCATCAATTAATTTACAAGCATCACTTTCACTCATATACTTAGTTAAATCACTTTTACCAAGACGTGGAATAAAATTAAGTTTTCCATCAGAGAAAGTACCTGCTCCACCATAACCTGCTAATATTGCACAAGGATTACAATTTTGACAAGGAACTCCTTTTTTATTCATAGGGCAAATTCTATGCTCAACACTACTCCCCTTATCTAGCAAAGCTATCTTTAACTTTTTATTCTTCGTAATTAACTCATAGGCACTAAATAACCCAGCAGGTCCTGCCCCAATTATAATAACATCATATTTCATCTTATCACCACTTAATATAATACCATATAAAAAAGTAAAGTTTAAAGTAAAATACAGAAATTTCACAAAGAAAACATAAATATAAATAAATATATGTTAAAATATATTAAGGTGATAATATGACAAGAGAACAATTAAATGAAGAAAAACAGCAAGAAATATTCAAAGAACAAAACAAAGAAAATATAAAAAAAATAGTGAAAAAAGTTATGAAAATATTATTAATAATTTTAGTTATAGGAACAATTTTTTTCTCCTATACAACATACGTCTCATCAGTCAAAATTAAAGTTAGAGAATACCGTATTACAGAAAAAAAGATACCTGCTTCATTTAATGGATTAAAAATAATTCAACTAACTGACTTACATTATGGAACAACAATGTTTAATGAAAATGTTAAAGACATTGTAAAAATGACAAATGATAGAAAACCAGACTTAATAGTATTTACTGGAGACTTAATTAATAAAAATTATAAATTAACAAATAAAGAACAAGAAGAAATTATAAAGGAATTAAAAAAATTATCTGCAAGTCTTGGAAAATATGCAATTATTGGTGATGAAGATAATGAAAAAACAAATAATATTCTAAATCAAGCAAACTTTACAATACTAAAAAATGAATCAGAATTAATTTATCAAAAAAATAATGAACCAATTCTTTTAGTGGGACTTTCAAGTAATTCAAAAAATCAAAATATCGAAAAAGCATACTCTTATTTTAAACAAAACGTTTTTAATTCTAATATTTATACAATTACACTTCTACACGAACCTGATACAGTAGACGATATAATAGGATCATATAATAGCGATTTATTTTTAGCTGGACACTCAAATAATGGAAACATAAGACTTCCATTTGTAAAATATTCTTTATTCAAAGTAGATGGTGCTAAAAAATATGACCAAGACTATTACAATTTAGGTAATTCAAAGTTATATATATCAAGTGGTTTAGGCACAACAAATAAAAGTAATATAAGACTTTTTTGTAGACCATCAATTAACTTCTTTAGATTGTCTAATCAATAATAGTTAAAAATCAAATTAATAACTAATTTTTAAAATAATTAATAAACTTTTGAAAGATAGAAATATCTTTCTTTTCTTTTGTAACTTTTTTATAAATTTTTAAATTCCCTATAATTCTATCATTCAATTTAACAATAACCTTTCCACAAACATTATCAGTATAAACTTTATCTAGTTCTACTAATGTCGATATGTTTTCTAATTCAGTATCTTTTAAAGGATAATAAAAAGAATTTTTTATATAAATATTATCTGTTATTAAACTCTTATCAAATTTAAATGTATTTTTATCAACTATTTTATATAATTTATAAAGAGAAAAATATTTTTCATATAAAGTTTCATGCCTATTATATATATCACTATCATCTAATGAAACTATAATTAAACTCATATTATTTTTAGACGCATATGAAACTAAAGTTTTACCAGCACTTGGTGTATAACCATTTTTACCACCAACACAATATTTATAGTTATTTAAAAGAGTTACCCTATTATACCAAAGATAACTTTTAAGAGATGACTTACATCTATATTTTTTTGTATTTACAATTTTTCGATAAGTACTATTCTTATAAGCATAATTAGCAAGCAATGACATATCATAGGCTGTAGAATAATTTTTAGTTTCTTCGTCAAGTCCATGCGGATTAGAAAAAATGGTATTTGCCATTCCTATTTCTTTTGCTTTTTCATTCATAAGTCTGACAAAATCGGCTTCATTACCAGAAACATTTACCGCAAGAGTTATTGCTGCATCATTACCGCTTCTAAGCATTAATCCATACAATAAATCTTTAATGGTAATCTTTTCGCCTACTTCAATATAAATATTAGTCCCATACATTTTTAACACTTCATCTCCTACTTCAACAGTTTTATTGATATCTATATTTTCAAGAGTAACAATACAAGTCATAATTTTTGTAATTGAAGCAATCAAATGTCTAGAATTAGAATCATTCTGATATAATATACGTCCACTAGAACTTTCCATAACCACAGTTGGAGTACTAGCAAATACATTATAATTAAATAAAAAAATAAAAATAAAAATACTAAAAATAAATTTTTTCATTAAATCCACCTAAAGAAATATATGAAAATTTCAAAAAAAATAGTAATATAACATATAAATTTCAAAAAAATTATATATAATATGTATACAGGAAGTGAAAGTATGAAGAAAAAGTTACTTACAGTTTTAATTATAATAATATCTATATTTGGTATTTTAAAATATAAAAATTACGATATTAAAAATTTAATAAATGAAGGACTTGTTAGTATAAATAGTAAATATGGCGATTTAAAAAGTTTTATATCAAAAGGTAATTTAATAAAAAATAGTGAGCTTGTTTTTTTAAAAGACTCTAATGTTGACTATTCAAATTATAATGTAAACATTACAACTTCTCCATACTATAATCTACTATCTGATAAAGAAAAAGATTTATATAAACAAATATATGCAAATGCTGATAATATGAAAAAAACATTTATACCAAAACAAGATATAACTAAAGATGAACTTGATGAAACAATAACTGCAGTTTATAATGATAGCCCAGAATTATTTTGGATAGACACAAGTTATTCATATAAATATTTATTAAATGGAAAAGTTGCTCAAGTGACGTTAAATTACAATTCAACTGCAAATGACATAGACAATGCAAAATACTTATTCAATTACTCAGCCAACAAAATAATAGAAAATGCAAATAATTATAGTACGGATTTTGAAAAAGAAAAATATGTTCATGATACAATAATTAATATTACAGATTATGATTCAAATGAAAAATTAAACCAAAGTGCTTATAGTGCCTTAGTAACTGGAAAAACTGTATGTGCTGGGTATACAAGAGCATTTCAATATATCATGAATAAGTTAGGTATAATAACTTACTATATAACTGGAAAGAGCGAAGGACAAAATCATGCATGGAATGTTGTCAAATTGGAAAATGACTACTATAATATAGATTTAACTTGGGATGATCAAACTAGTATCTCATATAAATATTTTAATAAAACTGATGAACAATTCAATGACTCTCATGATAGATCAGCTATATCAAAAAATCTACCTAATTGTTATGGTACAAAATATATATATAAAAAGAAATTTATAAATTATAGTACAAATAATTATGATGAAAAATACATAGAAGAAAACACAAAAAATAAAAGTGATTATAATAAACAAAATAATTATAGTTCTGTAAATAATTATGTACCATCGAATAACAACGATAAAATGTATAATTATAGTTCTGTAAATAATTATGTACCATCGAATAACAACGATAAAATGTA
>UQQI01000034.1 GCA_900543055.1 uncultured Mollicutes bacterium
AACTATCTAGCCACATAATGTTTTGTGAATATACTAAATTATAAGACATTAATGCATACATTATTGAAAAAATTATTATATTATATTTGTTATTTTTTGTTGTTTTATTTATTAAAATTGACATTGTTAAAGCACATAAGCCTATTTTAATAATATTTAACATAAGTATACCTTCAGTTATATTTTGTTGATTAAAAAATTGTAACAAAAAATTCAGTGGACTTGAAATATAGTATGCAAAAAGTCCGTACGCATTGCTTCCAAGATTCATTGTAAAATTATAAAATATGTTTCCATGACCAGTTATAATATGTTTAAAATACATTAAATAATTTACATATTGACCACTCATATCCATTGTTAATATTGTTTTATCACCAAATGGATAGATATGATTAAGTGCATAAATTAAAATAATTATAAACGTAGACAGAAAAAAAGATATAAAATAAACATTGTTCTTTTTGTTAAAAATCTTTTCTTTTAACATTTTACTTAATTTTTTCATAACTTTACCTCTATCTCTTTATTTTTCACTTTCTTTATATTTATTTATTATATATATGAGTTATTATATTAAAATTAGACTTCACGTAACCCCATAATACTACAAACAGCTTTCTTTTTTTATTGTAACAAAAACTAATATAAAAATCTATATACATAAATGAGTATTATCTCTTTCGCTTAAACAACATTTATGTTTATAATATAATTAAATCCTATTTTCAAAGATTATTCTTTTCTCTTATTTTTATAATTATTTTTTATAATCATTTCTATAAAATTCAAAAGACCACTTACTTTTTCAACTTGTTTTTTTTATTTAATTTTAATTCAAATTTTAATAAACATTCTTTAATTTTATTCCATATAATCGTTAAAATATATGAACTAATAATTGTAAAAATAAACATTATTAATGTTAAGAACATATCTAAGAAAAAATTACTATTATTTGCAAAGTTATCTATTTTTGACTCTATAAATAATAACACTAATACATGCCACAAATATACATAAAATATATTTCCTATATTTTCTGATATAAATTTGTCCATTGGTTTTGGTATTTTAAATTTATCATAATAGTTCTTAAAAATTAAATATGTAAGTATACTTGGTAAAATTACAAAAGGCGATGTTGAATTTAAAAACATATCATTAATTATAGAATTTTTGCTAATTAACAATGTTAAAAATGGAATTATAATTAGTGACAACATGGATACAATTATCATTTTTTTATTTATCTTTACATTATATTTGTAAAGGTAATATCCTATAAATAAATAGTTCGTATAAAT
Source organism: uncultured Mollicutes bacterium (assembly GCA_900543055.1). Taxonomy (GTDB): domain Bacteria; phylum Bacillota_I; class Bacilli_A; order RF39; family UBA660; genus UBA3789. Next base: position 1,308 of record UQQI01000034.1, read on the forward strand.
TATCAAATCTGGTATTGTAAAATTTTCTAGAACTCCATGATTAAATATATTTGAAAGCTCATTTAAAACTTTAAAAAGATTTCCAAATATGATGATTAATAAAATAATAGTAAAAAGTTCTTTTTTACTAAGTGCCTTTACCAATTTTTTTAAAAATGGAATAAACATATATATAAGAATAATTGTTGGTAAAAACCATAAATGATATGCGGTTTGACTTGAAGTTATTTTTTCTATCATATGATATATTGAAATAATTTCACTTTGTTTAATAACTAAATATACGTAATAGATTAAAGAAAATAAAAAATACGCATATACAAGTCTTAAAACTCTTTTTTTTAGAAATTCTAAATAATTATTGTTCTTTTCTTTTTTGGTAAACATTAATACGCCCGTTAGCATGAAAAAAATTGGTACACCCATTCTAGTAAATCCGTCAAAGAAAGTCAAAATCAAAAATTTTATTGAACTATATTGTATATATTTATTTCTGAAAAAGCTATTCACATGAAGTAGAACTATACTGAATATAGCAAAAAATCTTAATCCATCTAAATATTTTATTCTTTTAGTCATAACGCTACCCTTTCACCATTTTATTTATTGCTTTTTTATTTTATCAAAGACTTACATAAAAGTCTATAAATACAAAGTAAATAAAAAGTACTCATATGAGTACTAATTGTCAAATAATTCTTCGAATATTTTTATTTTATTTTTTTGAATTTTATCTATATTGATACTTTTCTTTTTACTATTTTCTTTTAATATTTCTTTTACTGATTTAACCATTTCATTTTCTTTTTTAGGTATTATGTATGCAATCTCTTTCATATCAATAGACTCATCACTTGTTTCTATCGTAGTAATTATATTTTTATTAAGAGTAATTGCTTCTAAATAAGTAACTGGAAATCCTTCATAATCTGATGTTAGTATTACATAATCTGCTTCATTCATATATGGATATGGATTTTCCTTACTACCTACAAATGTAACTCTATTTTCTACTTTACATTTCTTAGTAAACTCTTCATACATTTTTCTATCTGGTCCATCTCCAACAATTAACAATTCTATACTACTAATTTCTTTAACAAGATTAATTGCTCTTTTTAATTTCTTAGATGAATCATCTAATCTTCCTACAAAAACAAATAATTTTTTATTTTTATTCTTCTTAAAATCTATTTTTTCATGACTCTTAGAAATAATATCTTTTGTATCTATAAAATTGTTTATAACTAGACATTTATCTTTTAAATTACTATATTCTTCTAAAAATGAGTTTCTTGATTCATTTGATACAAATATTATTTTTTTAAATTCATTAACTTTTCTGGTATCAAAAAACTTTCTAAAGTCATCTTTGTTTTTATAAACATATTTATAATCACTATGTATATATAATGAATTATTAGAAGAAGCAATTAACGCTAATTTATTACAACTATAACTATATGTTGCATAACAACAACTAAAATCATAATTATCATACTCTAATATCTTAAATATAAGTTTTCTTGTTGCATTTACTAATTTTCTTATAATTACATTTTTATTATTACTTACTTTTATTTCTTTTACTATTACATTTTTATTTACTTTTTTTAGTAAAACTCCTTTTTTCTCTTCTAACACTAAGGTTACATTATATTTATTATAATCAATATTATCAAGTAAATTTACTTGTGCTTTTTCAATACCACCTAATTCTAAATTTACACTTGAAAATAATAAATTTCTTTTACTCTTTTTACTTAATAATAATATTAATATAATTACAATTAAACTTACTGATGGTGAATTTAGAATATGTCCTGTAAAGAATGCTAAGAAAAGTATTAATATAATTGAAGTTTGTAGCATCCATCTTTCATATGAATCTTCTTTTTGTTTACTAAGTATTTTAAATAAAATATATATTGTAATTATTAAAAATATTAAAAATCCAACTATTCCATGACTATAAAATATATCAAAATAATCCATTTCTATCATTTTAGTAGTTTTATTATTATTAATATAACCTATACCAAATAGTTTCTGATATGTATTAGCTCGTTCATATATCATTGCCTTATTATGTAAAAATTTAAGTCTTGAACTAAAGATAAAATGATCAATTGTTTTTTCACTTTTAAATACATCGACAATGCTATTTAATTTTAAATAATGCAAGTGTGTTTCTATATTTTTATAAAAATTAGTTTTTGGAAGTATTAAAATCATACCAAATATTCCAATAAGAACAACACAAACTGATACTAAAATATTTTTATATTTCTTTTCTTTAAAAGACTTTATTGAAAAATAAATTAAAGATATTCCAATAGTGATTATTAAAGAAAGTAAAGGTGTCTTTGTACCCATCATTAATATTACTACTAAATACATTATTATAAGTATTAACTTAGGTATTAATTTATCTGATTTATAAAGTATTATAAACATAATTGGTGTAAGAATAGATATTATTCCACTTATTTCATTTGCTGAATTAAAAAATCCTAATGTTCCTGCTTTTGTTATTTCATAAGTATCATATCCAACACCTAATATAGTTGGTACAAATATAAATATTAAATATAAAAAGAATGCTGTAAATAATGTCATTTTACTAATACGTATTTCATCTTTAATACTAAACAAGGATATAAATAATATTGGAAAATAAAATACTTTTACTAGTTCTTGTATTTCTTTTGTAATACTTGAATCTTTATAAATAATATTTCCAATTAAATAAAAAATCATATAAAGACCTATTATTAAATATGGTATTAAAATATTTTTCTTTTTAAATGTAAATAAAGTTATTATACAAATAGTAATTAGAAATATAACTCTTACAATAATACCAATAGTAAAATTGATATTAAATGTATGTAAGCAAAGACTTGTTAGCATATCTAATATTGGTCCTAAAAGTATAAATATACTTATAATTACATTAATATTTTTCTTAACAAAACTATTCATAATATCATTCCTTCTAATTTATTATATCAAATTATATCTAGAAAGTATTTTATTTAATTTATATATACATTACTTTACGTTTTTTACTTAGTAATTATTTATAATTTTACACTTTTATTATATAATGAAAGAAGATAGGAGTGAGCATATGAGTAAGAAGAAAAATAAAAAAAATAATAAACCTAAAAGTAAAAATACTTACTCTACTCAAATTAATAATACTAATAAGAATAAAGATAATATGAATGAAAAAGATAATAGAAAAAAAATTATTATTGAAAAAGAAAATACTACTAAAGATAATTATAAGAATATTGATTACTCTAGTGTTAGTGTTACTAAGAATGAAAAGAAACATGATGAGTCAAAAGAAAATGAGATGGAAAACTTCTTAAGTAATACTGATTCTTTTAAAACATCTAGTATTGATACTGATGAAATTAGCAATTTAATTGATGAGGATATGGGTAAAAAAGTTATGAAGAAAAAAGTAAAAAAGCATGTTATAACACATTTATTTTTGGTACTTGTTTTACTAATTTGTATTGTATACTTTGTATGCACTTTAGTAAATACTAGTAATTCTGTATTATCAATATTTACAAGTCTTTTAATTACTCTATTTACTATTTCATTTACTATTATTGGTATTAGTTATAAGAGAAATAATAAAAATTTAGTATTTATTGGTGGAGTTTTACTAGCAATATACTTAAGCTTTGGTATTTATAGTAATTTAGGTTCTGTTGACATTTCAGCATCAAATAAACTTGATTTTACAGGTAAAAGTTTAACGGAAGTTATGAAATGGGCAGATAAAAATAATGTTGTAGTTAATCAAGACTATGAATACAGTGATATGGTTCCTGAATATACAATAATTAGTCAAAATATAAATAAGTCATCTAAAGGCACTAGTGAAATTACAGTTTCTGTAAGTGAAGGTCCAAACCCTTCTAAAGAAATTGTTGTTCCTAGTATGCTTACTTGGGATGCTGAACGTGTAATTAATTTTATTAATGATAATTATTTAAGTAATGTTTCAGTTGAATTTACATCATCTGATCAAGATGTTGATACTGTTATTGAACAAAGTACTAGTGGTAATTTAAGTAGAGATGAAGAAATAAAATTAACATTTTCTTATGGTGAAGAACTTGGATATGATGAAGTTAAATTAATTGATTTTACTAATAAATCTAAGTTTGAAATAGAATTTTATATGAAGCAGCATCAATTAAAATATAAATTTAATGATGAATTCTCAAGTAAAGTAAAAAAAGCTTATGGTACTAAACAAAGTATTACTGCTGGAGATAAAGTTAAAATAAATGATGAAGAAATAGTTGTAACATTGAGTAAAGGTCCTAAAATAAAGGTTCCAAATCTTACAAAAATGGATGTTACTAAACTTACTGAATGGGCAATTAAAAATAAGTTAAAATTAAAATTTACTGATAAATATGATGATAGTGTAAAACGTGGCGATATAATAAAGACAAATAAAAATGAAGGTGACATATTAAAACAAGGTGATATAGTTGAAGTTACATTATCTCGTGGTAGTTTAAAGATGCCTAAGTTTGACAATTTTGATGATTTTAGTAAGTGGGCTGATAAATATGAAATAAAATATGAAGAAGAACATGAATTTAATGATAATATCGATGAAGGTCAAATTATAAGTTTTTCATATAAAACTGGAGAAATTATAAAAAATAATGATTCAATTATTGTTAAGATTAGTAATGGTAAAAAAGTTACTGTTCCTAATTTAAATGGTTTAACTAAGAAAGAAGCTATTAAAAAATTAGAAGATAGTCAATTAAACTATAATTTTATATATAAGAATAGTTCAAAAGATAAAGATATAGTTATTGGACAAAGTGTTAGTTCAGGTTCTAGTGTATCTAAGAATATGACTATTACAGTTACATTAAGTAATGGTAAAAAAGAAGAAGAAAAAAGTACTTCTAATAAGAATAATTCAAGTAATAGTTCAAATAATAATAAAAATAATAATAGTAACAATACTAATAGTAACAATAGTAATTCTAATAATAACAATACACCTACTCCTAGTCCTTCTCCTTCAAATAAACCTGATAATTGCTCTAATGTAGTTGCATATTTACAAGCAGGAGATACATATGATAGAACTGTTTCAATGACTAATAGAGCAAATCCTAAATTGAAATTCACTTATACTAGAGTAGATAAATGTTCAAATGGTAATGCTAAAGCTGGTTCTATTTGTAACGCAAGTAGTTATGATGAAAAGAGTTTAAGCACTTGTAATACTTATAATTTACAAGTAGTTGGATAAAAAAAGACTTCACAATTGTGAAACTTTTTTATTAGTTTTCTAAATATTTTTTAATTTTTCTTATATTTATTTTTAAAGTAAATATATCAGTTATATTACATATTGCATGTACAATTAACATAATACCTATAAATATAGTTAGAGAAATTGATGCTTCAAATGGATTTATTATAATTACAAGTCCTGCTAGTAAATCAATTATACCAATTATAAGCATTAAAATCCAAGGAATATCTTCATCTTTTAAATCAATTGATAGTCTTATATTAGTAATACTACTTGCTAATATATATACACCTAATATTATTGTTAATAACGATGTTAAATGAGTTGGTTTTAATATTATTACTATTCCTAATATTATTGAAATTATTCCTCCAAATAAACTATCTATTGGATAAAAAATATCTCTTGTTTGAAAATTAAATATACATAAAATAATTCCATGTATTATCATATAGATTGCTATAATGATACCTATTGTTTTTATTGATATATCTGGATATATAATAAAAAGTAAACCTATAATTATAGATATTATTGAAACTAAAATTATTGAATTAGTAAATTTATTAATTATTTTTTTCATCTTTTCACCTCAATATTTATTATATATATTTTTGGCATTAAGTTAAATATTTATACATATTTTTGATGCTTATCCAACAAAAAACTTTTTTCTATATTAAAAGAAGAGGTTTATTTACTCTTCTTTATTGTACTGGTTCACTTGATACAAAATAGTAATCATTATCGTTATATTTTTTCATTGTTATTTTGTAAGTTCCAGCTTTCTTTATGTTTTCATATGATGAATCTGGTTCTGCTGATGACTTTTCGATATCATAAACTGAAAATTTCAAATTTACTTCTTTTGTTTTTTCTGAATCACTATAGTATTTTGTGAATCCTTCAGAATTTGTTGCTTGATTGTCTGGGAATAAGGCTTTTACATAAATAGTCAAAGTATCATTATTCATTTCAGCTTTTGAAATATATGTTTTTGCTGAAGCGTTTGGACCAGTTGCACAGCCACATGCTGTTTCCCTATGCTCATATTGTTTAGTTGATGAATTATAAATATGTGATGTACACATATCTTTTGCATCAAAACTTGTTGGGTCATACTTATAATCTTTTCCAAATAATTTTTCAATTTCCTTATTCCAGTCGCTTTCACTAATTGAACCTTTATTAGAGTATGTACTCATCGCAACCATATGATATGCTAATTGATTCGGAATGTCGTTACTATTAACTTTTGTTGACTTTAAATAATTGCTAGATGGATCTTGGCAATTAAAAAAAGTCATATATTTATTAAAATTATTTTGTACAATATCACTATAAACATCTAAATTAGTAATTTTTTCATTTTTTTCCTTATCAACTTTTTTTGTTTCATTTGTAACCTTTGTTTGAGTTACAGGATTAGAACTCATATAATAATATGTTCCACCAATACCTACTGCAAGTGATGCAATACTTGCAACTGCTATTGCAATTCCTTTTTTCATAATATTATCTTCTCAATTGAGACTCCTTTCTATTATGAATATAGCACAAATTAAAATTTTTTCAACTAAAAAGAAGAATTTTTTACTCTTCCTCTAATGCAGTTATTTCTTCTTCAGTTAGATTAGTAATTTTAGATATCATAGAAATTTCAAAGTTCTCTTTTAAATTGTACCCTTTGTCAAGGACATTTTTTAAATTTTAAGAAAAAGGGTTTTTACTAATTCCTATCTTTAATGGATATATTCCTGTTATAATATACTCATAATACTCACATGGTGATAGTTTAGCTAAATCCCATTGATATCTTTCATGATTATAGTAATATATCCAATCATCTATTATAGCTTTTACTTCATTAAATGTTTTACATTTGCTTATATCAATTTCATCTTTCATATGTCCAAAAAAACTTTCTTGTGGTGCATTATCCCAGCAGTTTCCTTTACGGGACATAGATTGTCTTAATTCTTTATCTTTAAGTATTTGAATAAAACTGTAACTTGTATAATGGTATCCTTGATCACTATGTACTAACGTTTCATCTGTTAAAATTACACCATGATTATCTATTAATTGATTAACCGTTTCTAATACAAAATCAACTTCTAACGATTCACTTAATACATATGATAATATTTCTTTTGTATATGCATCTAATATTGTTGATAAATAACATTTTGTTCCATTGTATGGTAAATAAGTAATATCTGTTAACAATATAGCTCTAGGTCCATGCAATTTAAACTCTCTATTTAAAAGATTGTCTGCAACATTATTTGTTTTTAATGCTTTAGCCATTCTTCTATATGGATTTGCTTTTCTTATTGGACAAAATAAATTATATTTTTTCATTAATCTTCTAATTTTTTTGACATTCATTATAATCGGTGGATCCATATGTAATAGTCTCATATAAATACCACGTGCTCCTTTATTATAACCTTTATAATTATAAGCAATTAATATTATTTCAAAGTCTTTTCTATCTTGTTCTTCTTTCAAATCTCTATTTTTCTTAGAAACAACCCAATTATAATAACCAGATCTAGATACATTTGCTATTTCACACAACATAGATACTGTTAATCTGTTTTCTTCTTTTTGTATCATCTTTTGAATTATCTGAAATTTATAACTAGTATCATCACTTAATATTAAGGCTCCTTCGCCTTTTTTAATACTTTTTTTAAGAAATCAACTTCCTGCCTTAAATATAACAATTCATTTTGTATTTGCTTTATATTTTGAGGCGAAATATCTTCATCTGGTTCTTTTATCTTCATTCTATTATTTCTCGAATAGCCTTCTGTAAATTCACCTACCATTGCTTCCTTTTTTATTCTTTGAACAATACTATCTATTTGTTTTTGGCCAAAATAATCTAAATTATAATCTAGCTCTTTAAATATAGCTCTTGGACTCATTCCTGCTTGATACTTTCTCCAAAATATTTTTTTAAATTCAACTGTAAAAAATATCCTTTGTTCATCAACTTGAAAAGTATATGGATTTTTCTTTAATTCCTTAATTTGCTTTTGTGTATATTTTTTCATATTTTCCTCCTATATTAGTATTTTAATTATACCAATATAGCGATAATTAAAATACCCATTTATATGTCCATTTATAAGGTTTTCATACCTTTTTCTAGTGTCTTTTTTTTAGGATACCTTCTTCTTTAAATGTCCATACTTACGGGTACATTATATTTTAACATATTCTTTGCTATTTCAATTGTTCTATCTCTTTTTCCTTCAATTCTGCCTTCTGTCTTACCTTCGTCTTTCAATGCCCATTCCTTATCATAGGCTTCTCCAAATCCATCTTCAAAGCTTACTTCTTCTGCTTCTTTTAGATATTCATTCATAACTTTTTCATCACCCAAACCTTTTAGTTTATCTAAGTCCATATCTACTAGTGCTAGAATATATTTTTCTCTTTCACTAAGACTTTTTTCACCTTCATTATACCATTTCTTTCTTAAGTTCGGTACATATATTTGTATGAATACTAATTTATCACTTAAAACTAAATTATCTTCGTTACTTTCAGTATTTTGAACATACTAATTTATACTATTTTAGTAAAATTCCTTAACACTTTTAATAATTTAATTATGATAATTTCTACAAATAGAAAAAGATGTAAAAAAAGAAAGTTTTTAACTTCCTTAACAACTATTTTTTTTGCAAGTAGTACTTTCTTCTGCCAAACATTTAAATAAACAATTAAATTTATTTTTTGAATATGCTTTTATATCTTTATCTGTATCAATACCAGTTTCATATTGAACTATTTTTTTCTTTGAAATTGCAATTACACTTGGAACAGATGTATAATCATCTTCTTTTCCACTAATTTCTTTTAATAAACTTCTCAAATCTTCTAAATCATTTTCATATTTTCTAGTATCAATATAATAAATCTTATCTACTTCTTTTTCTTTTGCAGACTCAAGTAGACTTTCTACAATTTGTCTATTTTCATTTTTCTTACTATCTCCAAAATAAACTACAAATAAATCTTTATTATTAATTTTATCAATCACTTCTTTTGGAGTTGTATAAACTATAGGATTTTCTTTGTTTATTTTTACATTAATATAATTTACTTCTCCATTATCTTTTTTATTTAAACTTTCATACTCTTCTTTAAACTTTTCACTCTCTGTTAAATTCTTAGTCTTATTACATCCTGTTACTAAAAGTAATAATGTTAAAACAATTACTGTACTTGTTATGAACTTCTTCATTATACCTCCTATAAATACCAAAGTTTTTTATCATTCTTTCTTACTTCTTTAATTATTCCTCCACCAAGACATTCTTCTTTATTATAGAAAACACATGCTTGACCTGGAGTAACTGATTTTACACCTTGATCATATCTTACTAATATTTCACCATTTTCAAGCCATTCTAAGTGTACAGGAATATCTTCTTGTCTATATCTAAATTTAGCTGTTACATTTTCTAATTTTTCATCTCCTAAATAATTAATATTATCTACAAGACATGAAGTACTTATTAAATAATCATTATCTTCACCTAAACAAATATATAAAACATTTTTTTCTAAGTCTTTTCCAACAACAAACATTTTATCTTTTGTTCCACCAATATTTAGACCTTTTCTTTGACCTATTGTATAATTCATTAAACCAATATGTTTACCAATTACTTCATTAGTATCTATATTTATTACATCTCCAGGTTGATTTGGTAAATAATTCTTTAAGAAGTTTTTAAAGTTTCTTTCCCCGATAAAACAAATTCCTGTTGAATCTTTCTTTTTTGCAGTTATTAACTCATATTCTTCAGCTATTTTTCTAACATCTTTTTTCTCCATATCACCTACCGGAAATAAAACATTTTCTAATTGTTCTTTTGATACTTGCGATAAAAAATATGTTTGATCTTTATTACTATCTATACCTCTTAATAAATGACCATTATTCATTCTAGCATAATGACCTGTTGCGATATAATCTGCTCCTAACTTACGTGCTTCTTTAGCAAACATATCAAACTTTATATATTTATTACACATAATATCTGGATTTGGAGTACGACCATTTTTTAATTCATCCAAGAAATATGTAAATACATAATCCCAGTACTCTTTTACAAAATCTTTTCTATATAAAGGTATACCTAACTTATCACATACAGCTTTAGCATCATCATAATCAGCCTCTTGTGGACACTGACCAGTTGATGTTGTTGGACCATCCAACTCACCATCAGCAAGAGAATCCCAGTTTCTCATAAATAAACCTATTACTTCATAACCTTGTTTTTGTAGAAGAATTGCTGATACACTTGAATCAACTCCTCCACTCATTCCTACAACTACTTTTTTCTTCATAATTTCACCTTCTTGTACTTGCATTGATATTTATAAATCTTGTATAGTATAACATTTTTATTTAAATTTTTAAATAACGATTAGTCTATTTTTCTGATTATTAAAAAATTAATTACTAAATTAATAATAAATATTATATATAATGCAATATTTACTTGATTTAAAAAGATAGCAATTATTCCTATTATACTTGATAATACAATGTTTATTAAAATATTTATTTTTTTATATTTGTATACTTTATTACCTATTTCTATAATATCTATTATTTTATTTAAATTTTCTCTTTCTAAGATAATATCTGCTGATGATATAGCATTATTTGTTGCACTCCTAGTAGCGACTCCAATAGTTGATTTTTTTATTGCAGATGCATCATTATCACCGTCCCCTATCATCATTACACCTTTACTATCTTTTAAAAGATTTGTTATATACTTCTCTTTTTCATCTTTTGATGCATTAAACAAAATATTTTTAATATCTAATTTTGTAGCTATTTCTTCTGCTTCTTCTTGTTTATCACCTGTTAATAAAACTAAATTAAAGTTTTTATTTTTTAGTTTTTTTATTACTCTAAAACTTTCTTTTCTAGGAGTATCTTTTAGTCCAAACAAAGCAATTACTTTATTGTTTTTTACTAAATATATTACATCATTTCCTTCACTATTTAATTTTTCTTCTTCATCTTTATAAGAATTTATAATATCTAATTTTTTTAATAACCTATTATTGCAAGCATAATAAATATCTCCATTAAATTTAGCCTTTATACCATATCCTTCAAGTTCTTCTGTTATTACATCTAAATTTCCTTTAATAAAATTTTCTTCAGCATATTTTTTTATACCTAAAGAGAAATTATTTATACTATGTTTTTCTATACTTACAAGTATTTCTAATATTTCTCTTTCATCTAAATCACAATGCTTATTAATAGAATTAATTGTAGGTATACCCGTTGTAATAGTTCTAGTTTTATCTAAAACTATTGTATCAATTGAATCTATCTTTTCAAGTATATTAATATTTTTAATTAGTACTCCTCGCTTATTTAATACCATTCTTGACTTTAATAATGGAAGATATTCAATAAATGGTAGCAATATTGGCACTGATAATGATAAGAATATTATTGAAGTAAATGGATTTTTATTTAATATTATTTTTACTAAAAAAAGAATTATTGTTAATAAGAACATTACAATTAAATAGTCTTTATAACATTTATCATTTCTTATAATATTTTCTTTTTCTTTAAGCATATCTTGTTTTGTACTTTCAACACGATATTCAAAAATATCTTCTCTATTTATATAACCTTTTTTTACAGAATCTCCTTCTTTAATTTTCTGAAGTGTATTTATACCAGTTATTCTTGAAGTATCGACTCTAGATGGTTTCTTTATAACTACTCCGTCATATAAAACTTCATCCATTGGATAACATACTATAATAGTTCCATTAGTTACTTTTTCTGGTTCGATTTCTAAATAATTATCATCTATGTTTACTTTTATATTTTTAGGTAGATTTTTCTTTAATTCATTAATATTTTTTTTCTCTTTAGTATCTGTTAAATCTTTTAAATATTTAGTAAGTAAAGCTATATATATAATAATTGATGTATATTCAAAACAAGATTTTCCTTTAAAAATATTTATAAAACTATAGATTATGTTTATTAAACATGCAAATGTAATATATTTTTCTAAATAATTTTTCTTTTGAAATAAACTTTTAATAGCGTTAATTATTATATCTTTTCCTAGTACTAGGAATGGTATTGTTAATATAAAGAGAAATACACTTATTAAAAAACTGTTATTATTTAAACTCAAGTATATTTGTAGCAAAATAATAAATGCATATATTAAATATACATATCCAATTCCAGTAAATTTATTTGTATTTTTAACTTCTTTTTTCATGTACTCACCACCCTATTATAATTTAATTTTATACTTTTTAAGAATAAGTGTAAAGTACTACTTATACTAATTTAATTATTTATAGTTGTATATTTATTAAGATTTTGGAAATAATAATTTTAGGAGGAATAAAATGGATACAAATATTAATGTTTTAGATGAATTAAATAAAGGTTGTTGTATGGGAGTCGATGCAATTGACATTATTATAAAGAAAGTTGATGAATTTAAGTTTAAAGAATTATTAGAAAATCAAAAGAATGGTTACGATGAATTATGTAATAAAATAGATGAACTTTATAGAGAATATTCTAATGATAATATACACGAGACTAATATGATGGAAAAAGCAATGACTTGGTATGGCATACAAAAGGACACTTTTCTTGATGACAGTACATCTAAACTTGCTGACTTATTAATAAATGGAACAAATATGGGAATTATTGAAGGAAGAAAACTACTTAATAATAAAATTATGGATAAAAAAGTTAAAAAGATTTGCGAAGAATATATAAAATTTCAAGAAAGATATTTAGAAAAATTAAAAGAATTCGTATAAAAAAAGATAAATATTTCTATGTGAAGTATTTATCTTTTATTTTATATAACATCAGTATTATCTATTACGTTTTTTACTATTTTTTCTTTATTTTTCTTAAATTTAAACTTACCTTTAAATACGTATAATATAATTGAAATAGCTATAACTATAACTAATATAGTAATTAAAGTTATATTCAATGAATTATTTTCTTTTTCTTTGTTATTTACTGTAGACATAGTTATAAAATAATCAGATGTATCTACTAATTTAAATTCAATATAACCATCTTTCATTTTTATTTTTTTTAATAAAACACTTAATTTATCGTTATTATATGAATAAATGTTAATAGAATCATCTTTTTCATATTTATTACCAACATATACTTTTAATGAAATTCCTTTCATATTAGAATTATTTTGTTTTAAATTCACAAATATACCATCGGCATAATTTGATAAAGTTAATATTTTCTTTTTATTATCAGTATCAAAATTTATAGCAGTATCTAGATCTTCTAATTTATTTAGTTTTTTCCCATTAATGATCCAAGAATAATCTATATTATCTTTTACATAATTAAAGTTAACTATTTTTTTACTTTTTTGAATTTTTTCTAAATCTTTTTTTAATATTTTTGTATCTTTATTTATAGATATATTAATTTCTTTTACTTTATTTTCTTTTAAAATTCTTTCTAAGTCATCAAGATACAACTTATCTTTTCTAGTAACTTTTATTATTATTTTATTAGTATTTCCAGATTCTGATTTAACTAATAATTCAATAATATTTTCACCAATTTTTATATTATGTTTTCCTGTTCCTGTAATTATTAATTTATTATCTTCTGCTACTGCTTTTACGTTTATTTCTTTAATATCATTACTAAGTATTAAACTATAGTTATTATTATCTTGCTTTTCTAATTTATAGTTATCTACAGATATTTCTTTAATATTTGTATTAATAGATTTATTTTCTTCATCTTTACTGCTTTTATTATTTTGATTATTATTATTTTGGCTATTGCTATTATTATTATTTTGATTATTATTGTTGTTATTTTGGTTGCTTGGTACTGGTCTACTTATTACTGATACGTTTCTACTTCCATATAATGCTACTGCATTACCATCTACAGCTGATGTTACATCTCCGTTTAATCTTATTGTTATTGTTCCCTCAGAAGTCGCTGTACATGTTGCATTAAATGTTTTATTTGTATCCATAGCATCCGCAGTAGCATCTGCTTGATTTATTATACATCCTGTTACAGGTCCTAATACTGATGTATGTACATTCCAAGCAGCTGCTGAAAAAACATTTACTGATACTGTAAAACTATCTCCAACATAAACAGTACCTGTACTAGTTGATAAACTTCCTGATGCTGCATAAACATTTGTTTTTGAAATACATAATAATACTAAAAGTAACAAAAATATTTTTAACTTTTTCATCTATTTACCTCCATCTATTCTTTTTACATTTAATAAATGCTGTCTTATTTTTAATAAATCTGCTGAATTTATCGTATTATCATAATTAATATCTGATGATAAGAAATATGGACCATTTAATTTATTAATTCCCAATAAATGTTGTCTTATTTTTAATAAATCTGCTGAATTAATAACTCCATCTCCATTAATATCTCCAATAATAACATTGGTATATTCTTTATATATAATATTATCTTTTAATATCTTTGTTTTACTACCAGTATGTATGATTTTTTTATTATCTTTTATTTTATATTCAATATCC
>UQQI01000035.1 GCA_900543055.1 uncultured Mollicutes bacterium
TTAATACTATATATAAATATATCTATTAAAATACTTGTTATTCTTCTTAATACTGATACTTTTACTGAGTCATTTATTTCTTCTCTTGATGGTAGTAATACTTTTAATTTATTCTTTATGAAGTAACCTAGTATTCCTCCTAACGTATTAATCATTAAATTATCTACATCAAATAATCTATATGGTCTTGAATAAATAAAATTTAATCCTGTTAACTGAGTTAATTCAAAAAATAATGATAATAGAAATGTATATTTCATAAAGGTTTGGATTTGTATCTTTATTATTTGCTATCCAATTGTTAATTTCTTTAAAACAAGTTTCTAAATCAATAGCCTTTTCTTTACTTCTAAATTCATACTTTTTCCTTATTTGTCAACGATTGCAAACATTGTCATCTATAAGCAATAAATCATATATTACTATTTATCGCAAGACAAGCATGCTTTATTGTACCAGTTACTAAATTACTTACTTTGTTTACTATATCTTTAGGATTTTCATTCATATTATTTTCAATCCAATTTAATACAATAGATACAAAAGCACATTTATAAAAATTTGTTATAAAAACTTTATCATCTTCATTTAAATTCTTTGCCATATTGCTTATTTCTTCATATATTATTGGGTAAACAAGTCTCGATATATTCTTTTTAAGGACCTCAATAGATACTGAATGATATATATTTGTGATAAATATTTTTTCATCTTCCATTAAATGAAATACAGATAAGAATTTGTCTTACCATGTCTTAAATTCATTCTTCTTATCAAGGGTTCTGTCAACTTCTTAAATACAAATCCATTCAACAAGGTCTCTTATATCTTGAAAATGATAATAAAATGTTTGCCTATTAATATCACATCTTTTTGCAATATCAGTAACAGTTATTTTTGAAAATGACTTTTCTTTTAATATATCTTTAAATGTATAAACAATTGCTTTTTTGTTGTTAAACTACTCAAATTAAATTACCTAATTTATTATATTTTAAATGGTCATTATGAACAAGTTTTCCTAATAATTCTTAAATTAAATTCTACTAATTTACTTTTAATGTTGTTTTAAAGATTAGAAAAGTGATTTACTTTTCTTCGAATAAACCACTTTCTTCTAATAATAATTCTATGTCTGTTCCTCTTATTTTTTTCTTACTATTTTTAATAATTGTTTTTCAGCAAATGTTAATGGAACTTCATATATTCGTAATAAACACCAAATCATCTTCTATTAAATCTATTGTATTTTCCTCTCCATCTTTTTCGAAGATAATTTTTTTAGCACTCTTTCGATCATTTTGATTCTCAATTATAACATTCTTGACATTAATTCCATATTCTATTTTTACTCCATGATTTTCCAGGTATTTTTGAAGTAGCAAAATTATTGATTCACATTGATTATATTTAGTAAAACGCAATACTGAAAAGTCTGGTAATCCATCTATATGATGAACATATCTACATAAATATCTTTTCATTTCAAATGCAGATGATCACTTTTGAAATGCAAATATCGTTTGCCAATATAGCCAAAAATTAGTGTTCCAAAAAGATTTTTATAATACTTCTTCAATTTTCTTATCCTCTAAATCTTCCTCTTTAGTAATAAATAATATACAAAGTTCCATAGCGGATTCTTTGTCTAATTTAAACATTTTATCTGTATGAGCATCTTTACCACAATCTTTTGTTGCTCTAAATAAAGAGTAATTTGGATCATGTTTATTTAACCAATAATATTCATCTAACACGCTAACATTTGGTGTTTCAATTGATGGTACACTTCTAAACATGTCCCACATACATTCAAAATGATTATCCATTTCTCTTCCACCACGCATATAAAATCCTTTAGTAATGCCTTTTCTTCCATCACATAATTCACCAGTTAAACCAAGTTTTTCAAGTAAATGAATATGTTCTTCTTTCATTTGTCCATCACGAACTAAGTAAAATGCTGCTGATAATCCAGCAAGTCCAGTTCCTATAATATACGCTTACTTTCTATCTACTCCTTCTGATTTTTCTGGTTTTGCAAAATCCTCATATGTTCCTGCTCCATAATACATAATTATTCCTTCTTATTATTAATATATATTTTTCAGTATACTCTCAATAATATTATGTACAATAAGTAATTTTTTAATGATGTTTAATTAATCATAAAATTGTAATAATTGTCCAATATTTAGACAATATACTTTAATTGTAAAAAAATAAAACGATATCTTAACGATACCATTATATAATCATTAATTATATTTTTTTATAAGAATTTTTTTCAAACAGTTCATCTAAATACATAACATCTGGAAATGATGTTTTATCATATTCTTTTAAATATATAAAATATGGATATAATTCTTTTAATAATGTATTATTGTTTGTTTTTTCTTCATATTCTTCTACTCCTATTGAATCAAGATTTTTTAAAAATGGAAGGACCATTCCTATTAATGAAAGACATAATTTATCTGTTTCTTTACTTATCTTAAGAGGAATGTCTCTGTTTCCTAAATATACTCTTAAAAATAGAGGATAACAATTGCAAAGATACCCATTTATTTTAAAACTATCGACATCTATTATATGTGGAGTATATGTTTTATCTACTAGTATATTTCTTGGATTTAAATCTCCCACTATAATATTCTCATCTAAATTGTGAAGTTTTTTTAATGAATCTGATACTTTTAATAATATATCTTTAACTTTACTTTTGTCTGTATTTGTTCTAATCGAAAATTCTAATAAGTTTATTGAGTCTTTTATATAATCCATAGTATATCCACTAAATTCACTATTTTTATATATTAATGATTTAGGGCCAGCAAAGTTTTCTGGCAATATTCCATCTAATATTATTAGTTTTCTTTCTTTTTCAGCTAATGATAAATCAGTTATTTCTCTAAAAAATTTATAGACATTTTTCTCATCATGTAGAAGAACTCCTTCTTTTCCTTGTCCTAATACATCTAATAGCATCATGTCTAAATCTTCTTGATTTACTATTTTCATATCATCACCACACTCGGCATATTATACTACTTTTGTTTATTTTAGTCAAAAAAAAAGAAATCTAACTATAGACTTCTTAGAAATGCTTTTTAGTACAATTTTGCTCCTGCTGGAATTGAATCATCTACTAAAAGTAAACTTAGTTTTTCTTCGCCATTTTCTGTATGTACTGCTGATATTAACATACCACATGATTCTATTCCCATCATACTTCTTGGAGGTAAATTTAAAATTGCAACCGTGGTTTTGCCAATTAAGTCTTCTGGTTCATAATAAGCATGTATTCCACTTAAAATTGTTCTTTCATTCTCTGTACCATCATCTAATGTGAATTGTAAAAGTTTTTTACTTTTTGGTACTGCGATACATTCTTTTATTTTCACTACTCTAAAATCCGATTTCGAAAATGTATCAAAATCAACTTCTTCTTCAAATAGAGGTTCTATTTCTACTTTGTTTTCTTCTATTATTTGTTCATTATTTTCCATAATCTGCCTTCTTTCTTTGTATATTATAACAAATGACTTTATTTTTTTCTACTTTGATATTGCTTTTTTATTTTAAATCAAGTGCTTTTTTAGGACAGTTCTCTATACAATTTAGACATAAAATACATTCAGTTCTATTTATTCTTTTTCTAGAGTCATCTAACATATCAACATTCATTGGACAACTATCAAGACATTTTCTACATTTAATACACTTAGTATGATCACATTTTACTCTTAAATATGAAAAGTAACTTGCAGGTTTTAAAAATATTGTAACTGGACAAATATATTTGCAGAAAGCTCTATTGTCTTTCAATAAAATTGCTAGGCTTATTCCAGTTAAATAGTAAATTATATTTCCAATTATAAATGCATAAAACATAATTTTTTCAATATTTTGTACTTTATAGATGAAAAGTGATACCACAAATAAAAAAGAGATTATAAACATTATATATCTAATAAAACCTATTTTTAACCTTTTATTTTTTGGCTTTTTATATGGAAGTAAATCAAGTATTGCTCCTGTCCAACAAGCATATCCACACCAGCCTCTTCCAAAGAAAAGTGGTCCTAATATTTTGGCAATTAAGTAGTGGATTGTTGTGGCTTCAAACACTCCTAAAAATAGATAATACCAGAATCCTTCTATTTGCATATTTTCTCTGCATATTATTCCAAGGTACAAGAACATATAAAGACCTACTCCTAGTTGAACAAAATTTCTTGAATATTTATTTTTTCTCTTAGTTAAAATTAGTCCTATCGTAATACATAAACCTATATATGTAAAATTTAATAGATAAAATATATTTTTAGTAGATATAAATAAAGATATTGCAATTGTTTCAAATATTAGAAACATTGTTATAGCAATATAATTTTCTTTTATAGCTTTTTTCATTCTTCTTCCCTATTTATACATTATTAGACTGTTCTATTTTATTATTTATATTCTTTTAAAAATGTTTCTAGTTCATGAGTGCTTTCAAAAATATTCTCAAATATATTGTAAAGTGTATCCGTCTGTTCATATTCACCTATGGCATAGCATTTTTTACCTAGACCATAAGCAATACCTGCTTCAATGTGTGCTGCTTTTCCTGCAGGTAAAACTAATAATAAATTCTTTGAATTCTTTTCACCTTCTAGATCATTATTAAATAAATTAAGTACTATTTCACTCTTTAAATTTAGTGATTCAAATTCTTTTTGTTTTTCTTCTGGAGTCTGATTTTTATTTCCATATCCCCAATCATCTTCATTTTTTAGAAAGCAATAATAAGATATGTTATATTTATCAAATAAATCACATATTTGCAATATACTTTCTTTATTTCTAGCTCTACCGGCTATAAAAAACTCGTATTTATTTTTCATTTTTATCCTCCTTTAATTATTAAATCTTAGTAAGTAACCATCGATATCTTAAATTAAAAACTCTTTATCTTCATAAATTGTATTGTTTACTCTATATTTATGTGCTTATATATTTTTATATTTTTTTCTAGAGTTTTATAATACTTCAAAATGTCATATTTTGTTTTTTCTTGATATTCTTATACATACTATTACTTTTTTAAATATTTCCTAATTATTATATCATTCTATTACCTTTTTTTCACTATGCTTTTTATTTTTTCTAACGGAGTTTTTTTAAAAACTTCATTCATCATTTTTTCAAGACACCTTTGTTCTTCTTCTATAGTAATACCTGCCTCATACATAGTACCATCATTTAACATTACTTTAGTACCCTTAGGAACTGTTATGAAAGTTGCGTTTTCTCCACTACCAATCATTACTCTTACTTTATCATCACTTTTTATTTTTCTACTACTTCTAATCTTTTTTAGTAATTCTTATTGAACATCAAAAACTAGTTCTTCAAATTCACTATATGTTATTCCTAATTTTTCTAAAAATAAATTGTTCAATTCTTCTTTTACTTTATTTACTTGTATATTATCTCCTATATATAACTTTTATAAATTTATTATATATAAATTAAAAATAATTAGCAAATTACTAATTATTTTTGACAATATAAGTATTTATATGTCTTTTCTCGTACTTCTTGATTTATGTTTTCAATGTTTTTATGAATATCAGTATAAATATCGTTTACAAATTGTTTGTTTTCTAAAAACATAGAATGTATTTTTCTGAATTGTTCTTTAAACTCTTCTTCATTTAAATTTGATGTTAATTCCTCATTTCCAAGTAATTTTATTAGGTAGTCAAAGTCTGTAAATGGTCCTAATAGTTGACTTGCAGTAAATGGAAATATAGTGTATTTTCCTTCTCCATTTGTTAGTTTTAATGTTTCATCATTTAAAATACTCAATATACAGTTATTTGTTACGTCATAAAATATTAATTTATCATCATATTCTATTATATTTATCATATGATTTCCACTATAATTTTTTACTAGAAAATCTTCTAAAAGTCCTTTTAATGAATGTTTTTTCTTATGTCTTAGAGTTTGAGCGGTATTATCATATTTTATTTTTACTTCTTTTGGTCTATTAATTTTAGTATTTTCTGCATCCATATAACACATAATCATAGAACTTCTTTTATTACATATTTTTATGAAATCATTTAACATTCTGGCATTTTCAAAACACGCACCATGTCCTTGCATAATTAGACTTTGAAGATTTTTCTCTTCCATCATACGATTACTAATACCATAAACATAATTTTTATTTTCACTAAAATATCCATTCCATAAAAGAATACTAAAAAGATTAGCTATATCTAGTGATGAAGTTAGATTTAATTCTTTTACTAAATCTTTGTAACCATTTAGTATCTTGCTGTAATTTTTTTCTATTAAATTATCATCTATTTTTCTTATAGATTTTCTTTCTAAAATACTATAACCTAGGAATGAACTTGTTCCAACTGGCGGAGTTGTTTTTGAATAAATAAATGCTTTATATATAGTTTTTAATGTTTCATCTTTATCTTCTAATAAATCTTGTCTATTTGTTAGAGACTCATATAAACTTTTATATATTAATATTTTCTTTTGATTTGTATTTAAAGATGCACTTTCTTTTTTTACTTTTTCTAAAATACTTTCTAGAATTATTTCTAATTCGTTATTCATAATTTAACCTCTTTTTCTTTGATTCAAGTATTGTATTTTAAATTATGTGATTTAATCTGTCAAGAAAAAAGGCCTAAGCCTTTTAATTATTTAATATTATATCCTCCATTAATTGATACTATTGTTTCTGTTATAATTGCAACTTTTTTATTGTTAATCTAAGCCCATTATCCTTTCATATAATAATAATTATCCTTATTTTTTTTATATCATATTTTTCTAAAAATTTAATAACTCCATCTTCATTATTATCATAATCTGTTATGTATGTTGCGATTTTTTTAAATTAGCATAAGCATTTTTTCATAGCAACTTTTATATTAGTTTCTAAAAACATAGATAAACCATTAATTGAATCTCCAAATGACATGGAGTTATTTTTATTAATATTTAAAATTTTATATAAATGTTTAATTGCTAATCCTTTAGAAGTTTCTTTATTTTTTTGAACTTCTATATTTTCTTCTTACTTATTTAACCTTTCTAAGTCTTTATTCATATAAAATACGTCTGAACAAATTTTACTTAATCTTCTTTTTCTTCTTTTGTTCTTATTATATAATTTCCATTATCTGTTGTTTTCAAGGCTTATGAGTCCTTATAGTTTTTTCTAAAATTTGGGTTTTTATATACTTTTACATTTTGAAATACACCAACTATATATTCTTTTGGTATTCCATAATATTCATTATCTAAATCTTTAAATATTACTTCTTTTCCTTGGATAATATCTTCATTTAATAAAAGAATGATTGTTGTATATCTTGGATGATGATAAATAAGTAATGGAAAAAATTGAGTACTTGGATAGACAGTATTTGTTATAGAAGCTGATTTTTCTCCTAAATAACCAGTATTATTTGTAAGGCTTTTTTAAATAAATAATTTACATCATCATAATGAGTATTATTGAAGACCTATTATTTTTTTATCTTGCAAATACAAATCTTTTAGAAACTCAAATTGTTCTTCTGTTAAATCTGATTGATTTACAAAGTCTTTAATAAATTCTTTTGGATCGATTTTTTTCTTCTTCATCTATGCTTTCTTTTATTTCATCTTTTTTTATTAACTATTTCTTAATTCTATTAATTTATCTTTTAGATTCATACAATGCTCCTATTTAAACTTTACATATGGTATTCCTAATTTTGAATATACATCATATGCTCTTGGTAAATTTAGAATTCTTGCGAATAGTAAATTATAAAATTCATCAAATAAAATTATTGAGCAAAGTGTAATGCTTATTGATAGAAATACTTTTTTATTCAGTTTTTTTGCTAAAAAGAAAAGAAATGGAATTATTACATACATAAGTAAAAGTGCTGATAATCCAAAAAACATAACACTTCTTAGACAAACAAACCCTCCAATGTTTCCAAAGTTTAATATTTCTTGATTGTAATCCCAACATCTTTTATGGGTAATTAAAAGCATTCCTAGACCTGAAAAGTATTCTAGAATACCAGTTAATAAGAAACTTATTAAAAATACTTTCCATGGTTTTTTTCTATGTTTATATGTTAGATAATATATCATAACAGAACCTGTTGCATATATATTAATCCAAGGAAGAAAGTTTCCACCTCTCCAATAAAATGTTTTCATTCCTCCATTAAAAAAATAAAAAATAAATTCATATAACCATCCAAAACAACCAGCTATTACTATTAAAAGTGCTAGTATTCCAACCATTGTCCATCTATCAAACTTATGATTTTTATCTAAATAATTATTATAAAACTCTTTCATATTTACTACCTCTTATTTTATTATATAGTAAATTATATCATAAGTAATTATAAATTTACTTTTACTTTTTGAAATACACTTTTATTTTTTTCAACATCTTTCATTAATTCATCCCTAAATAATAAATATTCTTCTATATTTAAGTTAAATGCTCTGATATATTCTATATCAGATATAATATTTTTGGCATCTACTTTAGATATTTCTCTATATCTAAAAAGTCTTTTATATTCATCTTGTGGCATCATTATATTTCTTGTCCAATCAAGATAAAGTGTTTTATTGTCTAACATTATTTCTACAACAGAATGAAGAAACTCTACTCCATTTAATTTTGCTATACCAGTTACTACTTTAGCATCACCTATGGCTAGTGCTAAATCTATTGATCTCATGTGACATTTACGATATCTTTTTTTTGTTTCTAACTCGTTTTTTATTTCGTTATTTTCAAATATATATCTTGAAATAGTATCAAAATGATATGTATCCATTTTTTCTTCTTTATATTCATACATTTTAGTATCGGAGTTATATGTGATATTATCTGTCTTTATTTTAAAAGCAATTTCATTAATCTTATTTATAGGTCTTTGTAAAATTCCTTCTTTTTTTAATGTATAATTATCAATTGCAAATAATATAGAAAGATTCTTATCTGTTTTTAAATATATTTTGTGTTTGTATTTAAAAAGCTCTTTTCTTGTAGTTTCATTTATTCCTTTATTTTTCATTATATTCAACCTCATTTGAATTATTATACACATAATAGTGTGATATTCAAAGAAAAAATAGATATTATTATATCTACTTACTATTTTTTTTCTTTTTATTTAAAATTATTGTTATTACTGCAATTAAAAGAATAACTGCTACTAATATTCCAACTCCTAGCCAACCTAGTGTTGCAACTATTTTGCTTCCTAAAGACATAATTATTCCTGCAAGTACAACGCCTAGTGATACTGCTAAAATACTAGTCTTAAAATCTAATTTTAAAAAACTTGCTGCAAGAGTTCCTGTCCATGCCCCTGTTCCTGGTAGTGGTATTCCTACAAATAAAAGTAGTGCTATGAATATTCCACTATTACCAGCAGCCTTTCTAAGTTTTTCTCCACCTTTATCTCCTTTTTCTATACACCATGTAAAGAACTTTTTAGTTAGTTTTTTATCTTTACCCCATTCAAGTACTTTTCTCGCAAATAAATATATAATTGGAACTGGTAATAAATTTCCTATAATAGCAATTGGATAATACATAAATATATTAAGTCCTAAACTCTCTGCAATAGGAATTGCTCCTCTTAGTTCTACTATTGGAATCATTGATATAAAAAATACAATTATATATTTAACAAATATTGGTAAACTAGCCATATATTTCACCCTTCCTTCATATAAATATAATTTTATCATAAGTTATTATACTTTTCATAATGTTATATTTTTTATTTACAATTATATGTAAATTATCAATATAATTTTAATCTTTTTACTTTTTCAAGATTTATTTCATTTACTTTATCTTTGTTTAATTCAAGTACTAAGTTTGGAACATTTTCAAACATATTCTTTTTTGTTGTCCTTGTAATTTTTAATGTTTCATCTTCTATCATAGGAAGTAACATATTTTCAAATATTGTTTTTGTGTTCTTTTTAGTATTTAATCTATTGTATGTAGTAGCATAGTCAAGTACTGTTTTTTCTCCATTTAATGCTAAAAAGTAATTTAGCGCTTGATAGTCAATTGTATGCCATTGACGCTCTGACTGAGAATCTAAATTGTGAATAATATATTCTTTTTCCAATTCTTTTTTTACACTTATTAACATGTATTTTAAAAATTCTGTAATATCTAGTCTTGTTATAGAAGTTCCTATTACTCTATCATAGTTTGAATCAAAATTTATTCCTCTATTAAATATTATATATGGATATACTTCTTTATTTAGTAAGTACCACATTGCTATTGTTCTACTACTTCTTCCATTAATATCAAAAAAAGGATGAATATATACGAAATAGAAATGCATTATTTGTGATTTAATAAATTCTTCTGTTTGGGAATCATCTACTTTGAAAGTATCTATAAACTCAAAGTATGAATCCATATATTCCTCGATTTTTTCATAGGGAATTCCTTCATCCATAGAGTCATCTAATCTTCCACTTTTTAGTATGTATACCGGTGCCTTTCTATATTTTTCTCCCATATGAGATAAATCGTATTCTTCTAATAAGTCTTTACTTAATATTTTATATAATTTTAAAACATTTTCTTCGGTTATGTCTTGTCCTTTTAAAATATATTGATATCCATTATATAGATTTATTATTCTATTTCTTTTTTCTATATTTTGTTCTTCTGATGCATTTTCAATTACTTTTTTAATAAAAGATACAGAATCATTATAACCTTCTACAGTATTATTTGCTTTTATCTCTTGATTAAACATTACTTTTTTTGAAAAATCACGGGTATTCATAAAATCTTCTTCTAATAAAAATAGTTCTAACTCTTCTTCTATTTTTTTCAAGATATCTATATTAATTCTAAATGGTATTCCAGTTAGTGTTTTTAATGGTAATTTTTCTTTTGCCATAATATCTACCTCTTTTAATTAGTTATTATAACATTTCTTATTATGAATTCAAAATAAAAAGGCAATTAATATCACCTTTTTAATTAAAATTGAATTCTATAGTCCAATTTTTCTTCTAGCATCTAATATTTCTTGATCTGTCATTGGCTTATATGTATATTGTTTTGGTCTTTCTTTATATTGTTTTTTTGCTTGATATGACATTTTACTTTCTGTAGTAGATTGTTGTTCTTTACTTATTGTTGTATAAATATATTCTGCATCAAATGCTATGTTTTGTTTTGTTAAATTATAGTTTTCTCCTCTTTGATATATTTCTTCTCTTAATTTATCATCAAAGTTTTGAACATTTGCTCTTGTTATATATAGCATCTTTCTTAAGGCTTTTTCTATACTTTGTTTTTCTAATTTTATACTTTTTCCATTATAACCTATAAGATTGTCTATATCTTCTTGACTATAGGTATCTATTTTATCTATTAGTTTTATAATTTCTTTTTTTACATAGTTTCTATACATAGATATAAATATATTACTATTTAATGATTCTCTTTTAAAACCATGTCTATTAGCGAATTCTACATCTGTTTTAGAGAAAACATCACACTTTTCAGTTCTTTTAAATGATGCCATTTGTTCATTTAGAACCATTTCTGTAATGTAGTCTATAAATTTGCTTTTTGTTCCGTTTGCTATAATATCTCTATTTTTGTTTTTCTGTATCCATTCTTTATTTAGTTTAGTCATTGATTCATCAAGTATTTTAGTTCTTAATGAATTGAAAGAAAAAAGTTTGTCACCATCTTTTACTGATGGTTCTGATGCATAACCTATCCAATCATCAATGTTTGCTGTTAAAAATGGTGGCCTATGTAAATGTTCTTCTAATTCTGGATGTTCTTTTTTTATTTCTTTTAAAATATCTAAGAATTTTAATAAATTAGTATCACTACAATACACAACTATAGTATCTGCTCTATCTCCAAAATTATCAAGTTTAAAATAATATTTATATTTTTTATCTTTACACTTTTCCATTAAAAGTCTTGCAAAATAATCTGTATATGTTGAGTCTGTATTTATATAAAATCTATGATGCACATCGTATAATGCATGTTGGTTCATATAAATATAATTTGATGCTACATGTTGCCAAGTTGATTCTTCACCTATTCTGTTATATCTTATTGAATCAAGTACTTTTTGATAATCTTCATCATTTGTATATTGCGGACTATTCGTTTCTTCATATGTATTTTCTAAAAAATCATATATTTCTTCTATGATTGTTGGATTAAAATTTCTTAATCTTCTTTGTAACTTTATAAATCCTAACTGATAATCTTGATGTATATTATTTATGTTATAATTTAAAATACTATTTTTCCATTCGTTGAAACAATATAATTCAAAATTAAATCTTTCTCTTACATTGTATCTACCCATAACCTTTTCATCAAACATAGTTTTTACTATCTTTTCATACATAGAATGAGAATATCTTTCATAATCTGACTTATAACTTTCTTCATAACATTCTACTATTTTATCTATTATTTCTTTCTTCTTTATTGAATCTTCTAATCCTTTAAAAAATTCTATTGTTTCCATAACACACAACCTTCCCCATTAAATTAGGCTTATTATACTATAAACTCATTAATTTTTCAAGGAAAAAGAAGAATTAAACACAAATTGCATTTAACCATTTAAATAACCAAATAGAAGGATTACTCTTCTTGAAAACACTTTAAAACTTATTAAGTTTAAACAATGTTATTATTCTAAAGCACTAGAAGATTGCACAGTTAATAAATTTAAAAATATGTCTGTTGAAGATATGCCTTTAGATATTCAAAAATTATATAAATAAACTCACTAACTAATATTAGTGAGTATTTTTCAAATATTCTGCCATGTTTATTCCTAGATTTTTCATGGTAAGTCTTCCTTTTTCATCATTTTCTACTGATGAATTGTCTGCAAATTTTAGACTCCAATAACTTGTTGGGATAACTGGCATATTGTTAAATAGAAAATACTTATTTATTCTATCTATCGCATGGTTTGCGCCAGACCTATACATGGTAGCAATTGTTGCGGCAGGTTTACCATTAAATAATGTTACTTTAGTTTGAGCAGCATAAAACACTCTATCTAAAACTGCTGTTAAAGCACCATTTGCTCCTGAAAAATAAACAGGGGTTCCAACTATCAACCCATCGCACTCTATTATTTTTTCTATTAGTTCATTTGCTATATCGTCATTAAATACACACCTATTAGTATTTGAACAACTACCACAGGCAATACAACCTCGTACTGGCTTTGTGCCTAACTAGAATCATTCTGAGTCTATTCCTTTTTCTTTTAAACTTTCTTCTATAATTGATAATGCTTTATATGTTTCACCATTTTTATTAGGACTTCCATTTAATAATAAAACTTTCATTCACTTCTTCCCTTCTTATATAAATAACAATCATCTTCATGGGAATTTATTACACCAATCGCCTGAAGATATGAATATATTATAGTTGTTCCAACAAATTTCATTCCTCTTTTTATTAAATCCTTTGAAATTGCATCTGAAAGAGGAGATGTTGTTTTATCATTTTCATAAATTATTTTGTCCTTTGTATATGATTTCAAATAATTATAGAATGTTTGATATTCTTCTTTTATATTTTTAAATACTTTGGCATTATTTATACTTGCTTTTATCTTTAATTTATTTCTTATTATATTTTTATTTTCTGATAATTCCAATATTTTTGTTTCATCATAGTTTATAATTTTTTCTATATCAAAATTATCATATGCTTTTTCAAACGCTTCCCTTTTATTTAAAATACATTCCCAAGATAACCCTGCTTGAAATGATTCTAATATTAACATTTCAAATAAATATTTATCATCAAAGTTTGGTACTCCCCACTCTTCATCATGATATTTTATATATTTTTCATTTTTTAAATTACACCATTTACATCGTTTCATATTTGCTCCCTTATTTAATGAATAATTAATAATTTCTTCATTTTCTACTGGTTGGATTGTCATTATCTCATCAAAATCTCTTTTTAATTCTTCTAATATAATGTCAAATAATTCTTTATTTTGAATTATTCTACTTCTTGTTGTTATCCATTTTATTTCTTTATAAATCGCAAAATCTGCAACTATTTTGCCATTTTCTTCTATATAGTAATAGTTTGCATTATTTGCCTTTATTTCTAGTACTAATGCACAGTTTTGGTTTAAGATTCCGTTTAATTCTTTCCATTTATTAATATCAGATTTTACTATTTTATAGGTTTTTTTCTTGCTGTTTTCCCATAAAATCTTTTAATAATCTTATCTTTTCTTCATACTTATCTAGACTTCTTTCTAATAATTTATTATCGTTAGTTTTTAGATATTCTTTTATTTCATCTAATGATAAGCCTAATTTTTTAATTCAACTATTAGATTTGCTTTATATAATTGTTTGTCTTCATAATATCTATATCCTGTATTTATGTCTGTTGAACTAGGATATAGTAAATCAATTTCATCATAATATAAGTGTTGCGACTGGCATATTTGTAATTTCTGAAAATTCTTTTATTTTATACATAAAATTGTCTCCTTTCATTTTAATAATAACATTAAAGTTATCTTGAGAGTCAATAATTTATTATATTCTTTCTATATTTTTAAATTACTTTCTATATCAAAAGGTAATTTTAATGTTTCATAATAATTTATAGGACCTTTTAGTATTTCTTTATTATTGTATTTATAACTTAGCATATTATCTTCTATTTTTATATTACACCATTTATTTAATAAATATGATATATCTGTTGCATGAGAGACTATTGCGATTGTTTTATTTTGATTTTCTTTTAATATTTTTAAGATGCAGTCATACATTCTCTCTTATACTTCTTTTTTATTTTATCCATCACCAATTTTATATTTTTCATCTGAAAATTGTCTTCTTTCAAAGTCTTTTGGTTTTTCACTCCAAGAACTTATTCCTAACCTTCTTTCTCTTAATTCATCTAAAATATTGATTTTTATATTATTATTTTCTGAAATATATTTTGCTGTTTCTATAGTTCTAACATAATTAGAAGTAAATATAACTTCTATATCATTAAAAATAGAATTATTAAATTTACCTTTTGCTAATTATTCTCCTTCTTTAGACAGAACTTTCTTTTCATTTTGGATTTGTAATGTATCTGTCGAAAATTCATTATTTACATCTAATGTTTTTGAATGTCTTATTAAGTATATAGTTGTCATATTTACTCGTATAATCAATCTTGTGAAAATATTAATTATTTCTATTATTGATTAATCCCTTTCTATTTATATTTTTTTATTATAT
>UQQI01000036.1 GCA_900543055.1 uncultured Mollicutes bacterium
AAACAGCAGGAATGGAATGTTTTAAAGTGTTTTTTAAATTAAGAATTAAGTAACAATTGCTGTTTAAGCGAAAGAATTAGAAAAACTCCCTAAAATATGACCATCCAATTCAAGATTTTGTAAGAATATTATATAGAGAAGGAGAAATATTATGTCAAGATATACTGGTTCAAGTTATAAACAAGCACGTCGTGTTGGATTCTCAATCAGTGAAACTGGTAAAGAATTAGCTCGTCACCCATATGGTCCAGGACAACATGGTAATGACCATAAAGGTAAATTATCTGATTATGGAAATCAATTAAAAGAAAAACAAAAAGTTAGATTCATGTATGGAGTAAGCGAAAGACAATTCTTAAAAACTTTCAAAGAAGCTGAAAAAATGAAAGGTATCCATGGTACTAACTTCTTAAGATTATTAGAATCTAGATTAGATAACTTAGTTTATCGTTTAGGATTTTCTAATACTCGTCGTGGAGCTAGACAATTAGTTAACCATGGTCACGTAACAGTTAATGGTAAAAAAGTTGATATTCCATCATACAGATGCGTACCTGGTGATGTTATCTCATTAAAAGAAGATGACAAGAACTTAAAAGTTGTTGAAGAATCTTTAGCAAAAGTATCTAAGAGAGTTGAATTCATAACTTACGATGAAAACAAAAAAGAAGGTACTTATGTTAGATTACCAGAAAGAAATGAATTAAACGCTGATATTAATGAAGCATTAATCGTTGAATTCTACAACAAGTAAAATAAAATAAAGAAAAAGGTTACTCAAATACCGAGTAATCTTTTTTTATTTATATTCAAATTCTTCACATTGACAATTATCAATAACTCCATCAAGTAAATGACCTTTTAATTCTTCTTTTCTTATTAGATATCTAAGTGCACGATAAGGAGAACCATGAGTAACAATTAAAATACTATCATCATCAGAATATTTATTTTTTATATAATCAAGAAAATCCTCACATCTTTTAAAAACATCTTGTATTGGCTCTACACCCCTATCACTAGTATTTAAATCATAATCCCAATATCTATATACATTATATTCTTCTCTTGGCCTTCCTTCTAACTCTCCCATTTCTCTCTCAATTAAACGATCATCTCTAATCATTTCAACTCTATCGCCAACAAGAATAAAAGCTGTTTCTACACATCTAACAAGAGGAGACATATAGCAATAATCAAACTTTTTATCAAGCAGTCTCATTCTTAAATTATTACATTGTCGTCTACCTGTATCATTTAATAAATTATTCTTTTTTCCCTGAACTCTATTACAAAAATTCTCTTCTGTTTGACCATGTCTTACTAAAGTAATTTTCATTATTCAACCTCCAAAACTTTAAAAGCCTTACTATAACTTATAAACTTACTCATATAACTACCATCTTCATAAGATGAATATCCTACAATAATATACTTATTATGAATAAAAATCACATCAGTAAAAAAGTCATCTCTTTCATCACCATATCTTACATCATCTAACTTCTCAAGATTAGAATTATATTTAGCAATTATTCCATCGTAATCATATTCATCAACTGTATTATGATTATTCTTACGAGCAGTATACAATGTACCAATAGCAACAATATTATTATTATCATCAAGTACTAATTTATTAAATCTCTCTGTTCCTTTCGCATCATATGTAACTTGTTTTAAATAATTACAATTAGTGTCATACATAACAATCATCGCATCTGTTAAATCATTCTCTTGCATATTAGCACCACTTACATATATCTTATCACCAATATTAACAATTCCACTAAAGCCAGTATTATCAGTAGATTTATAATCATTGTAAGCCATAAAATTACCGTCTAAATCATATTTACAAAGAATACCTAAATAATTTTCATCATCACCAACTACATATATATTGTCATTATAAATTAACAAATCGTTGTAAACTGCACTCTTACTATTACCATAAGTCTTACTCCAGATTAAATTACCATCTTTATCATACTTACAAAGAATTGCTCCTCCTTCTTTATTACCAATACTTGTACTCTTATAAACACTTTTACCTGTTACATAGTAATAATCCCCATACTTTGTAATACTAGTAAACTTAGAATTATCTAAGACTTCAAAATCTTTTTCAAAAATAACATTACCACTCTTATCATATTTAACAATCAATGCTTTTCTAATAGAATTATCCCTATCATCTTGAGTCTTTTCATAACTACCAACTGCTATTACATCACTTCCATCTAATATAACTCCAAAAAAAGTACTATTAAAACCAACATTATATATTTTCTCAAATGTCTTTTCCTTCTTCATATTATAAAATGAAATTTTAGCCTTCTCAAAATGATTATCATTATCATTATTACTACCTACAGTTGCATAATAATCGTCACTTGAAACAACTGCATTTATTCCATCAAAATATACATTTTTCTCTTTATTATAAAGTAAATGATATCCTATAAATAAAAGCTCACTTACTAAAATTAATATTAAAATAATTGAAACTATTTTTAAACTTTTAACTAACTTTTTGTTCATATTCATCCTCCTGTCTTTTCAAACATATTGTACCAAAAATAATATAACTTTTCTACATAACAAAGTTTATTTTTATAAAAAATTAATATACCTATACAAAGAATAAAAGCCAATCCGAAGATTGACTTAAATATTATTACTTATTAATCTTTTTTATATACTTTATTATCCTCAGACATTTTATTTAATGGATTAAGAGTTAGAGCAGATGCTTCATTTAAGAATCTATTAATACCTTCTGTTAATGCTTCATAGTTTTCTAAAGACAAATTACAATTATTTAAATTAGTTAAATTTTCACTTATACCTTCTGAATTATTCTTAACTAAATTATTAAATAAAGAAGACATCTCATGAATCACATTAATAACATCCTTCTCATTATCTATTCCTTTACCAATAATTCCTTCTGATTCAATTATTGGAACCAAAGTTTCCTTAGTAGTTCTTATAGAATTTAACACCATGAAATGACTAACAATAGCATTATAAACTTTAAATATTTCTGATTTAAACAATGCATCTGTTGAAACAAATGAATTTCTATAAGACTCTAGTATTTCAAGCGCACTTTGAAGTCTCATCAATTCAAGAGAATCATCAGAAAAACTTTTCTTTTGTGACTTTAACATTTCTATCTGCTTTTCTGTCTCTTCTATTCTAAGTTTGTTTTTCTTATAAAAAGCCTTCATATAATCTAATAAATCTCCATAGATTTTTATTTCTTTCTCAAGAGATATTCCACCTACTTGTAAATCGTTTCTTAATTTTTCCATCGCATCTGGATTTAACTTTATCTCTTTTTCTACTTCTTGTTCTCCAAAAATTAATTTACTTAAAAATCCTTGCTTACTGCCAACTTCCTTCTCTATATATAAACTCTCTATTGTATCATGTATAGAATTAGTCGCATCAACTATAGTATTTGACTTCATAAGTTCATTATAAGGACCTTCAATATTTTTAGAATGAAAATTAAGAGCATTAGAATATCTAAGCAAACTAGTATTACTAAATGGATTTAATTCAGGTAAGTCCATTTGTTCTAATAAATCTTTCTTTTGTAATATTGTTAATGAATCTTCATAACTCTTTTTATTAATCAATTCATATTTTAATTCTTCTACTGAAACAGAATAAGACTCACATATCTTTTTAATAAGTTCATTATCAAATAATCCATTAATAAATACATTCCTAGAAAAATTATTAGTATCAACTAACTTAAAATCTTTAAAAACTTCATTTATATTAATATTACTTTTAGATATTTCACCAGTTAAACATTTATCTTTTACACTACTAAAAGATATTCCCTTTGAATTAAGTATCTTAGCAAAATCATCATCACAAAATAAACCTAAAAATAAACTAATATACTTTCTATCATTATCACTATAAGAATCATTTGAATAAGAAAAATGTTCACAACTACCATATATAGTATTTTTTATATCTTCATCAAACTTATCAACTTTTTTGTTAAATTCTTCTTTTAAAACTTCTTTTTCTTTATTTGAAGAATACTCTTCTCTTGAAATAAGTTTAATTCCTCTATTATATAAAAATTCACGTAATACTAAAGACATATTTTTATCAAATAACATATTCATCATAATATCCATAGGATAATTATTATCACGTACTAAGTCACTAAACTTATCTTTTAATATATCAACATCTATGTCTTTTCTTACTGTCGAACTATTTTTAACAGAATAGCTTTTAATCAAATCATTATAACTCAAACCAATATCTGTCAAATATTCTCTACAGTCGAACACATTCTCACTAGCATAAATTATACTAAGTTCTATTAAAAATCTATCATCAATATACTCTTTATTATTATTTTTTAATTCATTATATTTTGAAGAAACAAATCCAAGAAAACTTTTATCTTCAATAGGAAGACTCTTCATATAATCTTTCAATTTATTATCTTCTTGTAACTTTCTTTTTAAATTTATATGTCTATCTAAATCTTTAGAAAAATCATCACTTAAAGTTTTACCAGTAAATTTATCAAATAAATCTTGAATTATAGTAGTTCTATTAAATTCTTTATTACATAAATTTCTTTCAACATCAACAGGATATATATTAGATAAATTATTACCATTATTTGCTCCACTATTTACAAACCTTTTAAACTTAGATATTACAATATTCTTATCTAATACAGTATAATTAATTTCTTCTTTTGTAATACTTATATTAAAAAATCCTAAAATATCTTCAAGTGTTACTCCATTATCTTTAAAGAATTCACTAACTATACCATTATAGTAATATGAAGAAATAAGTAAAGCCAAACTATCTATATCATCACTAGAATTTAGTAATTCATGTTTACCAATATACTTTGTAAGTATTTGATATATTTTAACAGTGTCATTTATATAATCTTTAGTTGAATATTTTAATGCATCGTAAAAGTTCTTTATTTCAGCAAGTCTTTCTTCTTCAGGATTTGCCTTATACTTAAGTAAATCACTTTTCATATTAGAAAAATCATCTTTTTTCAAGTTAAATTTAGAAAGAAGCCTCTCAATGCAAGTATTATTAACTAAATCTCTATTTAGTAATTTTTCAAATACTTCTTGTATATCTTTCGAAAAATATGGTTTATACAAATAATCAATTACTTTCATATTTCTATCTTCTGTTAAAATATCATTACTTAATGAGTAACCTAATATTTTATAAATATCTTTAATAGTTACACCTTTTTCATTCAAATATTTTTCAAGTATATTTACTTCTTTTCCATCATATTCAAAAATTGCTAAAAAAAGAGAAACAGGAATTAGATATTCATCTATCTTTTTTAAACAATCACTTTCAGAAATACTATTATCATCAATTTTTTTAATTAATTGTTCTCTAATTTTACTAGCACATTCAAAATAAGATATTTCTTCATAATTCATACCTTTAAATATATCATTTTCTATTTTCAAATCTATTAATTTTTTATCCTGTTTAACTAATTTATTTGTATAATATTTTAACTTTCTATTAACACCTATCGAATTATAAAAAGCTTTGCTATCATCATTTTCTTCTCTTAATTTAACACTATTATATAAAAGTTCACTAGGCATTAAATATTTATAGTCATTCATATTGTCTTTTATACAAAATAACCCTATAAATCCATTATAAAGATTTTCATACTGATCTTTGCACAAATTATCTCTATGTAAATTTATATTCGACCCATCAAAATCTATATCTCTTAAAAAAGAACCATAATTTTTTTGAGGTAACATAGAGGATAAAAAACATTTAACTAGTTTATCACACTTCCCATCATAGCCATTAACAGAATGTGATAATTTAAAATGATAATACATTTCTTCTAAAGTAGATTTAACATATTGAGCTGTTTCACTTGGAACAATTCTCATAAATTCATCATAACTTAAATTCATACTATACCCCCAAATCAAATTATAAAGATTATACCATAAATAAAGAAAAAAGTCATAAAGACGACTTTTAACTATCTATATTGACCTATAAAATATTTTTTCTTACCACGTCTAATTACAATGTATGTATTTTCAATACATTTTTCTCTTGTAAGAACAAAGTCCAAATCTGTAACTTTTTCTCCATTTAAAGTAATTGATCCATTAGCAACAAACTCTCTTGCTTCTCTTTTACTAGAACAAGTACCACTATTAACTAATAAATCAACTATGTTTAAATCAGTCTCTACGTTAAACACATCAAGTCCTTTAAATGCAACTTCAATATCTTTCTTAGAAAATGATTTGATATCGCCATTAAATAAAGACTCACTTATTTTAACTGCATTTTGATAACTCTCTTCTCCATGTAAATCAGAAATTACACATTCAGCTAACTTCTTTTGAGCAATTCTCTTCTCCGGAGTTTTACTATGTTCATCCATTATATTATCAATTTCTTCTGGTGTTAAGAATGTAAATACCTTTAAGTATTCATATACTTTAGAGTCATCAGTATTAATTAAATATTGGTATAACTCATAAGAAGAAGTCTTATCTTCATCTAACCATAAAGCATTACCTTCACTCTTCCCAAATTTCTTTCCTGTAGAATCAAGTATTAAAGGCATTGTAAAACCATATGCTTCCTTACCGAGAATCTTTCTAATTAAATCAATTCCTGTAGTAATATTACCCCATTGATCAGAACCTGCTGCTTGCATTGTACAATTCATTTTTTGATACATATTTAAAAAATCATATCCTTGAATTAGCATGTAACTAAACTCTGCATAAGTAATACCTGTATCTAATCTTCTTTGAATAATATCTTTATTTAACATATAATTTACATTAACATATTTTCCAACATCTCTTAAAAAATCTAAAAATTCATATCCCTTAAACCAATCATAATTATTTACAAGTTGTGCTTTTCCATCAAATATTTTATCAATTTGTTTACGTAAACACTCCACATTTTTATTTAATTCTTCAATAGGCATTATTTGTCTTTCAGAAGTTGGTCTAGGATCTCCAATTCTTCCAGTAGCACCTCCACATAAAATAATTGGATGATGTCCCATAAGCATTAATCTCTTAGCAGTCATAAAAGAACTATAATGCCCTAAATGTAGACTATCTGCTGTAGGATCTGTTCCCAAGTAAAATGTTATTTCTCCATTATTAATTTTATCTTCAATATCATCTCCTGCTGTATCTTTAATTAATCCTCTCCATTTTAATTCTTCCCAATTTGTCATTTTCTTTCCTCCTCTAGTTTTAAATCATATATTTCATTTAAATTATATCCATAATCTAAATAAATTCCTTCAACATCTCTAGTTGTCGTATCAGAAACAGAAAAACCAAGTGCACTAACTGCATTATATACTGCTTCTTCACTAGGACCTTCAATCTCTAAATATGTTGGAATTAAAGGCCAACTATCAATATCAATCTCAACACCATTTAACAGATATTGAATTCTTCTATTTTCTTGATATCCTTTTGCAACATAACCTAACTCTTTTAAAATTAAATTTGTTCTTTCAAATGAATCAACTTCAATTTCTAATTCTTGTGTCCCATCAATTTCAGATGAAACCAAATTCTTAATAGTTAATGTATTCTTAAGACCATTAGTTCTAAGTCTTATCCACTTACCTTCAATCTTTGGAATAAAATCATATACATATCTTTGTTGCAACGCATCCCATTCAAAAGATGCATTAAGTTTATCTAGTTTTTCAATAATTTCATTCTTATCAATATTTAATATTCTAACTTCATATTCTGTATGCATAAATTTCCTCCTAAAAAAAACGAATAATCATCCAAAGGACGAATTATTCGTGGTACCACCTTATTTTATGTATAAATATACACCTCAAATATCTTAACGCGATAAACGATTCTTCTCCAAATAGTGTAATTCAAAATAAGTATCATACTAATTTTCACCAACCATTAGTTCTCTAAAAATAATAAATATTTCTACTAATCTATTTATCAACAAAAATTATATATAAACTATAACATAATAATTGTTATTATTCAAATAAAAAAGCTAAATTAATTAGCTTTTTCTTCTTTTTTGTCTAGTTTTTTAATAGTATCTTTAGAAACTTTAATTACATTTTCTAATACATCTTTAGCAGTTTTCTTTAAAACAGGTGTTCCTTTTTCTAAAGCTAAATCATATAATTCTTGAGCTTTTTCTTTTAAATCTGCTGCCTTTTCTTTAGCAATATCTAATGCTTTTTCTTTATCCAAGTCAACAAGTTCCATTCTAATCTCATTAACTTTCATATCAAATTCTTTTTTTACTTCTTCAACATCGATCTTCTTAACTTGATCAACTAATTCATCTAACTTATTTTTTAAATCTGCTCTTGTTTCGCTACCTTTTTTAGGTGCAAATAAAATTCCAATTCCTGCACCAACAGCAGCTCCTAATACAAATTTTCCTAATCCTAATTTTTTATCTTTACTCATAAAGATCATCCTCCTTTTTCTTTGTAAACCTATTAAATACTTTAGATACTGCAGAACTAATTCCAAAAAGAACACTATCAGAAATACTTGCAATACCATCAGCAGCAGTCTTTACAACAGACAATGCTCCATTAAAAGTATTTACTTTTTCTTCAATATTATCCACTAATGCGTCAACTTTATCTAAAAGTTTAAGTAATCTTAATCCTAAGATAATTAATATTACTAATAAAACAATAGCTACTATATATAATATTATAGGTAAAAAAGTGCTTAAAAATTCCATATATTATTACGCTCCTTTCTCTTCATACATAGAATCAATCAAATCAAATAAATTATCATCATCATCATCTTGCATGTCCTTACTTGAAGCATTTGACTCATCTTTAATTATAGGTGTAGTCTTCTTATTTTCATTTTCTTCA
The DNA here is from genome assembly GCA_900543055.1 of uncultured Mollicutes bacterium. GTDB lineage: Bacteria > Bacillota_I > Bacilli_A > RF39 > UBA660 > UBA3789. The sequence continues at coordinate 8,948 of UQQI01000036.1, forward strand.
TCCATAGCTTTAGTATTTAATTTAAATGTATCTTCATCGGCATGTTGCTCAGTCTCTTCAGCAACTTCTTTTGGCTTTACTTCTCTTTTTAAAACTTCTCCAATAGATGGCTTAGAATCCTTTTCTTCTTCTGTTCTATTAAATCTTCTTGGTTGACTATTCTTTTTACTAGCATCAACATAATCAACATTATATTCAAGGCCTAAATCTTGGAAATATTCTAATGCATCACCCATAGTCAATTCTTTTACTTCAGGCTTTCCTTTTTCATCTGTTAAATCAACTAATAAATTATCATCTTCAGTATCATCAATTTCAAAAGTAGTTTCTTGTGGTTGCTTAATAATTTCTTCATTCATGTCAACACCAAGAGCTTTATTTCTAACATCATCAACACTTACTCTTGATCTACTATAACTTGTTGTTATTCTAACATCTTTCTTTTGAACAACATCTTCTTTTTTATAATTCTTATCCAAAATACCATAAATTGGTGAAATAATAGGACTTGGTTTAAAAACAGTCTTCTCATCTTTTTTCTCATAAGAACCATATTCATACATTGGAACTGAAAAAGCCTTATCCATACCATATGGTTTACTTTCTTTCTTAGTCTCGTATGGTTTTGGTTTTACTTCTTCTTTGTAAGAATTTTCATAGTTTCTTGAATCATTATAATAGTCATCTAAACTCTTTTCTTTTGATGTATAATCCTCTCTAGAATTTCTATAGTAAGTATTTTCATTATAATCATCACTTACTTCTTCTTTATCCATCACTTTAACAATTTCAGGTTCATTTTTCTCATAATCATCTTCTACCTTAAAATCATTATCATCCATGTACTTAAAATCTTCACTAGGAGTCTTTTTTATAGTCTCATTCTTAGGTCTAGCCTCGAAATTATCATCTTTTAATTCTTCTTCTTTAAGTTCTTCTATCTTTTCTTCTCTCTTACCAGGTAAAACAACCCTCTTCGCAATAGGTTTTTTTTCTTCTACCTTAACCTCTTTAGGTTTCTTTTTCTTTTCAACTTTAGGTGGCTCCTCCACTTCAACATATTCAACTTCAAAAAGAGCATTTTTTATTTTATCTAATACACCCATGAGTTCACCTCTTTAATTATTTAAGTCTATCTTTTCATCTTCTAAATCCTTTTTATAATCATCTGTCTCATATTTTTCAACAACACCTAAGAAAGTCTCTTTATTACTCGATTTAGCATCAAACAATGAATAATTCTCTTCTTTATAGTCAAGAGTATTCTCCCCAATTAAACTTTCTAGTACTTTGTCATTAAATTTAACAGATCTTAGAATATAACACATATTATCAACAACACTTGCTAAATCTTTCTTATCAACTAAAGCTTCTAACTTAGCATAATTATAAACAAATTGAATAAAGTACTTAGAGCCTTCTTCATCTATCTGAATATAACCATTTTTATTATTGTAATCTAACTTCTTTGAATAATGAGATCCCTTATTAATTTCATAAGTATTTTCAACTTTGTGATAATAACTAATTGCATCTACATAAAAGTAATATTTATTACCATTACTATCTTTTATAACAGCATTATAATCATCCTTAGAAATAAATCCTACTCCTTTAGGTAAATAATACTTATAACCTCCATAAAAGACATTATATAGATTAGATTTTTCAGACAATAGAGTTTTCATATTTTTTGAAATATTATTATTATCTAATTTTGTAACACTACAACCTGTCATAAACAAAATAACAATAGAGAGTAAAACAACTATCTTTTTCATATTTCACCTACTCTTATTACATTATAACATTTTTTTTTAAAATGTAAAAATTTTTTATATTGATTTACTTATTTAGACATTTCTTTAGAACATTCTACATAATATATAGGCATATCTCTACTAGAAAATCTATCTTCATATTCTGTTGTTATTAGTGGCACATCATCTTTATGTAAATCTAAACTAACATTATGTAGTATATAACCGTTCTCACTAAAGCTAACTAGTGAATATTGAAATAAATCTCTATTATCTGTTCTCATATGTATTATTCTATTATTTTTAAATAAACTATCATATTTCTCTAAGAATATTCTACTAGACAATCTACGCAAATGATGTCTATTTTTAGGCCAAGGATCAGAAAAATTAAGATAAATTCTATCAATCTCTTTAGAAAATATATTATCTATATCTAAGGCATCTGCTCTTATCATAACTAAATTATTAAGTCCTTCTGGAATTTTTTGTAATCCTTTAGCAATAACACTATCGTATTTTTCAATTCCAATAAAATTAATATCTGGATACATTACAGCATTTTCTATAATAAATTTACCCTTTCCCATACCAATTTCTATATATATTGGATTATCATTATTAAATAACTCTCTCCATTTTCCCTTATAATCATAATAATTCTTTACTAAATAATTAGAATTATTCATTATTTCTTCTTTGTTTTTTACATTTCTAAGTCTCATAAAATCACCCATTAATATTTTATCACACTAATAAATAGAATACATAGAATAAAAAGAAAGAAGTTGATTTTATGAATAATTACTCATATCCTTTTGTCCCACCATCTCCAAATAATATGAACATGAATGTTATAGAAGAGTTAATTAAAATTAATGAAACACTAAAAAGAATTGAAAAATTACTGTCAAAACAACAAAGTGAAAAACAAGTAAATAATTATTTAGAAAAAGATGATAATTTTTACATGGTATAACTAAAATATTGTGGTTTTTCCTTACTTATATGATATACTAAATAGTAAGGAAAGTGAGGCAATATAATGTTAAAACTCAAAAATATAGAAAAAGAAAAATTTGATGAATTTGTAAAGAATCATAAAACTAAATCTCATTTTTTACAATCATTATCATGGGGTGAATTTGCAAAAGTAAAAAAACACTTAACTCCATATTATTTAGGACTTGTAAATGAAAATGATGAAATAATTGCTGCTACTTTATTATTAGAAAAAAGACTACCAATGAACATGTGCTACTTCTATGCACCTAGAGGTTTCGTTGTTGATTATAAGAAAAAAGAATTAGTTAGAGAAATGACTAAAAAAGTTATAGAGTTTGCTAAGAATAAAAAAGCAATATTTGTAAAAATAGATCCCGATATTATTAAAGAATCTACAAATTACTTAGGAGAAACAAAAGAAAATCCTGATTATGAAAATATATTTAATACTTTAAAAGAATGTGGCTTTAAACATCAGGGTTTTACAAAAAACTTTGAAACAATGCAACCAAGATACACTTTTAGAATTGATATGACACAATCTATGGAGGATATTGAAAATCACTTTTCTAAAACTACAAAACAACGAATTGCAAAAGCTCAAAAACTAGATACAGAAGTTACTATTGGAACAAGTGAAGATATTAAAGAATTTTATCATTTAATGACATTAACAGAAAATAGAAAAGACTTTGTATCTTATAATGAAGATTATTATGAAACGTTATATGAAATATTTAATGGTAATCAAAATAGTAAAGCAACTCTATTTCTTGGAAAAGTACATCTAAATAAAATAATTAAAAATCTAGATAAAAATCTAAAAGAAATAAATAATCAAATTTCAATACTTCCAATAGATAATCTTAGTAAAAGTGCTAAAAATAAACTTAAAGAATTAACTAAACAAAAAGAAAATACATTAAAAGAATTACAAAAATATAAAAGTTATAAAAAAGAATATGGAAATGATATAACACTAAATGCTCATATGATAATAGAGTATGGTGATAAAGCTTGGGTGTTATACGCAGGAAACCATAACATATTAACTGAAACATATGCAAATTATAATACTTACTTTGAACACATCAAATATTGTAAAGAAAAAGGTATAAAAACATATGACCAATTTGGTACTATCGGAGACTTATCTAAAGATAATCCTCGTTTAGGACTTCATGAGTTTAAAAAGAAATTTGGTGGAGATTATGTTGAATTTGTCGGTGAATGGGACTATATAACAAATCCATTGATGTATTTTGTATTTACAAAACTAGTGCCAATATATAGAAATATTATTAGAAGAAAAAGCAAGAAGGAGTTACAAAATGAAGTTAAAAAAACTAACTAAAAAAGAATTTAAAACATTTGCTGATAAAAATCCTGAAATAACATTTCATCAAACTGAAGAATGGGCTAATTTAAAAAAGGTAAATAATTGGGATGCTCACTATATAGGTCTTGAGGATGATAATAAAAAAATAGTAGCAGGAGCATTATTACTATCAAAAACTTTACCGATTATAAAGAAAAAAATGTTTTATTCTCCAAGAGGATTCTTAATAGATTATAATAACAAAGAATTATTAAAAAAGTTTACAGAAGAAATAAAAAAATATGCAAAAACAGAAAATGCAATATTTATAAAAATAGATCCATTTGTTGAATATCAAGAACATGATAATAATGGAGATATTGTAAAAAATGGCTACAATAACAAAGACGCTGTAGAAAATCTTAAAAGTTTAGGCTACAAATTTTTTGGTTTTAACTTAATGCAAGATACACTTCAACCAAGATGGATGCATGTAATTGAAACTAAGGATAGAAATCTTGATGATGTTATGAAAGACATGGAATCGAAGACAAGACAAATTCTTAGAAAAAATGAAAAATGTGGAATAACAACAAGAGAAATAACAAGAGACGAACTTCCAATATTTAAAGATATAATGAAACATACAAGTGATAGACGTGAATTTGTTGATAGACCTCTATCATATTATGAAGCAATGTGGGACGCCTTACATGATAGTGGTATCTTAAAAATATTAATTGCAGAAATCGACTTTAATAAATATGAAAAAAATACGTTAGAAGAAAAAGAAGAAATAGAAAATAATTTAAAAGATAGAATCTACAAAAAAGAAAAAAACATCTTAAAAATGAATGATAAAAAATACAATTCTAGTAACAAACAAGATGAAGAAGCAATTAAACGTCTTGAAAAACAACTTGAAAAAATAAAAGAATTAAAAGATGAATATGGTGATAAAGAAATATTAGGAGGAATACTTTTCCTAATATATGGAAATGAAGTTCTTTCTCTTCATGGAGGAAGTCATGCTAAACTTATGCAATTCCAATCAGCATATACAATTCATTTTGAAGGTGTAAAGATGGCGGTTGAAGGAAATTATAATAGATATAACTTCTATGGAATAACTGGAGATTTCAGAAAAGAAAATCCATTATACGGATTATATTTATTTAAAAAAAGTTTCGGAGGCCACGTTGTAGAATTAATTGGAGAATATGACCTAATAGTTTCAAAATTCTGGTATACATTATATAATTTAGCATTTAAAACATATCATAAACTTAAAAACATAAAAAATAAGTGATAAAACAAAATCACTTATTTTTTTATACTTCACCATAAGTATCCCAGTAATCAGATTGAGCAGTATTACCACGAGTAACAGCAACACTCTCTTTATTAGCAGGTATTTCAAAATCAGTTGTCCACTTGACAGCCGCTTGATAAGCCCCATCTTTTGTATTAGGAACATTTTGAAGAGTATTATAAACACCTGGATAACTACTCTTTAATTCATGAACTAAATATGAAAGTTGACCATCTAAAGATGAAGCATCAAGATTATTGGAACTACAATAATTCTTCAAATTAGACCATCTACTATTATGCCATTGACATATTCCATAAGAAGTTCCACCATCCCCTAAAGCTTGCGTATTAAAACTAGATTCATGTTGAATATTAGCCATAATTCCACATATAGCAGCATTGTTAAAACCCTGACTTGCTAAATAATTATACACTTTATCTTTGGTTTCATTACCAGTAGAAACATTACTAGTAGTACTAGTATTAATTGTACCAGAATCAATCCTTAAAACTGTATTTGATGCTGATTCATCACCAGATTTATAATTAGTAGCAGTTTCATTAATATAAGAACTAATTTTTGAAAAATTATCTAAAATTTGTGTAACGCTTGCATCTACTTTGGAAAAGCCATTTACAGCTTCATCACATAATGGTCCCATAAAAACACTTTCATTACTAAGATTAGTCTTGCTCTCAGTAATTGTTGTTTTACTTGTATTTAGTGATTCAGTAACCTTTGAGGTAGTTGAAACTGCACTATCAAATATTCCATAATCAGACACACTATAATTTTCATTCATAAAAAACCTCCGTACTATATCAATATAATTTTATCATTAAAAATAATAGATAACAATCTAATTACAATTTTAAAAAAAAATTTTACAAAAAAATACAAAAAAGTGGTTTCCCTCTTTTTAGATATTTGGGATATATAATTTTTAGTGTGTGTAGAGTTGAACTGAACCCCAAAAATTGGACAGTTTATAAATAGTTTCTAATTAGAGGATTG
>UQQI01000037.1 GCA_900543055.1 uncultured Mollicutes bacterium
ATTATTTAATAAATCCTTTAAAAATTATTTTATTTTATATACAAAAGAAGAAGTTATAAAAAATAGACTATTCGGTCCAGGAAAAAATAATATATATTTTGAAGATACAATAGGTGACTTCTTAGCAGTAGCAACAAAAGATAGATATTTTTTGTATAACGAACATGGTAAAATATTTAAATCGGTCCATGCGGGTATAACAGAAGATGAAGTAGTTGTACCATTAATTATATATAAGAGTTAAAAATAAAAAGTTAGGAGAAAACAATGATTAAATTAATAGGAATGGATTTTGATGGAACTTTACTGAATGATTCAAAAGAAGTAACAAAAAAAACAAAAGATACATTAAGAGCCGCAAGAGAAAAAAATATAAAAATAGTAGGAGTAACAGCAAGAACATTAGAAAGTGCTAAAAATGTAGTTGATAAAAGTTTGTTTGACTATTTAATATTAAATAATGGAGCATTTGTAGTAGATGAAAATAACAAAGTGATTGAAAAAAAAGTATTAGAAGAAAACGATATTTTTAAAATAACAGATATCTTAAAAGATAAGGCTGATCAAATAGATTATTGTACAGAAACAAAATACTTTATTTATAAAGGAAATCCTAATACAAGTTTATCTTTTATAAAAAGTATTGATTCATATAAAGAAATTAATGAAGAGATATGTAGAATAAATGTATTTATTAATAAAGAAATAATTGATGAAGAATTATCTAACTTGCAAAATAAATTTAAAAATTTACATACATTTATAATGCAAGACTCTAACGATACAAAAAAATGGATTGTAATAAATCCGGCTAACTTAAATAAAGCAAATTCACTAGAAGAGTTAGGAAATAAATTAGATATAGCATTAGATGAAATGGTATTTTTTGGAGATGGATTAAATGATTTAGAAGCAATAGAGAGAGTAGGAGATGGAGTTGCTATGGGAAATGCACTTCAAATAATAAAAGATAAAGCTAAACATGTAACTTTATCCAATAATGAAGATGGAATTGCTTCTTATATACTAAAAAACATTCTTTAAAAGACTTTAATTGTCTTTTTTAATTTTATACATTAAGTCATTATAATCAACTTTTTCTTCTAACTCTCCATAATCAATCATAATATCTTGTAGATGATTAAATGATTCTTCTGTAAATGTTGTATTTTTTGGCCATGCTTCAATTTCTCTATATTTTTTTACTGCTTTTTCCAAATCACTTAAAGATGTATCAGGAAATTGGTTTAATATAACTTTAGCAACTTCTTTATTACTATGATTATGTACAAAATTAAGTCCTTTCATTATTGCTTTATCAAAATTTTTAATTACATCTTTATTATTTTTAATGTAAGACTTTCTGGCTGAGAATGATGTATATGGAACAATACCTCCTAAGTTACCAACGCTTTCTACAATATAACCATAACCTTGTTTTTCAACTTGTGAAGCTGTTGGTTCAAATAATGTAACAAAGTCTCCCTGCCCTCCAATAAATGCACCACTCATTGCAGCAAAAGCAATAGAAGTATCAATGTTCACATCATGTCTTGGATCAATATTATTATTCTTTAAAGCATATTCTAATGTCATTTCTGGCATACCAGCTTGACGACCTCCAATAATATCTTTACCATTTAAATCATCTAATGTAAAATTATTATATTTTTTTCTAGAAACTATAAATGTTCCATCTTTTTGAGTTAGTTGAGAAAATGTTTGTAAATAATCTTTCTCTTTAGAGTTGTATACATATATTGTTGCTTCACTTCCACAAAAACCAATATCAGCATCCCCTGATAATAACGCAGCAGTTACCTTGTCAGCACCACTTGCTAGTATTAAATCAACATCAATATCATAATCTTTAAAATAATTTTTCTCAATAGCAACATACATTGGAGCATAAAAAACTGTATGAGCAACTTCTGCTAGAGTAATTTTTGTAGATGACTTTACCTCATCTTTTTTATTAAAATCAAAAATAGCAGCACTTCCAATTATGAAAATAGCACAAATAACTATAACATAACCAATTAATTTTCTATTCATATATCTCTCCTTACAAAATATTGTATGTATAAAAATTAATTGTGTTATAATGAAGTTGAAGGAGATGATTATGTGAAAATAATGTTTATATCAGACATTCATGGTATAAAAAATAACTTAGATAAAATTAGAAAAAAGTATCATGAATTGAGTTGTGACAAATTAGTTGTTTTAGGAGATTTATATTATATTGGACCAAGAAATAAGATACATAATGATTATGATATTCAATATGTAAAATCATTTTTAGAATCATTTAAAGATGATTTAATTTGCATGAGAGGTAATTGTGATTCAGATGTAGATATTATGGTAAGTGATTTTCCAATTGTAAGTGAACTTTCATATATATCAGTAGATAATAATGATATATATTTAACACATGGACACATATATAATGAAAATAATTGGAATAAGAAACATAGTATTTTAATATATGGACACCTGCATATACCATTTATAAAAGAGCATAACAATAATCTTTTTATTAATCCTGGTTCTATATCTTTACCAAAAGAAAATAATAATCCAACATATTTAATATATGATAATAATACTTTCACAATTTATGATATAAATGATAAAAAAATAGTAGAAAAAACAATAAATTAACAAAAAATGTGTTAAAAAGCCAAAAAAATATAAAAAATACGCAATAATAGGGGTCTAAAGGGTTATTTTACTTGCAAAAAAAAGACAAAAGTGTTATAATATAGCCACATTGAGTGAGGGGGATAATTTATGAAACTATTCAATAAAATGGCAAAAATGACAAAAAAAGTACTAGCTTTAATTGTTGCTATATCAATTATAGTTGGTTCTGTTGAAACTGTTAATGCAGCTTCAGAAACTATTCAACTTGGAGATGCACCTTATGTTAATGAAAGATATATAGCAAATGTAGGGTTCTATCATAAACAAACAACAAGTGGTCAAGAATTATATTGTTTAAACATTCATAAATCAACAGCAAAAAACACAACAGCAAAATTAGTAAAAAATAGTAATAATATAGATGGTGGTATTGTATACATCTTAAAAAATGGTTATCCTAATAAATCAATTACAGGAAACAAAGATAAAGATTACTATATTACACAAACAGCAGTATGGTGGTATTTAGATGAAACACGTGGTACATCAAATTTAGGTGAACAATTTAAAAACAATGGTACTGTAACAGCAAATGGAAAAGGAATGCGTGAAAAAATAAAACAACTAGTTACAGAAGCAAAAGCACATAAGAATGATTCAATTAATCCATCAGATGCTGCACTTGCAATTTCAGCAAGTCAAACAACAATGACAATTAAAGATAAATATTATACATCTGGTGACATTAAAGCAACAAAAGCTACAAACATAAGTGAGTACATGGTTACACTAACAAATGCTCCATCAGGAACAAAAATTGAAAAAGCTGATGGAACAGTTACAGATTATAATGGTGAGTTTAAAGTTAGTGCTAACCAATCATTTAAAGTAAAAGTTCCAGTTACAGCATTAAAAACAATTACTAGTGAAATAACAGTAACTGCAAAGGCAACAGGAACAACACAATATACAGCTTATGAATATCAACCAACAAATACAGCAATGCAAAATGTTGCATTACTAGAAAAGGTAACAAAGAATGTATCATCTGCAATTAAATTAAATATTGACTCATCAAGAGTTACAGTATTCAAGGTAGATACAAATACTAAAAAAACAATAGCAGGAGCAAAATTAGTTTTAAAAGATGCAAGTGGAAATACAGTTGCAAGTTGGACATCAACTATTAATGGTCACGTAATCAGAAACTTAGCAAATGGAAATTATACATTAGAAGAAACAGAAGCACCAAATGGATATTTAGTAAATAAAAATGTAACTAAATTTACAATTGATAATACTCATAGAGATATCAAAATAACATTTGAAAATGCTCCAAAGAAAGTTGTAGTTACTATAACTAAAGTAGACCAAGAAACAAATAGTCCATTAGCAGGAGCTGTACTAGTTGTAAGAGATTCAACAGGAAAAGAAGTTGCAAGATTTACAACAACTACTGACTCTTATACATTAACAGACTTAAGCAATGGAACATATACAGTAGAAGAAGAAAGTGCACCAGAAGGATACATTAAAAGTAGTCAAAAAGTGTCATTTACAATAGATGACCAACACTTATCACATCAAATCAACTTTGTTAATGCTAAAGAAACAATCGTTCCTAATACAGCATCATCATCTTCAATTATCTTAACAATTTTAGGTATTGCAATTTTAGGAAGCGGAATTGCATATGTATACAAAAACAGTAAGAAAGCCTAATAAGAATAAAAGAATCTCTCCTAGTGAAACAGCATTTATAGGTGCAATAATCACTCTAATAGGAGGATTCTTTATTTCTTATAACTATATTGAATCTCAAAAGATAATGGCCTATGATTATATGGCAAATGCGTTTTATGATGGAAATCAAGTAACAGTTGCAGAAAATGAAAATAATCAAACAGAAGAAAAAAAAGAAGGGTTGTCTGGAGAGATAACTAATGATTATATAGGATATTTAAATATACCTAAAATAAATTTAACAAAAGGATTTTTAGATAATAGATCATCAGAAAATGATGTAGAAAAAAACATACTTGTAGTAGAAGGTTCAAACTATCCAGATGTTGATAAAGGGAACTTCATACTAGCAGGACATTCAGGAACAGGTTGGAAAGCATTCTTTAATGACTTATACAAATTATCAGCAGGAGATACTGCCAAAATTACATATAAAGATAAAACGTATACTTATCAAATTACAAATATTTATAAACAACCAAAAACAGGTAAATTAGCAATATACAGAAATTATGATAAGACAACATTAACTCTAATTACATGTACAAATAATGATTCAACAACACAAACAATTTACATTGCAGAGTTAATAAATAAAGAATAAAAATTATTTAGGGGGTGGATGAATGAGCAAATTGTCTTTTATTGACAAATTACGAATACTTTTAAATATATCAAAAAGTTCAAGTTTATACATATTTATATTAGCACTATTAATTTTTGTAGGAATTATCTTTATAACTACAAACAAGAAAAATGCTAAAAGAAACAAAATGATATATGCAAGTATTTCAGTATTTATTTTAGTAACATTAGTAGTAGCATACCATGCATCCCTAAGTAATATGCTAAAGTATATGATGGATAACTTTTTCATAGTAGTATACTTTCCTAATTTAGCAATTTATTTAGCAGCTTTAATTGCAACAAACATAATATTATGGATAAGTTTATTCAATTATAAAACAACAAAATCTATAAAAACTTTAAATGTTTCAGTATATATAATAATGAACTACTTATTAGCACTTTTATTAAATATAGTTAATAAAAATAATCTAGATATATTTACGCAAAAGTCAGTATATGGTAATAAAAATGCAACAGCACTAATTGAACTTTCATCAATTATCTTCATAGTTTGGATAATATTCTTAATTATATATAAAATTATTTTAATTTATATAAGAAAAGATTATCAACCAAAAGTAAAGAAAATACTAATAAAGAAAAAAGTAAAAAAATTACCAGAAAATTTTGCTCCTCTAGAAACTCCTACATATATTTATGGTAGAGCTCCAAAAATGCCAGTAAAAGTAGTTGAAAAAGAAGTAAGAGTAACAGAACCAGTAAGAGTAAATGTAGAAAAAGACGAAAATTTACAAGATCTTGATAGTATGTTAACATTAGATGATTATAAGACTGTATTAAAAATGTTAAAGAGTCAAAAAGATAAAATGAAACAAGAAGAAGTAATAAGACAAGAGTTAAAAGAAGAGCAAAATAAATACAAAGAATTATTAGATAAACAAAGAAATAATGAACAAAAAAAATATGAAGAATTATTAAGTTTATATAGATAAGAAGCCATTCAACATTTTGAATGGTTTTTCTTTTACATTAAACTAATTTCATGTATAATAAAAAAAGACAGGAAGTGTGTATTATGAATTTAGAAGAATTAAATGAAAGACAAAGAGAAGCAGTCTTATATAATGATGGACCTTTGTTAATAATAGCAGGAGCAGGTGCTGGAAAAACAAAAACATTAACTACAAAAATTGCATATTTAATTGAGAAAAAAAATGTTGCTCCAGAAAACATTTTAGCAATTACCTTCACTAACAAAGCAGCAAAAGAAATGAAAGATAGATTATTCAAAACTATAGGACAAACTGCAAAATACCTAGAAGTATCAACGTTTCATAGTTTTGGTTTAAAATTGTTAAGAGAAAATTATGATGCATTAGGATATGATAAAAACTTTGTTATTATGGATAGTGATGATTCTTTAACGGTAGTAAAAAAAATAATCAAAGATATTGGATATGACCCAAAAATTTATAATCCAAGAGCAATTAGAAATAAAATAAGTAGTTGCAAAAATGAAATGACATCACCTGAAGCATATGAGAGATATGCCGCAAGTGACTTTGAAAAAGTAGTTCAAGAAGTATATGCAAAATATGAAAAGAAACTTCAAAGAAACAACTCAGTAGATTTTGATGATTTATTATTATTACCAATAGAATTATTTAAAAAAAATCCCGATATCTTAAATAAATATCAAGATTTATATCAATATATATTAATAGATGAGTATCAAGATACAAATGAGGCACAATACATATTAACAAAAATGCTAAGTGCAAAGAACAGAAAAATAACATGTGTTGGTGATGATTCACAAAGTATCTATAGTTTTAGAGGTGCAAATTATAAAAATATTTTAAATTTTGAAAAAGACTATAAAGATGCAAAAACAATTCTTTTAGAGCAAAATTATCGTTCAACAAGCAACATACTAGATGCTGCAAACCAAGTAATTAAAAATAATAAAATGAGAAAAGATAAAAACTTATGGACATCTAGAGGAATTGGAGAAAAAATAAAATATTATAGAGCTTATAATGAAAGAGACGAAGCCCAATACGTAATTAGAAAAATAAAAGAATTAACAAATAGAAATGTTGAATATAAAGATATAGCAGTTTTATATAGAACTAATGCTCAATCACGTGTATTAGAAGAAGAAATGTTAAAAGAAAACTTACCATATAGAGTAATAGGAAGTTTCTATTTCTATTCTAGAAAAGAAATAAAAGATTTGATTGCTTATTTAAGATTAATACATAATTCAAAAGACAACGTTTCATTATTAAGAGTAATAAATACTCCAAAAAGAGGAATAGGTCTAAAAACAATAGAAAATTTAACAATCCAAGCAGATGCTATGGGAGTAAGTATATATGAAGCAATTTCTAGTGGAAAAGAATTGGAATTTAAAAACCTAATTGAAAAATTAAAAGAAATGTCGAAAGATTTAACTCTAACAGAATTAATTGATAAAGTTTTAGATGCATCTGGAATGAAAAAAGAGCTTGAAGATGAGAAAACATTGGAAGCAGAAGTAAGACTTGAGAACTTAGAAGAATTTAAATCAATTACAAAAACATTTGAAGAAAGAGAAGGATTGATTTCACTAGAAGATTTCTTATTAGAAATAAGTTTAATAAGTGATGTAGAAGAATATAAAGACGATCCAAATAGAATAAGTTTAATGACAGTTCACTCAGTAAAAGGATTAGAATTTGACCATGTATTTGTAGTAGGAATGGAAGAAGGAATATTCCCACATATAAATTCATTAATGGATAATTCTGAGCTAGAAGAAGAAAGAAGATTATGTTATGTAGCAATAACAAGAGCCAAAGACGACTTACACTTAGTTAATGCTAGAAGAAGAACTTTATTTGGAAAAGAACAAATCAATCCAGTAAGCAGATTTTTAGGAGAAATAAATAAAGACTTAATAGAGACAAACGTAAAAGATGAATTACCACAAAAAGAAGAAAAAATTAATACTGGAGAAATGTTTAGAGAAGAAGATGTAGATTATCAAGTAGGAGACTTTGTCTACCATGAAACATTCGGAACTGGAAAAGTTGTAGAAGTAACGAACACACTTGTAAGTGTTGCTTTTAAACATCCACATGGAATAAAAAAATTGATGAAAAATCATAAAAAATTAAGTAAGGTATAAATATAAGTTATTATGACAAAATAAAACTATATGTTATAATGAACGTGTACAGAGATATAACATCTAAGGAGGATTTATGGATAGAGATATTACATTAGTTATATTAGCTGCAGGAATGGGTAGCAGATTTGGAGGGTTAAAGCAAATCGAGCCATTAGGACCAAACGGAGAATTTATTATTGATTATTCTGTATATGATGCAATAAAAGCAGGATTTACTAAAATAGTATTTTTAATAAAAGAAGAAAATTATGATATTTTTAAAGAAACAATTGGAGCAAGAGTTGAACCACATATTAAAGTTGAATATTGCTTCCAAAAAAATGACAATTTACCAGAAGGATACACGTTACCAGAGGATAGAGTAAAACCTCTAGGTACAGCCCATGCAATTTTATGTTGTAGAGAAAAAGTAAATGAACCATTTATCATAATTAATGCAGATGACTTCTACGGAAGAGATGCATTTGAAAAAGGAGCAGAATTCTTAAAAAGTATTAAAGATGAAAAACCATATCCATATGGTATGATTGCATATTTAGTAAAAAATACAATTACTGAAAATGGTGCTGTAAAAAGAGGAGTATGCGAAATTGATGGAGACGTATTAAATAAAATTACAGAAAGTTCAGTAGAAAGAATAGATGGTAAGATAATTGCTAAGCCACTAAGTGGAAGTGAGCCATTTGAAGTAGATGAAGATGATACTGTTTCAATGAATATGTTACTATTTACACCAAGTATATTTGACTACATTGAAAGTCACTTCAAGGAATTCTTAGATTCTAATAAAGATAATCTAGAAAAATGTGAATACTTAATACCTGATGTATTATTTGATACTATAAAGGAAGGATATGCAACAGCAAAAGTTATAAAAACAACTTCAACATGGTATGGAGTAACATATAAAGAAGATGCTGAAGGAGTAAAGAAAGCATTAAAAAAATTAGTAGATGAAAATGTATATCCAAATCATTTATGGAGTGAATAAGTAAAGAGAAATCTTTACTTATTTTCTTTCATTGACAAAGCAAAAATAGAAATATATAATTCATTATAGGAAGGTATATACTATGGGTAACAAAGGATTCACATTAGTCGAATTATTAGTAACAATATCATTACTTGGTCTGGTAACAGCTATGTCAATTCCAAGAATTATTGATATAAGTGAAAATAGTAGAGAAAGTAAACATAAAAAATATGGAGACTCTATTGTATCAGGAGCAAAATTATATGTGGACTCATATAGTAGTGATATGTTTGGAAACAGTAATTATGGTTGCAAAGATATATCAATAGAAGAATTAAAAAGTAAACTACTAGCAAAAGATATTAATATTGATGATGAGACTTGTCTAAATAATGAGACATATGTTAGAGTTATAAAATTAAATAATAAATATCAGTATCAATTATCATTAGAATGTACAACAAGTGATAAAAAAACAAAAATATATACAAGTAGTGTTATAGATGACTCATTAAAATGTAATAGTGATGGTACACCTTTAGGCCCAACGATTGTCTTCTACGAAAATAAAAGATTAAAAGATGAAAGTACAAATTCAAGCAAAGACAAAACAATAAAAGCAGTTTTAAAATCAGAGTTTGGGATAGAAGAGAATGCATCTATTTATTATAATTGGTCAACAGATCCAGAAGGGTTAAATTTAGTTGGTAGATGGACAGAAAGAAAAATAAATTCTAAAAAATCTGAAAAAGTAAGTTATGAAGAAGAATTAAAGTTCACAACAGCAGAACTCCCATCAGGAAAATACTATTTAAATATAAGATTATCAGATGACGATGAAAAGGCGAGTATCACCGATGCTGCAAATAATAATCCATTCATAGACATGTATAAAAGTGGTCCATATTTAGTTGATAAAACTCCCCCAGCAGTAAATGATTGTAGTGTTGTACAAATAGGAAGCAATTATAAATTTGTTAGAAATTCAGCATATGATGAAGTAAATGGAGTATCATTCCAAGTATGTCTATCAGAAACAGCTACTTGTAAACAATATACTTCTATAGACAATGCAAAAATAGAAAAAAGTAAAATTTTAGCAACTAAAAAATTATATATCTATTTAAAAGATTTATCAGGAAATATAAGTAAAAAAGAAATAGATTTCAATTAATTATTCAAAAAATCA
This sequence comes from uncultured Mollicutes bacterium, assembly GCA_900543055.1. Taxonomy (GTDB): domain Bacteria; phylum Bacillota_I; class Bacilli_A; order RF39; family UBA660; genus UBA3789. The sequence goes on from UQQI01000037.1 coordinate 10,321, forward strand.
CTATATTAGTTTAAAATAATATTAGGTGATTTTTTTTATGAAAGAAAGAATAAATGAACTAATAAATAAAATTAATAAAGCATCTTATGAATATTATGCTCTAGATAATCCAACTCTAACCGATCAAGAATATGATGACTTATTTAGTGAACTGTTACGTCTTGAAAATAATAATCCAGAATTAAAAAGAAGTGATTCTCCAACAAACAGAGTAGGAGGACAAGCTTTAGATAAATTTGAAAAAGTAACTCATGAAACTCCGATGTTATCATTTGATGATATCTTTAATAGTGAAGAAATAGAAATGTTTGATACAAGAATAAAAAAAGTAGTTTCTAATCCAACATATACTTTAGAACCAAAAATGGATGGTCTATCAGGATCGCTTATATATAGAAATGGAGTACTAGTTCGTGCCGCAACTAGAGGAGACGGAGTAACAGGAGAAGATATTACTGTAAATGTAAAAACAATAAAGTCAGTTCCATTAAGATTAACTAAAGATATTGACATAGAAGTAAGAGGAGAAATATATATGTCAAAACTATCTTTTGAAAGAGCAAATGTTGAAAGAAGAAAAAATAATGAAAAAGAATTTGCTAATCCAAGAAACGCAGCAGCAGGTTCAATTAGACAACTTGATAGTAAAATAACTGCAAAAAGAGGATTAGACTTTATGGCTTATTTTATTCCTAATCCAGAAAATTATGGATTAAAGTCTCAACATGAATCATTAGAATTTTTAAAAACACTAGGATTTAAAACTAATTATAAACTAAATGGTTTAGCACATAATGCTAGAGAAATTGAAAGTTTTATAGAAGACTTAGGAAAAAAGAGAAGCTCCTTAGAATTTCCTATAGATGGTGTAGTATTAAAAGTTGATAATTTAGATGATGAGAAAACATTAGGATTTACTGCAAGAGTTCCAAGATGGGGAATTGCCTATAAATTTCCAGCTGTAGAAGTATTAACAACATTAAATGAAATAAAATTCACAGTAGGAAGAACTGGAAAAATTACACCTAATGCTATTTTTAATCCAGTTCATGTTGATGGTTCACTAGTTAGTAAAGCAACTCTTCATAATGAAGATTATTGTATTCAAAAAGATGTAAGAATAAACGATATTATCTCAATAAGAAAAGCAGGAGACGTTATACCAGAAGTTGTAGAAGTAAAACTAGATAGGCGTGAAAAAAAATCAACACCATTTAAAATGATTGAAAACTGTCCAATTTGTAATACGAAATTAATAAAAAAAGATGCAATGCATTTCTGTCCAAATGAGAATTGCCCAGCAAGACATACAGAAGGATTAATACATTTCGCATCACGAGATGCTATGAATATTGATGGTATGGGAGAAGCAATTGTACAAGACTTCTATAATATGGGATATTTAAGAAAAATAACTGATTTCTATCATTTAAGTAATTATAGAGACCAGTTAATGACATTAGAAGGTTTTGGAGAAAAAAGTATAACTAATTTAATTGAATCAATTGAGAATTCTAAGAAAAACTCTTTAGAAAGATTAATATTTGCCATAGGTATTCCCCATGTAGGAGCAAAAACAGCCAAAATATTAGCTATGAAATTTGATAATATGGATAATTTTCAAAAAGCTTCTATTGAAGAGTTAACAAATATTCAAGATATAGGTGATATAATTGCAAGAAGTATAGTAGAGTTCTTTAGTAGTGATTCAATAAAAGAGACAATTAAAGTACTAAAAGAATTAGGTGTAAATATGAACTATACTGGCGAAAAAGTGGAAGAACAAGAAGAATTCAGCGGAAAAACTTTTGTATTAACTGGAAGTTTAGAATTATTTACAAGAGATGAAGCAGAAGAAAAAATAGAATTATTAGGAGGAAAAACATCAGGCTCAGTTTCTAAAAAAACATCAGTTGTAATTGTAGGAGCAAATCCTGGAAGTAAATATAATAAGGCACTTGATCTTGGAATAACAATTTGGACAGAAGAAGAATTTAAAGAAAAATTAGAGGAGATAGAAAATAATGAGTAATCTGAGATTGATTATATTTTCAGACTTGCATTATACTGACGAAGAGCAGAATTGGGAAACAAAAAGAAAATTAGTAGAGCAAGCAGAACCGATTTTAGAAAAATTAATAGAAAAAATAAATAACACAAAAGAATTAGATGCAGTTATTAATTTAGGAGATTTCATACAAGCAACAAAATATAAAGAAAGAGATTTAAGTAACATAAAAAAAATCTGGAATAAATGTCAACGAATAAAATATCCATTTTATACAATATTAGGAAATCATGAATTAAAACTAGTAGATAGTAATAAAGAAGTATTAAAAATATTTGGTTATGAAGAAGCAACATATTCCATAAATATAAAAGATTATCATTTATTATTTCTTGGAACCAATGTAAATAAAGAAGATGAAAAATTTAAAACTCAATATATATCTAAAAAAGATTTAGAATTTATAAAAGAAGACTTAAAAATTAATTCTAATAAAAAAATAATTGTTTTTTCACACTTTGGTATTATTGAAGATAAAGACTTAATGAGTAATTATTGGGCATATACAGAATATGGTGAAAATTTAATGTTACAAAATAGAAAAGATTTATTGGAAATATTAAATAAATATAAAATATTAGGAATCTTTTGTGGACATCAACATTGGACAAAAACTTTAAATAACAATAGTATAAATTGTTATATGTTAGGTTCATTAGTTGAAAATATAAACAATGATAATATACCAGATGGAGTATATTTTGATGTGTTAGTAGATAAGAATAATTTAGAAGTAGAAGAAAAACATATAAGAATATAAATCTATCATAAAACGGTATATTCTATATCTTTTAAAAAGCAAGTTTTCCTTTACAAATCAATAAAAATTTGCTATAATATGTGCCATAAAAGGGGGAGTTTGCATGTTTTTTAAAAAGAAAAAAAATAATGAATATGACTCTTATGAAGATGATATATATGAAAATGAAGAAACAATAGATTCATATGGTGAAAAAGATTTTAATTCAAATAATTATGATGAAACAGATATTGATGAAGTAATTGAAGTTGATGAAACAAATGAAAATAGTAATAATTATCTTGATGAATATAAAGAATATAATGAAAAAAATAAAGATAATTTCTCATATTCATCAAATAGCAGAGATGAAATTATTGTAGAAGACAATTTAACTGATGAAAATGATGAATATTCAGATGAGTATGATGATTTTTCAATGGATGATGAAGATGATGCATATTATGAAAAGAAAAGACTTAATTCAAACGTTTTTGCAAGAATTATAAATATTATTTTCATAATATTATTAATCTCAATGACAATGATAGCAGTAGATGTAATCTCAGTTGCAAGATATAATAATGGTCCATTCTTCGCAATACCATTACATACATATAAAGACGGTGGAACAAAAGAATATTATGGAATAGGTTATAAAGTAATAAAATATAATCAAGTACAAGGTAGAAGAGACAAAGAAATAGGTTTTTGGAATTTAAAATATAATGCAGCCCCTGTAACTATACAATCAATCGATCTTGCTATTGAATTTCAAAAAGATGAAGAAAAAACTTATAGAAAATATTATAAAAAATTTGTAAGAATTATTTCTACATTAGAAAATGTGGATACTAGAAATAATAAAATTACAATAAGTTATGTAGATGAAGGAAAAAAATATTCATTAGATATAGATTGCAGTATGGCTAGCAAAAATAGTAATATTTCTAAATTAGAAAAAGGAAAAGAAATAACTATAATTGGTACAGTTACAAAATACGATTTTAAAACTAAAAGTAAAGCTGGAAAAATATATATAAGTGATTGTTTTGCAGAACAATAAAACTTAAGAAACAGATAAATAAAAATCTGTTTTTTTGTGGTATAATAAGGAAGAGGAGTCTAGCACATAGTGTGGCTGTAAATGTATAGAAACAAATTCATAGTGCGAAATTATTATACATCTAGATGTATAATAAAAAATACAAATAGAAAGGGATTAATCAATAATAGAAAATAATTAATATTTCTATAAGATTAATTAAACGAGAGAAGTATGAAAATAATATCATGGAATGTAGCAGGACTAAGAGCTTGCTTAAATAAAGGATTAGACCAATTTTTCAATGAAGAAAAAGCAGACATTTACTGTTTTCAAGAAACTAAAGTTACAGAGGAGCAAGTTGCTTTCCATCCATTAGGTTATAACGAATATATATATCCAGCAGAAAAGAAAGGATATTCTGGAGTAATGATATATTCAAAACAAGACCCAATTTCAGTTAAATATGGAATAGGTGATGAAGAATATGATAATGAAGGAAGAACTATAACCTTAGAGTATGATAACTTTTTCTTAGTAAATTGCTATGTACCAAATTCAAAAAGAGAACTTGAAAGATTAGAATCAAGAATGCGTTTTGAAGACTTGATGAGAGAGTATTTAAATAAATTAAAAGAACAAAAAAATGTTATCTACTGTGGAGATTTAAATGTAGCACATGAAGAAATTGATATAAAAAATCCTAACACAAATCATCATTCAGCA
>UQQI01000038.1 GCA_900543055.1 uncultured Mollicutes bacterium
AAAAATTATATTTTATTATTAGTAATACTCCTATATATTCTTTTTTATAAATTTATTATATTTACAAAAATCCCTGCTTACTCTGAAACAATTACTGCTGGATTTTTAATAATATTATTAAGTATTTTATTCTCAATATATGGTTATAGAAAAGATAAGAAAACAAAAATAAAAGATGATTTATTAAAAAACACAATATTTTTTGTTGTAATTACTTTTACAATAATGTATTTATTAGGATTATTTACTGGATTCTTAAGAAATGCTTACTCATTAAAAATAAATAAAATATTTGAAAATATGCTTTCACCAATGATAATTATTATTGTAACAGAATTAATAAGATATATTTTTATATCATCAAACACTGATAAGAAAAAAGACATAATTCTATTTACAATAGGCTTAATTTTATTGGAATTAACAGTAACAATTAGACCAATAGTTATTTATAATTTTAAAAATGTATTTGAAATAACGTCATCGGTTATATTGCCAATAATAATAAAAAATGCATCATTAAGTTATTTAACATATTATGCTGGATTAAAAAGTTCATTAGTATATCGTTTAATAATGGATTTATATAAATACCTTTTACCAATATTTCCAAATTTAGGTGATTATTTTAATTCAATGATATTAATAACTTTACCAATAATGATATATATAAGTACATCATCAATAATTGAGCAATATACTAATGAACCAATAAAACATGAGTTTGAAGAAAAATCTATAAAATTGTATGATATTCCATTAGCAATTATTATTCTAGTACCAATGTTGTTAATATCAGGTGTATTTAAATATCAAATGCTTGGAATTGGTTCAAATTCAATGCAACCAAAAATAAGTAGAGGTGATGCAGTAATTATTAAGAAGATAAAAACTGAAAAAGAAATTAAAAAAGGAGACATTATCGCTTATAAGACAAGTGACAGAATAATAATACATAGGATAGTCAAAACAAAGACTAAGAATAATGAAAAAATATATACAACAAAAGGTGATGCTAATAATACAGAAGATAATGTTGAAATAAAATTAAAGAATATAAAGGGAAAAGTTATAGTAAAAATACCATATATTTCATATCCAAGTGTATTTATATCTGAACTATTTTCTCAGAAAGGGTAATTGTATGTCAAAGAAAAGTAAATTAATAATATTAGATATGTTTATTTTAGGGGTTATAGTTTTTGGAGGATATTTAATTAAGAATAATTATATAAACTATGCATTAATAGTTTTTGCGATAGCAGTATCATTTATAATTCAAGAATTAACGTATAGATTTACTGGAGATACAAAAGAGGAAAAGTATGAAACAAAATTAAAAAAAATATTAAAAACATATGATTCCGTATTAGTTGAAACAAGAAAAGTTCCAGTCATAGATAGTGAAAAAGTAATTTTAGTTAATTCGTTGGATGACTTAATTGATGCCCAACTAGAATTAAGAAAAATGATTTACTATTTTAAACAATCAGATAATTGCTCTTTTGTATTATTTGATCAAAATCAAGCAAACATATTCATATTAAAAAGTAATGAAGAAGTAATATCTCCACTAGAAATAGAGATAAATAATAATAAAATAAAAAATAAAAATAAGAATAAGAATGATATTGATGAAGAAACTTTGAATGAAATAGATAAAACAACAATAATAAAATTACCAAATGACAAGGCTTATAAAATATCACCGGTTAGAAAACAAAAAAAATCTAATTTAAAAAAAGATAAATTTTTATTTGAAGAATAATGTTTTTAGAAAGGAATTGTTTTATGAAGTATACAAGAAAAGAAATATACATAACAATAATTATAGTAATGTTTTTTTCAATAAGTATAGGATATGCATTCCTTTCAACAACGTTGACTATTGATTCAAATGTCACAATAAAAAAGAAAAATTGTAGTGTAGTTAAAAATTTATATAAAAGAATTGGGTGCAATGCAGTAGTAGACAACATAGAAAGTGAATATGTAAAAAATATTAAAGGAATAGATTTTAATCAAGAATCATCAGATGCAAATGGAAAAGGAATATATTTAAAAAATGAAACTTTAAATGATGAATTTCCGATAAAATATTATAGAGGAAATGTTACTAATAATAATGTAAATTTTGCTGGATATTGTTGGAAGATAATTAGAACTACAGAAAAAGGTGGAACAAAGCTCTTATATAATGGTAAGCCTGATTCAAATGGAGTATGTACAAATACTGGGAATGATTCACTTCTAACTGCAACAACATTTAATATAAATAGTAATAATTTAACAGATGTAGGATATATGTATGGAGATTCATATAATCAAGAAGAAAAAGATATGACTACTCAAACGGATGAGTATGTCTATTCAAACAACGTAACATATAATAAAGATACAGACACCTATGTTTTAAATGATGAATATATATCAACTTCATGGATAAATGACAGAAATACATTAGCAACTAAATACCACTATACATGTTTTGATGCAAAAAATTATTGTTCAAAAGTATATTATGTAACAGATTTTTCTAGTGATACAACAGCAAAATACTTTGAATTATCAACTGGTGCAACAATAGATACAATAAAAGAAAAAAGTTTTATAAATACAACAGATTCAAATATAAAAAAAGTGATAGATGAATGGTATAAAAATAATATGGTTGATTATACAAAATATTTAGATGACTCAGTATGGTGTAATAATAGAGAGTTATATGTAGGAAGTATAAAAAATAAAGATGAGGATTCAACAAACAAATTAAATATATTTAATTCATGGCATACTAATAAATTAAGTTATACAAAAACAAATATAGATTTAACGTGTCAAAACATAAGAGATGCTTTCACAGTAAGTGTAAGAAACGGAAACGGAATGTTAACGTATCCAACTGCACTCTTAACATCAGAAGAAGTTGGTTTAGTTAATAATTTTTCAAATGATGAATTGTTCTTTACAATGAGTCCATATAGTTATGATACAAATTCAAATATTGATACATCATCAAAAACAGAAATATTATCAAGTGCTAAAGTAAGCGATCAATTAGGAGTACGACCTTCAATTGTAATTAAAAATGAAATGAATATAAAGTCAGGAATAGGAGAAGAAAATAATCCATATATTTTGGATTTAAATTAAAAAGGAGATGATTTTGCATGAAACGAAAGATAATTAAACGTTTTTCAATAAGAAATAGTAAAAAGTTACTTATCTTTGCGTTAATTTTATTTGCTTGGTCAACTATAGGTGTAGGATATGCATATCTAAGTAGTAATTTAAGATTAGCCGGAACAGCAAATATTGCAAAAACATCTTGGAATATTCATTTTTCAAATATAAAATTTGATGAAGGAAATGTAGAAGCAACTACACCAGCAAAAATTGTTAATGATACAACAATATCATTAGATGTATCTTTAGAAAGTCCAGGTGATAAATATTCATTTAATGTTGATGTAGTAAATTCAGGAACAATTGATGCAATGTTAACAGAAATATTTAAAACAGAATTAACTGAAGAACAGCAAAAATATATAGAATATACAATTAAATATTCTGATGGAAATGAAATAAAAGAAAAAGATTTATTAAAAAAAGATTCAAAAGAAACATTAAAAATAGAAATAAAATATAAAGACGGAAATAATTATGCTCCAAATGATATAAATGCAAAATTAAGTTTTACGCTTAACTATGTACAAGATGATGGTACAGGAAATGGTACAAGAATTAAATACGATCTAGGAGATCATGAATTAGGAAATGAAGATTGGTATAAGACTTTATCTCTTGATTTTGAAATATTAGATGATACAAAAATTGCCTATGCAAAATATTGTGTAACAACGGATGAAGTATGTGCAGCAGAGAAAGAGATAACAAAAACAAATAATAAATACAATATTGCTTTTTCAAATAATAAAGAATATCAAGTAGCATGTTTTAAAGCTGTTGATAGTAAAGGTAATGAATATAGTAGATGTAGTAATAAATATAAAGTTGATAATGAGAAACCAACTATATCTACAGTTACTATTGAACCAAATGATGATACTATGACAATTACAGTAGATGCAAAAGATTCATTTAGCGGAATTAGTAAATATTATTATAGTAAAGATAGTGGTACAACTTATGTTGAAAGTGAATTTCCTAATTACACATTTACAAGTTTAGATGAAGGGGATTATTTAACAACAGTTTACGTTGAAGATATTGCAGGAAATATATCTGAAGTGACTGCTAAGAGTACAACAATAAGACATAAAAGTTGGTGTGAAAAGAATAATCTAACTAATTTCTCAGATTGTATAATTGCAACAGAACAGAAAAATACAAATGTTACTGAAGCAAAACAAGAAATTGTGAATAAAGGAACTCCTAACTTTAATGTTACAAGTCCTGCTATAAAATATAATGAAATACATGCAACACAAACATCGACACGATCAACTTCGTCATATATTTATATTTCGCAAGTAACAGATACTAATACCGGTTATACCTTCCAAGAATCAACTGGAAAATATATTTTAAAGAATGCGTCATTGGTAGATCCAACAACAAAAGATTATTCTACTGGAACATATTATACCTGTGGAAATACAAGTACGTCTTGCGATACAATGTACTTATTAACTAAAGCAACATCATCTATAAATCAAACAACTCAACAAGTAACATACAATTTAACTAAATATAATTATACAGCCACAGTTCTAGGTTATGATTATTCAGAATCAGGTCTTTATTCAACAGCTGATGATGAAGGCACAAGTTATTATTATAGAGGAATGGTTGGCGGAAATTATGTTAAGTTTGCAAATAAATATTGGAGAATTGTAAGAATAAATGGGGATAATTCAGTAAGGTTAATTTATGATGGAACAACCCCTCATGCGAATGGTGAATCAAGTAGTAATAGACAAGTAGGTAAAAGTGAATTTAATTCTAGATGGAGTGATAATGCTTATGTTGGATACATGTATGGAGATACTAGTACAAATGAGGTAAAAGAATGGACATATGAATTTACATATCCAGAATTATCTGCAACAGCAAAATATTATTTTGGAACAGAATATACATTAGATAAAAATAATAATGAATTTAAGTTGGGCGGAACACTAGAAGCCATGACATTATCAGAGTATAATACAAAGCATGCAAATGATAAATTATATACAATCTTTAGTACATCATCAACGGCTACTAGTCAAAGAATGAATCATGTTGAAAAGTACGTAAGTCCAACATCAATGAATGTAAAAGCAGTAGAGTATGCATCTCCATCACTGGAGATTGCTACATCAAATACAACAAATAGTACAATGAAAACATATTTAGAAAACTGGTATAAAAATAATTTATCTAGTTATAGTGACAAAATATCAACAAACTCATCATTCTGTAATGATAGAGAAATATCTACAATAAAAAGTGGTACTTATCAAAATTCAGGATATGGAGCAGTACCAACAATATATGGATATGAAAGATTCTACTCGTGGTGTGGAAGAATGACTGGACCAAGATTAACATGTTCAAATGTTAATGATAAATTTACAACAGCAAATAATACAAACGGTAACAAAAAATTGACAAGTCCAATTGGTTTAATAACAGCAGATGAAGTTAACATGGCAGGAGCAATAACAAGTTATAAAAATCAATTATTTTATTTGTATACCGGTACCAATTATTGGACTATGTCGCCGTCCCACTTCAGCGATTATGGCGTCGCTTACGAGTTCGTGGTGATGTCTTCTGGCGAGCTCTCTGGGTGGCGCGGTGTCTATAGCGGCTACGGCGTTCGCCCAGTAATCAATCTAGATTCTTCAAATCTTCAGTTCACAGGTTCAGGAACGAAGGAGGATCCATATGTTATTGAATAATAAAAAAAGAAAACAACTTGTCCCGAAATGACTCATCATTGAGGGACTGAAAAAATTGGGACTAATCTAATTAGTGGTCAGATGAGCGCATGTCGCCGTCCAACTTCAACAATAATGGCAACGCTAACGAGTTGAACGTGACGTCTTCCGGCGAGTTGAACGAATGGGGTAATGTTAACAACGGCTACGGCGTTCGCCCAATTTCCTACTACAAATTAGTAATTATTATAACTAATGAACCGCATAGTATTGGTCATGGCTGATACTTAGAGGAAGTAGTTGCATTAGCAATAATCATATCTAGATTGGAAACAAGGTTAGTCCCATGCCACTGTGCTAAAAACAAGGTATAGACGTTATTTAACAAGAGATTAATTAACTATTGCTATATCAGTGGAAAAGAATCATCAAGAATATCATCTTAGTTTCTTTTGCCACATAATGGAGAAATAATATGAAAACAAACTTCAAAATATTAGATAAATCATATAAAACAATAAACTATATTAATAAAATCTTAGCAGATATCCTAAAAAAGAAGTAGTATTAAAAAATTATTATGAATTTATAAAAAATATCTACTCATATAACATAAATGATTCAATAAGAATAAAAGATAAAAACTTAAAAGACATATTAATATCTATATCAATGTTAAATTTTTATATAAATATAAGTCATGATAAAAAGTTAGAAGTGAAAAAAAATATATTGTTATAGGTAATTTATTATCAGAAATAATTGCTATGACTAAAGCATTACGAAAAAAAGAGGTGACTATTAATGAATAGAATACAAAAATTAATATTTATAAGTTTAGTAATAATACTTGTATTAGTCACAATATCGTTCTTATCAGATACTAAGAAAGATAATAAAAATAAAACAGTAAAATATAAAGTCGTTTATAATTTATATAATAATATAAAAGATAATAATGTTGATACATCTACTAGAAAATATATTTCTAAATTATATGGTTATTCTAATGATAATTCAGAAAATATTATTATGTTTACTAAAGAAGCATATGTTGAAAATGATATTGTTTATGATTTAGATGGTAAGTTACTTGATAATTATAATTCAAAAACAATTAATAAAATATTAGACAATGCTACATTAAAAAAATATATTTATAAAAAAGATTCTAAGGAATATAAACTTGTAAATGAATAAATATAGTATTTCTTATAATGATATTGTTTCTATTAATAAAATAAAAGATGTTTATGATGCTTTAATATTATGGTATCTCTTTGAATATAAATAATTGTACATCTTTTGGGCTTAATTCTTATGATAAAGTTCTGGATAAATTAAGACATATTTATTTAGCTTTTTTGGTTTGTTCTAAAGACAATATTATTGAAAAAGTAAATGGAGATTTTGATAATTATAATCATTATAAAGCACTATCTAATAATAGTTATAGCAAGAACTTAAATAGGAAAGAGTTAATTAGTTTTTAGTGATAAATTTGTATTCATAGAAATAAATATATAAAACTTAAGAGAAAATAACTGCATTAGAGGAAGAGTAAAGAACTCTTCTTTTTTAAATTTCTTTTATTCTTTTGTTGGAAAGTGATATAATATTAATGTATTTTAGAAATAGGAGGATGAATATGAACAAACCAGTAGTTTTATGTATTTTAGATGGTTGTGGTATAAGAGAAGAAAGTGATGGTAATGCTTTTAAAAATGCTACAAAGCCAACATTAGATATGTTATTTAATAAATATCCACATTCAATATTACAAGCAAGTGGTCCATCTGTTGGTTTACCAGAAGGACAAATGGGAACAAGTGAAGTAGGACACATGAATTTAGGTTCAGGAAGAATTGCTTTACAACCACTTCAAGCAATAACACAATCAATTGAATCAAAAGAATTAAATAAAAATGAAAAAATATTAGATGTATTAAACCATGTAAGAGAAAATAATTCAAATTTACATATTATGGGATTATTAAGTGATGGAGGCGTACATTCTCATATAAATCATTTGTTAGCACTATTAGATATTTGTAAAGAAAATAACATAGAAAATGTATATATAGATGTTATGTTAGATGGAAGAGACACATATGAAAAGAGTGCTATTAAATATTTAGATATTTTACAAAAAAAATTAGATGAAATTAAAATAGGTAAAATAGCAACAATTTCTGGAAGATATTATGGAATGGATAGAGATAATAATTATGACAGAGTAAAACTTTCATATGATGCAATATGCTATGGTGAAGGCCCTCTTTATAATAATTATAAAGAACTAATCGATGAGAATTATAAAAAAGAATTATATGATGAATTTGTAATTCCTGGAATTATTAATAAATGCCCAATTAAAGATAATGATGGAGTAATAACATTTAATTTTAGAAAAGATAGAATTAGAGAAATGTTTACTTTATTGTCAAATCCTGAAGCATATAAAGAAAAAGCAAGTGATAAAGGATTAAATGTAATAACTTATAATAATTTAAAAACACTAACAATGTATCCCGTTACTGAAACAGTACTTTCTCAACATGCATTTAATGACTTAGATTTAAAAAATATTTTAGTAGATTATCTACATAACAATGGAGTAAGTCAATTAAGAATTGCTGAGACAGAGAAATATCCACATGTGACATTCTTCTTTGATGGAGGAAAAGAAGTTGAATATGATGATATGAAGAAGATATTAATACCTTCTCCAAAAGTAGCAACATATGACTTAAAGCCAGAAATGAGTGTTTATGAAGTAACAGATAATTTCTTAAAAGAAGTAGGAAACTATGATGTTACAATAATGAATCTTGCAAATGGTGATATGGTTGGTCATACAGGTGTATATGAAGCAGCAGTTGAGGCTGTAGAAGATATGGATAAGTGTCTTGCAAAAATATATAAGCGTACAGTCGAAGAGCTTGGTGGAATATTATTAATAATTGCCGATCATGGAAACTGTGATATGATGTGGGATAGTGAACATAAACCAGTAACTTCACATACAACAAATCCAGTACCATGTATTATTACAAAAAAAGGAATTGAGTTAAATGATGGAAAACTTGCAGATATTGCACCAACAATGCTTGAACTTATTGGATTACCAATTCCTAAAGAAATGACTGGAAATAGTTTGATAAGAAAATAAAAAAATAGTCAATGTAGAAAATACATTGGCTTTTTAGTATAAAAATTTCATATAAAATTCACTATAGATTATGTTATAATTTTGTAGGATGGAGGATGCATATGAATCAAGAAAAAATAGGAAAGTATATAAGAAAAATCAGAAAAGATAATAATTTATCTCAAGAAAAATTTGCAGAAAAATTAGGTGTTACTTTTCAAGCAGTATCAAAATGGGAAAGAGGAATAAATTTACCAGATATGGCAATTTTAAAAGCAATAAGTGATGAATTCAACATACCAATTGATGATATTATCAATGGAGAAGAATCTTCTTCATGTAAAAATTCTTGCAGTTATACTACTAATAGTAAAAACTCAAATAATAAATATATACTAGTTATAGTAGTGTTATTCTTAATTTTAATAATATGCATAATTTTCTTATTCTTTAATAGAACATCCCATTCGAATTATCAAATAAACGATGTAGAAACAACTAATAATAAATTTAAAGTATCAGGAACTGTAATAAAAGGTGATGATAGAACAAGTCTAATTATAAATAATGTAAATTATACCGGTGATGATGAAAAAATAATTTATAAAGAATTAAATTGTACTCTTTATGAAGAAAATAATAATACAAAAACAAAGCTAAGTTCATGTGATTCTTCTGCATATTCAACATTAATTGATTACTTAAAAAATATTAAAATTAAAATGGATCATAAAGCAGTTAACTGTCCAATGTTTTCTAAGTCAAACTTATCAATTGAAATAGTCGCAACTGAAGAAGATGGTAAAAATATAACTTATAATATACCATTAATATTAAATAATGATGCCTGTAATTAAAATTCAACTATTTGTTGATACAATTCAACGTACATTTTATTTATACCAAAAGTGAGTTTTGTTATATTTAATGTGCGAGGTGATTTATGAACAATATTTATGTAAAAATAGAAAGAATAGCATAAATTTAATTTATTTTTCTTTGTTTGTGATTGTTTGTATGTTTTCAGTATTTGATTTTTATATGCATATATATGGAATGAGAATATTAATGCTTTTGTTTTATATAATTTTAATTTGTATTGATGAAAGAAAAATTATTGAGGAATAGCTTTAATTTTAGTTTGCCTTTTGCTCTTAGAAATTATATACTATGTATATAAGGATTGTAGTTTTTAGGTGGTATTTATGAAAACACAAAGAGCTGATTATAGTTTAAAAGTTACTAACTATAATAAAGATAGAAATAATTATCATTGTGAAGTGAAACTTCCAATAAAATTAGGTTGGTTTTATAATGTTAAATTGTTAATTGATGATGGAAACAGTATCAGTTATAGAAACTTATCTCATAAAAAGAATGAGGGTGACTACGCTATTTTTGAGGGCGATGTTACTTTAGAGACAAGCGCTATATATAGATACTGTTTTTCTTATGATGTTGATGGGAGGACTTATTATTTTAATGCGAATGGATTGCAAAATGATTCTTTTTTAAGTGACGATTGTTTTAAACTTAGTGTTAATTTTGAAGTACCTAAGTGGGCTCAAGGAAAAATAATGTATCATATATTTGTAGATAGATTTAATAAAAGTAACGATAATAAGTTACAAGAAATGCCTAGACGTGTTATTCATGATAACTGGAATGAAGAAATGCATTTGGGTCCTGAGAAAGAAACAAGTAAAATTTATGGAAAAGAAATTTGGAATATTGATTTTTATGGAGGAAATTTAAAGGGAATTACTGAGAAACTTGATTACATAAAATCTCTTGGAGTGTCAATTTTATATTTGAGTCCAATTGTTCATAGTCAATCTAATCATAGATATGACACAGCAGATTATGAAAATGTAGATCCATATGCTGGGTGTAATAAGGATTTAAAAGTACTATGTGATGAAGCACATAAAAGAGGTATGAAAGTTGTTCTTGATGCTGTTTTTAATCATACTGGAAATGATAGTAAATATTTTGATGAGTATAAGTCTTTTGGTGGAGAAGGGGCATACAATAATCCTACGTCTAAGTACACTAATTTTTATAAAAGACATTATGAAAAAGGTAAAATTTATTATGATTATTGGTGGGGATTTGAAAATTTACCAGAATGTGATTGTGAGTCAAAAGAGTGGCAAGAATATATTACTGGTGTTGGTGGAGTAATTGACAAGTGGTTTGATTTAGGAATAGATGGATTAAGACTTGATGTTGCTGATGAATTAAGTGATGATTTTATTGAAAAAATAAGAATTGCAGTAAAAAGAAATAAAGTAGATGGATTTATAATGGGAGAAGTGTGGAAAAATCCTATGAGAATGGGAAGAGGATATATTTCTTCCGGAAAATGTATGGATACTGTGATGAATTATCCTTTGATTGACGCATTACTTAGATATTATAAATATGCTGATTGTAATAAACTGGATTATATTATAAGGGATATATTAAGAGAATATCCTGAAGATACTATTAATTCCTTAATGAACTTTACTTCGACACATGATATTTCTAGAGCAATTAATTATTTTACTGACGAAAACGAATTTAATGAATATGCAGAATGGGCATGGGATTTAAAAAATAATGATTTGAACTATTTAAAGAATAAAAAAATATCTAAAGAAGAGTATGAAAAAGCAAAAGAAAAATATAAATCTTATTTATTTGCTTTATATTTTTTACCAGGAAATGTTTCTGTTTTTTATGGTGATGAAGTAGGCGTTGATGGATATGGAAATTTACTAAATAGAAAGACTTATCCATGGGGAATGGAAGATAAAGATTTACTAGAATATTTTAAAAAACTTGGAAAAGATAGAAATAATGAACTGTTTTTGGAGACGGCTGGTTTAAAATTAAGAGATATAAATAGTGATTACTTTTCATATGAAAGAATTGGACCTAAAGATAAGATGCTTGTTATTACAAATAGAAGTGGTAAGGAAGGTAGAATATTAATACCTCCAGAATACAATGATGAAAAAACTAAGATTTATACTTTAAATAAATCAACTAAAGATATAATTACACCATATGGTGCGATAGCAATAAAGAAGGCTTGTTAGTTTTCTTTATTTTTTTGTATAATATATAAAGAGGTGGAAATATGAATGAGATTAAATGTCCAAATTGTGGAACTGTATTTAAAATAGATGAGAATGAGTATCAATCAATTGTAAAACAAATTAGAGATAAGGAATTTGAAAAGGAAATTACTTTAAGGGATAAACAACATGAGTTGGATAAAGAAAATTCTATTAAACTACATGAAGCAGAACTTGAAAAAGAGTATACAGAAAAGTTAAATGAAAAGAATAGTGAAATTAAAGATTTAAAAAATAGACTGGATAATAATTCATTAGAAATAAAGAGTAAATTAGATAAAGATTATACAGAAAGATTAACTGATAAAGATAAGGAAATTACTGAATTAAAGAATAAGATTTCTTTGATGAAAGCACATGAAGAATTAAATTTAAAAAATGCTGTTAGTGAAAAGGAAAAAGAGATTGATAATTTAAATAACAAATTAGAAATTGGTAAAAATGAGTTTTTATTAAAAGAAAAAAGTTTAGTTGAAAGTTATGAGGAAAAAATAAAGAATAAGGATGAGCAAATTGCTTATTATAAAGATTTTAAGGCTAGACAATCAACTAAAATGATAGGTGAGTCTTTGGAACAACATTGTAATAATGAATTTAATAGAATTAGACCTATATTTAAAAATGTTTATTTTGAGAAGGATAATGATGCGAGAACTGGTTCTAAGGGAGATTTTATTTTTAGAGAAAGTGATGACGACGGAACAGAAGTTATTTCAATTATGTTCGAGATGAAGAATGAGGCGGATGAGACAGCATCTAAACATAAGAATGAAGATTTCTTTAAAGAACTTGATAAAGATAGAAGAGAAAAGAATTGTGAGTATGCTGTTTTAGTATCTCTTCTGGAAATAGATAATGATTACTATAATACAGGAATTGTTGATGTTTCTCATAAATATCCTAAGATGTATGTTATTAGACCACAATTTTTTATTCCAATCATAACACTACTTAGAGGTGCTGCAATGAATTCTTTAAGTTATAAAAAAGAATTAGAAATTGTTCAAAATCAAAATATTGATATTTCTCACTTTGAAGAGAATATGAATAGTTTTAAAGAGGGATTCGCAAGAAATTATCGACTTGCTTCAGATAAATTTAAGAAGGCGATAGATGAAATTGATAAGACAATAGATCATTTACAAAAGACAAAAGAAGCCTTACTTTCAAGTGAAAATAATTTAAGACTAGCAAATAATAAAGCAGAAGATTTAACAATAAAAAAATTAACTCATGGAAGTGAAACAATGGCTAAAATGTTTGATGAGTTAAAAGAAAATAAAAAGAATAATCGAGAATAGATATTTAAATAATTAAGTGAAACAAGAATATTTTTTTATTTAAATGTATATAATATTAATAATTAGCACTTACACTTGACAAGTGCTAATTAAAGTGGTACCATTATAAATGTAAGGGAGATAAATGATTCCCTGGTATTAATAAATATATATAAAATATGAAAGGAAGATGATGTATATGATGTTAATGCCTAAAAATAATTTAGATTTATTTGATGATATTTTTGGTGGTAACTTTTTAAGTAAAGTTGATAATAATATGATGAGAACTGATATTAGAGAGAGCGAAAATGAATATTTAATAGATGTAGATTTACCTGGATATTCAAAGGAGAATATTAAAGTAGATGTAACTGATGGATATTTAAATATAAATGCTAAAATGAACGATTCACATGATGAGAAAGAAAAAGGTAAATATGTAAGACGTGAAAGATATTATGGGGAATGTTCAAGAAGTTTCTATATTGGAGATGACATCAAAAAAGATGATATTAAAGCGTCATTTAAAGATGGTATATTATGTTTAAATGTACCAAAGAAGACAAAAGAAGATAAAGAAGCTGAAAGAAATTATATTTCTATAGATTAATAGAAAAAGTCAATGTAAAAGCATTGATTTTTTCTTTATTCTTTATATGCAATATAAAAATAGATATGTGATATAATAAAATTAGGTGATTTGATGAAATATTTAAAAAAAATAGTCATAGTACTTTTAACAATAATAAATATAAATTTGTTAACAGGACTAATAATAAGTTGTAACTTTCAAAAAGTATTAATAAATGGTGTATTAAAAGAAACTATAAAAACAGAAATATCAAAAAGCAGCATATAAAGAGCCTAATATAATTATTAATGAAAATGCCAAAACAACAAAAGATTTAGTAAAGACTGATAATGATACAATTAATAAAATACTTGAAAGTGATGAAGTACAAAGTTTAATAGAAGACTATTTAAATAAAACTATTAACTCTTTGGAAGAACCATCACAAGTAAACGAAATTGACTTTGAAAAAGATATAATTGATTATTTAAAAAATAATAAAGAAAAAATTGAAAAATCTAGTGGAATAGAAATAACTGACGAAATGATTGATAAAACAAGTAAAACATTACAAGAAAACGATACAAATATTTATATAAAACAAAAAATAAGAAATACAAGTAATAGTATGACAACAACTGAAAAGACTATATTGAAAGGTTATAAAACATTTATAAGTATAAAGTTTAGATTTCTACTAACAGCATTATTTTTAT
>UQQI01000039.1 GCA_900543055.1 uncultured Mollicutes bacterium
TTTATAGTTAACTCAATTATACGACTTAAGTCTTTTTTTATATATAATTTGTTTCGCAGCAATTGTATAACAACAAAATAACTTTATTTTTTATAAAAAACTATTGATTTATATTAATTTTAAAATTAAATTTTTTTAAATCGCTTTTACTAACTTTTGTTAGAAGATATTACAAAAATTCATCTATAGAACCACCATCAGTTAATACTTCATTAAATATTAAATTAACCTTTTTACCACATACAACAACATCTTTAAAAATATAATCGCTAGAAGTAATCTCTTTTTTTAATTTACTAATTATCATACTAATTACCAATATTAGTATGAATAATAATTAAAATATTTTGTAAATATGCTATAATGAAATAGAAATGAGGGGTACTATGATAGTAAAGATAGAAAGATTAGATGACTTTGGAAGAGGAATAGCCTATATAAATAATAAAATTACTTTTATAGAAAATGCTTTAGAAGATGAAATAGTAGAAATAAAAATAGTAAAAGAACATAAAAAATATAATGAAGGAAAAGTAATAAGATATATTGAAAAATCAAAAATAAGAATAGATGAAATATGTCCATATGCAAATATATGTGGAGGATGTAATCTAAATCATATATCCATAGAAGAAGAAAATAAATATAAACAAAATAAATTAAAAAATATAATTAATAAGTTTACCGATTTAGATGACTCAGTAATAAGAGATATTAAATGTTTCAATGAATTATCATATCGAAATAAAATAACACTACATGGTAAGAATAATGTCTTAGGTTTATACACTAATAAAAGTAATGAAGTTATAAAAGTTGATGAATGTCTACTTGTAAATAACAAGATAAACGAAATAATAAATGTTTTAAATCAAGTTAATGAAAATATAGAAGAAGCAATTATTAGAACAAGTAATAATGAAAAAGAAGTAATTTTAGATATTAAAGGAAGTATTACTGATATTGAACTATTAAAATCAATTGTTGACGTATTAATTATAAATGGAAAGTATATTACAAATCAGAAAACTATTATTAGTGAAATAGGAAATTATAAATACCATGTATCAGCAAAGTCATTCTTTCAAGTAAATAGTTATGTAACAAAAAAACTATATGATGAGACATTAAATGTAGCAAAAGTTATGTGTCCAAATAATGTTCTAGATCTTTATTGTGGTACAGGTACAATTGGTATATATATAAGTAAATATTGTAAATCTATAGTTGGAGTTGACTATAATGAGTCAAATATAGAAGACGCAAATAAAAATAAAGAAATAAATAATGTTAAAAACATAGAATTTATTTGTGATAAAGTAGAAAATAGAATTAATGAATTTAAAAATATTGATTTAGTTGTTGTAGACCCACCTCGTGCAGGGCTTGATAAGGAAACAAAAGAAAATCTAATAAGAATAAGTCCTAAAATGATTGCCTATACTTCATGTGATCCAGTAACTCTTGCAAGAGATATAAAAGATTTAAGTGATAAGTATGAAGTAAAATATATTCAACCATTTAATAATTTTCCTAGAACTTATCACTTAGAATGTGTATGTATAATGAAAATTAATGAAAATTGACGGAAATAAAAAATAAATAAAAAAACTCTTTAAAATAAATTTATTTATGTTAAAATACAGTTATAAGATATGAGGTGTTCAATCATTTATGAAGTCTATAATTTTAAATAGTAATAAAAGAATATGTAAAATTATTTTATGGGTTATATTTATATTTACAATATTTTTATCTGTAAACGTCTCATTAGGTTTTTTTAATGTTTGTTATTTGCCAATTAATACAACAGGAGAATGTGTTATTGCACATAGCTTAATGTCCAATTCAATCTTCCTTCCATTTTTAATTATCGAGTCTATTTTAAATATTTTAATTACTATTATTTATTTTATTGATGGAATTAAATATAAGATTAAGTTAAATTGTATATTATGTAGTTTAAATATTTTATTTCAGCCATTATTAGTAATGTTTATAATAATAGGAGTGTTAAGATGAAAAAGAAAATTATTTTTATATTACCATTAGTAGTAATCCTAGTTTTATTTGTCTATAAGACTAGTGTATTATTATATTTTAGAAATTTAACTGAATATTCATATAATTTAGATTCAGTAGTTTACAAAGAAAGAAAAGTTAAGGTTGATAAAAAGTCATCTAATATTACGTATAAAAATTTAAATTTATATATACCAGAGAAGTTTTCTAATATTTCTAAAAAGGATGGTATTAATTATTATTTTCTTGATAATGAAAATTTTGATAATTATACAACATTTATAATGGTTTCTAAAAGTACTTTTTGTATAGAAAGCGATATTAATGAGGACAAAAGATTGCAGACAATGAATTATAAAAAATTAATGAAGAATAACAATATTACAAATGAATTTGATTTAATAAAATATTATTTGAATAATCAAAATATTAATTATTTTTCAAGTACTAATCAAATAAAAATGAATTATTTATCTTTAAAATGTTCTTACAATATATTAGGAACTATAAATAATACTAATTATGAATTTTTAAATGGAGATATTGATGGATTAATTGATGGATTATATACAAAAGAAAAACAGTCTACTTCATTTAGGGTATATAATAAAAATAACGATGAATATTATTCAATTCTTATTTTTAAAAATAAAAAAAATAAAAATTATTATGAATCATTAAATAAGGACGATGAGAATAAGATAATTAATTCTATTTATTTTAATTAAATTATATTTATAGCCTATAAAATACAATAATTAGAATAATAAAATACAATAAACTATAATGTCGAAAGTTCATTATAGTTTTTAATATATAAGAAAAGTGCGTTTAGATTTTTTTATTTTAAGTCTTTTTTAGAATATTTAATTAACATAAAATGTTTTATTTTCCTAGTAGTAAGAAATGTAGTCATTGCGATAATAAAACAAATAAAACTAATAATTTGAATGTTAGAAACTGGATATGTGAAGAGTGCGGATGTGAAAATGTTCGAGATATAAATGCAAGTATAAATGTTATGTTTGAAGGATTAAAAATACATTATCATAGTATTTAAATAAATACTAATAAAATAAAAAAAGTAGGGTAGCGACTATCGGAATTTAAGCCTATGAAGAATAGAGGTTACTCTATCTATGAAGTAGGAATTTTGGTTGGTGACGAACAAAGAGACAAATTTTAATTTGTCTTTTGTTCTTTATATAATAAAGATATAGTATAATTAAAAATATGTAATAATAAAATATATAAAATTAGGAGCTGATCAAATGTATAGAAATACATATGTAAATATAAATTTAGATAATATAGAACATAATGTCAGAAAATTTATTAAAGACAATGATAAATACAAGTATTACTTTGGTGTAGTAAAAGCAGATTCATATGGACATTATGATAATGAAGTAGTAAATAGCATAATAGAAGGAGGCTGCAACTACTTAGCAGTTTCTAGTTTAGATGAAGCAATTGCAATAAGAAAATATAATAAAGAAATACCAATATTATGTCTTGGTATAATTGATAAAAAGTATATTGATGTATGTATAGAAAATAATATAACAATAACAATTAGTAGTCTTTATTATTTGCAAAGTATTTTAAAAAATAATATAAAAGGTTTAAAAGTTCATATAAAAATCAATAGTGGTATGAATAGACTTGGAATAAATAATAAAGATGAGTTTAATACTGCTTATACTTTAATAAAAAATAGTAATATTTATTTAGAAGGACTATTTACACATATGTATGATGCGTTGAATAAAAATATTATTAATAAACAATACGAGAAATTTGAAAATATTACAAGTGATATTAATTATAATAATATAGAAATAATTCATCTATGCGCAAGTGATGCAACTTTGCAAAATAAAAAAAGAGACTATGAAAATGGTTGCAGGCTAGGAATTGTTATGTATGGACTTACTGATACAATTGATAATGACTACCTTCCAACATTCAATTTAAAAAGTGAAGTTATTCAAATAAATAATTTAAAAAAAGGTGACATTTTAGGATATGGAGGAAAGTATGTTGCGGACAAAGATTTAAAAATAGCGGTTATTCCAATAGGTTACGCAGACGGAATAATTAGAAAAAATACTGGAAGATATGTCTATATTAACGATAAAAAATACAATATTGTTGGAAATATATGTATGGATATGTTATTTGTTTTGATAGATGATACAGTAAAAGTAGGAGATATGTGTGATTTGATTAAAGATATAGATCATATAAGATATATTGCTAAATATTTAGATACTATTACTTATGAAGTGATATGTAACATCGGTAAAAGAGTAAAAAGAATTTATATAAAAAACTAGCAAAATAATATGAAACACATTTTTAATAATGTGTTTTTTTAATTTATATTGTAAAATAATATAAAAAATAATTAGATATTTGGAATTTAAAGGAGACTGATTATGATTAACAGAATATTAATGGAATTATATGATGAATATGAAAAAGAAAATATAGAACCATTAAAAGAATTTTCAAATATAACATTTATAAATGAAAACGCATATATTGTATTTATGGGATGTACTTTAATTATGTTTAGTAAAGTTCATGGATTAAAGCCAAGATATTTATGTACAAGAGAAGAATTATTGGAAATTGTTCTATCGATAAAGAAAAAAATAAATAATACAAATTTACTTGAATTTTATCTTGATAGAATAAATACCAAAAAAAGTATAAATAAATATTTTAAAAAAATTAGAGAAAATGGTAAACTAGAAGAAGGAGCAGATATTGTAATTGATTACTTAGAACAGTTTAAACCTAAATTTATCTCTAGCCTACAAAGTTTTGAAGATAAAATAAAAGATTATAAAGAAAAATAAATTAAGATTTTGGAGAATTTATGATTAGAAGAATTAAAGAAGATGATTATAATTTATTAAAAGAACTTGTTTCTCAAGTTCATGAATTGCATTATACAAATAGACCAGACATATATCTAGATGGAAATCCATTACCAAAAGAGTACTTTGAAAATATATTAAAAAATGAAAATAATATAAATTTGGTATATGAAGAAAACAATACTATAAAAGGTTTATTACTAGCAGAGAAAAAAGAAAATAATAAAATATCAATTACCAGAGAAAGAAAGATTTATTTTATTAATGATATAGTAATTGATAAAAAATATAGAAGACAAGGAATAGGAAAAAAATTATATAATTACCTATTAGAATTATCTAAAAAAGAAGGCTTGGATGCTGTAGAACTTAATGTATGGGCATTTAATAAAAGCGCTATTAAGTTTTATTCTTCTCTTGGTATGTCTGTGAAAAATATGAAATTAGAAAAGATATTATCAACAAGTGATGTAGAAGAAGAAAACATATCTATAAATATTACAAGTAATGTAAAAGTAGAAAAGCATCAATAGAGAAAGATAACTATTTTAAAGAAATTATATTAGTTAGATGTTACGATTGTAGACTGAAAATATTAAAATTTAATGATAAAAGTATAAATATAAATAGAAGTTAATGATTACTATATGTTTCCATTATAGAAAAACAAAAGTGGGTATAATAAATGCTCACTTTTATTTGAAAAAAATTATAATTGTTGAAGATGATGAAAGTATTCATAATGTTATAGAAGAATTAGCAGAGAAAATTAATGTTTCTAGACAAACAATATTTAATTGAGAAAATGGTAGATTTTATCCAGACATAGATGCATTAGTAAAATAGAGTAAATATTTTAATATATCTATAGATGATTTATTAAATTTTGATGATAAAGTAATAGAGTATTTAAAAGAAAGTACAGATATAGTAAAAAGTAATAAGCGTCTATTTTATGCAATACTATTAAATATTTTAATAATTATTTTATTTATAATAATATGATTAACTTTAAATGAAAATATGACAATTATTATAATCGTTTTTATAACTTCAATTATAAGTTTTTCTTATTTATTTTATCAAATTATAAAAAAATTATAGGAGGAAAAATGAATAATATTTTATTAACTATTTTTATAGCAATATATTTTATAGGGATAGTTGTTATATCATATTAAATATATAAAATTACTGTTATTGATGCAAAATGCAGAGGAATTAAGCATCATAAATTTATGGGAGCACTTGCTTTAAGAGGTCAATCATCAGAAGGAATAATTCTTTATCTTTTACACAGAAGAAAATATTCAATAAAAAATATCAGCCTAAAAGTTCAAAATAAAATTAATAAAAGAAAAAATGTATTTTAGTTGGAAATATATTCATGGTGGTAGGAACAATAGGTTCTGTATTAATAACATTTAATATAAAAGTTTAATAATAAAAATATATGATATAATATTATCTGTTAAGATGTAATAGGAGGAATAATATGTGTACAGCTATAACATATAAGACAGAAGATTTATATTTTGGACGTACTCTAGATTATGAATTTTCTTATGGAGAAGAAATTACAATAACTCCAAGAAATTATAAATTTAATTTAAAAAATGGAAAAGAACTTAGAAATCATTATGCAATGATTGGAATGGCTCATGTTTCTGATGAATATCCATTATATTATGAAGCAGTAAATGAAAAAGGGCTTTGTATCGCAGGACTTAATTTTGTAGGAAATGCATTTTATCACGATAAGGTAGATGATAAAGAAAACATTGCTCAGTTTGAATTTATTCCATGGATTCTTAGTACATGTAGTAGTGTAGAAGATGCAAAAAAAATAGTAAAAAAAACAAATATAACAGGAGAAACTTTTTCACAGAAATTTCCAGCAGCACAACTCCATTGGATAATTTCAGATAAAGATTCTTCTATAGTAGTTGAATCATTAAAAGAAGAAATAAAAATATATGATAATCCAACAGGCGTATTAACAAACAATCCACCATTCGATAAACAATTATTCGCACTAAACAATTATAGAAATCTTTCTGTAAAAAATAAAGATAATACATTTAGTGAAAACATAAATTTAGATTCTTATAGTAGAGGTATGGGAGCTATCGGGCTACCTGGAGATTTATCTTCACAGTCAAGATTCATAAGAGCAACTTTTGTAAAATCAAACTCTATATCTTTAAAAGGAGAAGAAGAAAGTGTTAATCAGTTTTTTCATATAATAAATTCAGTAGAGCAAGTAAGAGGATGTTGTGAATTAGACGATAATAAATATGAAATAACAATTTATAGTTCTTGCTGTAATGCTCAAAAAGGAATATATTATTATACTACTTATAATAATCATCAAATAAATGCAGTTGATATGAATAAGGTTGAACTAGATTCAGAAAATTTAGTTAGATATCCAGTAATAGATAAAGAAAGTATTAATTACATAAACTAACAAGTAACTAAAAAATAAGAAAGTAGAAGAAAATATATGACAAATTATTGATATCCATTTTTATTGAATATTTTATTTGTGACATGCTATAATTTGATTATGAATAGGGAGTGTTTATTTTATGTAATTAAAAGAACTAAAATGTAAAAATTGTGGAGCAAAGATTGAATTAGAAGAAGGTAAAACTGAAGTAACATGTAAATATTGCAATACTACTTTTAAAGTTGATGACGAATATAGTAAAGCATACAATTACACAAAAGGCGTATTAAAAGTTCAAAATGAACAAACGCACGAAAGATTAAATGAATATAATAATAATATGATAGGTAAAGCAACAAAATGGATATCAGCAGTAATATTTTTAATGGCATTTCTAATTATAGTAGCTATAATTGGAACTTTAATTTATGATAGTACAAGTTTAAATTCAAAAAATAACAAAGAAAATATTGTAGATAAATCAGATAATAACGATGATAATGATTTTGATGCCCAATGGTTTAATATGAAATTCTCTGAATTTAATGGTACAAAATCAACTTTCTTTATTAAAGGTTACTTAGATAGAATAGTAACGAATAATAAAACTGAAAAAGAACACATAATAACAGTAAAATATCTTGATAAAGAAACATCAGATTCAGATGAGATAGTTGCAATAAAAAAGTCCCTTGCAGAAAATGGTGAATATGAGTTGTCAATGGACTATGATGAAAAAGGTTTCTTTAATAAACTAACAATTGTTGAATAGATTAATTCTATTCTTTTTCTTTTCTTGCTGTGTAAAAAGTATTTAAATAGAAAAATTACCATGTTGTAATTTGTGATATGGATGAAGTAAATATAGATAAATAAATATAAATTTAAAAAGAATAATTCTTTGTCCTAATAGAAAATTACAATAATGATTAAACAACATTCTGACCAACAATGCAACAATTCGTATTATTTCATCTCAATTTAATAAAAGAAAACCATATGAATAGATATAAACAATTCTTATATATAAAATAAGCAAAATAAATTGACTTTATAAATTCATGATGTTAGTATAGACAACGTTGAAGGAGAAGTATTATGAAAATTAAAAATCTAAATCTCAGTCAAAAATGCAAAGGCTTTCTTAAAAATAATCAAAAAGTGTTATTAAAAAGAGTGTTACCTATTGCCATGGCAGGTGTTATTGGGGTTACAGCATCAGGAATATCAAGTAGTAAAGTTTCAAAACCCAAAGGCGAAAGTATCGGATACACAAATGTTATACCAAACTTTGAATATAGCATAGACGGAAATGACTTTGTTATTTTAGATGTAGGGAGTTATAAAAACTTCAAAGTATCTAAATTACTTACAAATTATAAGTTAAAATATTGTGATAAAAAAGATATAGAAAACGGTTTAATTATTTCAACAAATGCAGATACTGAAGGAGAAATTTTAAAAGAAGTTTTATATTTGAAAGACATTATGAAAGAGTATAACACAGAATTACCTGCATATTTAAACATTGATAAAATAGTTCAAAATAGTAGTTTAGATAATTCAAGAAAAAGAAATTTAATCACTTCATTTTTAGAAAAATGCACAACTAATAATATATATGTAGGGGTTACTGGAAAAGATACAAATCTTAAATTAATGAAAGATAATTTAGGAATAGACGACTATGACGCTTTAGTAATAAAAAATAATGATACGATTTCTTATGATGGAAACTACAATTATTATGTAGAAAACAAAAAAATATACAAAAAAAATGAAGAATTAGATTTAGCAAAAGTAATTAAAGATAAAGATTTAAATAACAAAGACAGATTTAGAGGAGATGCTACTTACACATATCACAAAGGTGATAGTTTGGACGAGATAGCATTAACTACAGGTTTGAGTGTAGATGATATTTTATATTACAATAATATACGCCATTTTCCCTCTCTCTTACAAGACTTTTCAATTAGAGATTTAATTTTCGATAAAAACTTATCTGATGGTCAAAAATTATATATTCCGTCAACAACAGCAAAAGCTAAATCAATTAATGATTCAGAAAAGGTTGAATATGAAAAAAGTGAAGAATTACTAAGGGGTGCTGATATATCTGCATATAACACTGTATCAAATTGGGAAGATATGGCTAAACAGTTTCAATATTTAATTTTAAAAGCTGGAGAAGGAACGACTAAAGATCCAAAATATGAAAGTTTTGCATCATCAGCCGCTCAAAATAATATTCCAATAGGAATTTACGTTGTAAATACAGCAGATTCGAGACTAAACGAAAATGATATAAGAAAACAAGTAGAGCAAGAAGCGGCACTTGCAATAGAACAAGCCTCATATAGACAAGTTGATTATCCAATATACATCGACTTAGAAAAAGCAAGAACAGAGAAAATAGAAGATAAAGATTTAAAAATAATATTAGAAACATGGTATAAAAAGATAGTCGAAGCAGGATATATTCCCGGAATTTATACAAGTGGATCAATTGCAACAAAAATATATAACTCAATTGATGAATCACTATATAATGAATATTCGCTATGGTACGCCTATGGTGAAAAATATAGTATTCCAACATCATATGATCAAGTAGAGTCACCAAGCGGTAGTGGATTATATGCATGGAATAGAGACGATGTAGTAATGCAGCAAGCTAGTGAAGCAGGAACAGGATCAGCAGGAGGAAATGGTTCAGGATACATTGATGTAGATTATTCAAAAATAGACTATACAAAACCACATATAACAAACAAAACAATTGTTACAGGTATAGAAAGTGAAAGTCTATCTTCTGCTGATATTAATCTAGCATCTGCTCTATTAATTGGAGCAGGAGCAATCGGAATAATAAGGGGTAAAAAGAAGAAAAAGGGTTATGCGAAGAAGTAGTTTTAAACTACTTCTTTAATTTTGATAAGAAATTTTAAATCATGAAAATTGTATTTATATTACTGACTATTTTTTACTTATATAAACAAAAATATATAATAAGCAACAAATAAAATTGAAGAATCTAGTGCGGAGGAAATATGGACTTTATTAGAAAAGATGGAAGAATTGATATAGATACAGAAATAGAAAACAGGAATAAAAGTACCATATGATGTAAAGAAAATTGTGAAAGTTGTTATACTTAATAATATAAAAATGATTAATGAAACATATACTGAAGGGGGAAAAGTAAGATGAAAGGAAAAAAAGTAATAGAATTTATATCTTCCAACGTAGAAAATATATCTATAAATCTTCATTTTGTATTTGGTTTGAATACAGAACAAATAAAAGATTTAATTTTAAATTTGGCTAAAGCATTTAAATATAATGAAAATTTAGCTAATAAAAACCAATCATTGGAAGTTTTTTCTTTTGAAAATTGTAATAAATTAAAAAAAGAATTATTAAATTTAGGATTAAACTTAGATACAATAGAAAAAGTAATTGTAAAATCACCGGTAATTCTACTTTATTCAAATCAATTAGATTCAGTATATTATTTATTTAAAAACAAAAAATATTGTGGTTATACAATTCTTGATGATGACAAATATGTTACATACCTTTTGAATGAAAATATAAAAAGTAATGTTATTTCCAATAATTATGTTAATGACAATATGTTAAAGTACTATAAAGTTAATGACTATAAAAAAGAAGTATTTGATAGTTTAGAAAGTCAATTTAAATTAAAAAATTATTATTTTAAAAAAAAGTCCGTAAAAAGATAGCTTCATTTTGAAGTTATTTTTTTTGCATTTAAGAATATTCTTTAATGAGGTGAATTATGCAAACTTATACAGTGAAAAAAGGAGATACTCTGTATGGAATAAGTAATCAATTTGGCGTATCAGTTGTAGATTTGAAAAATTTAAATAATTTAAAAGATAACAATTTAAAAATTGGGCAAGTATTAAAAATATCACAAAACTCAGGTACAAACCCAGACTCCACCATAAATTATATAGTAAAGAAAGGAGACTCTTTATACTCAATTGCTAGGGTATATAAAACAACAGTCCAAGAAATCCAGAAACTAAACAATTTAAAATCTAACACATTAAGTATTGGACAAGAATTACAAATACCAGAAAATTATGTAAATGATGCCAGTGCAAATTTACCAACTTATATTAATTACACAGTAAAAAAAGGAGATTCACTATACAGTATTGCTAAGAAACATGGTATTACAACAGATACTATTATTAAAGATAATGCTTTAAAAAATAATTTGTTAAGCATTGGTCAAAATCTAAAAATAAGAACAAAAAAAGAATCAATTGTTGAAGAATGCTTTGGAAATGAATCATCTGATAAGAACATTGAATACATTGTAAAAAAAGGAGACTCATTATATTCAATAGCTAAAAAATATAATACTGATGTATCTACAATAATGAAAAATAATAATTTAAAGTCCAGTAATTTAAGTATTGGACAAATATTAAAAATATAGGAGATAAAATGAATAACGTAAATATAACAGACAGTAATTTCATTTCAACTATTGTCTATAAAAAATTTATGATTGAAAATACAGGAAGAGGAATTTTAAATATAAGAGCATCGTTTGCAAATCAAGCTCTTCCAATTACAAATTTAAAAGTAGTTGTTAGTAAAGAAATAGAAAATTATAATGTAATTTTTTATGAAGGCGTAACAAATATTTCTGGACTCATTGAAAAAATATCACTGCCAACTCCCCCTAAAGAAAATGATGATTTAATAGCACCAAAAAATACAACATATAAAATAACTACACTTTATAATAATAGGGAATATACATACGTAGTAAATATGTATGATGGAATTTGTGTTGTTCAAAATATTAATATTGTTCCATCAAATGAAAGGAAATATTATGTCAATTAGGTATCCAATTGTTCCAAATATGATAGTAGTACATTTAGGTGCACCAAATGTAAATGCAAGAGATATAACAATACCATTTACAAGTTACATTTCAAATGTAGCAGCAAGTGAGTTATATCCAACATGGCCAAAAAATGCCTTAATTGCAAATATTTATGCAATTATTTCATTTACAATGAATAGACTCTATAACGAATGGTATAAATCTAAAGGATATAATTTTGACGTTACTTCACTTCCTGCATATGATCAAACATATACAGAAAACAGATCAACATACGAAAATATTGATAACATAGTTCAAGAAATATTTAATAACTATGTCATAAAAGGAGATAGTATTCAACCATATTTTACAAGTTATTGTGATGGAAGAAAAACTACATGTAATGGACTCTCTCAGTGGGGAACTGTTTCTCTTTCAAATCAAGGAAAAACCCCTCTTCAAATATTAAAGTATTATTATGGAAATGATATATCAATTAAATTTGATGCCGAAGTAGGAGACGGAATTCTAGGATATCCTGGTTACGATGTAGGTCTTGGTAGTTTTGGAAATCCTGTATTACTAATAGAAAGAGATTTAAAAAGAATAAGATATAACTATCCTGCTATACCACAAATAACGGATACGTTAGGAATATATACAACAGAAGTAGAAAATGCTGTAAGAAAATTCCAAGAAATATTTTCACTAAATGTAACAGGAATAGTAAACAAAGCCACTTGGTACAAAATAAAATACATTTATAATAGTGTCAAAAAATTAGGTGAACTATCATCAGAAGGCCTAACTGAAGATGAAGCAACACTTTTATACTCAGATAAATTATCGTTAGGAACAACTGGAATTGATGTCGAATATATTCATTACTTTTTAGATGCTCTTGCATTCATGGACCCTGATATTCCAAGACTTCAAACAAACTCAATATATTCAGAAAATACTGTAACAATGGTAAAAGCATTTCAAAAGAAATATAAACTTCCAGTTACAGGAGAATTTACTTACAATGACTTCAAAACATTAATTGATATATATAATAAAATCCTTTTTATAAATACAATTTGATAACCGGAGGTTTTTCACGAATAGTTGAACATAATTATCTTACTAAGAGCAGAGGAAAACAAGGTTATGATGAAGGAGATATATTTACACTAATGATGGTTTATGCTTCCAAAGATGGTATTGATGAAAGTTTGAACCTTTGGGAATGGTGCCAAATATAATCTTTAGTGAATTAGCAGTATATATAAAAACCGGAAAACAAATTCGGTGCAAGATAGATAAAGCTTTAGAAATCATTCGTGGTAATAAATATAGGTGGGTGATTTTATGAAAAAGTACAAAAAGAAATTATTGTTGATTTCGGTTATATTATCTCTTATAATAATAATTTTATTGCTAACTTTTTATAATTCAGGTGATAATTTTAAACCGGATTCAGATCATAGCTTTTATAAATCCGAATATATGGTTTATTCTGACGGAATGATCACTATAAAAAATCCAAACAATTACGAATTTGATATATATAAATTAGGTGAGAGCAAGCAGAGTTATAAATGCAAAGAACTTTCTGATATTTCTAAATATGCAGCTGAAGCAAAAGGTAATTATGTTATTTATGATGATCATGGACTAACAATATACGATAATGGAAAGAAAAGTGAACATCTGATAGCTAATAATTATGATATATCAGAATTAGGAAATAATTGCGTTTATTATACTAAGAATAATCAGATTTATTGCTATAATATTTTAAATGAAGATACTTGTATAATAAACGATGTTCCGTATGAAGATATAAATTCATTAGTTTTTGCCGATAAATATTTATTAGTGTATTATAATGATAATCATTTTCGGAAAATAAATATTTATGATGAAAATAATAAATTAATATCAGATTTTAAACTACATTCCGACTCTTTAGATTTTCATGATTTTGATGATGTTTATATAGATTTAATCAAAGAGCAAATAATTGTTTATCCGGGTCGGGGAGAGAATACTGAAGTGCTTTTTTATACTTTTAATGGTGA
>UQQI01000040.1 GCA_900543055.1 uncultured Mollicutes bacterium
TGTTTTTTATATAAAAATTTTTTATATCTAACAATACATTGCAAAGAAAAATATTATATGCTACTATATAATATCGTTCAAAAAGGGGGATTATTAGTGGAAGAAAGTGAAATTTATAAGAAACTTAATAAAGATATAAAAGAACTAGAAGAAGAATTAAAAGATGCAAAATCAAAAAAAATAAAAGTTAAAACCACCAGAAACTTAAAAATAACTGCTCGTCTAATTCAACTGCTTGCACCATATGTCACAACAAGTTTAGTACTAGCAGGAGGATTTAAATATACGAATAATACACCAATAGTAAAAGATAATGAAAGATTATATTTAACTGCATACGAAGAAGTAGATAGTGATATGAACTTTGACTTAGATACAAAATATGAAAAAAGCAAAGGACAAAGTGATAAATTAGTTATAATAACAAAATGGCATAAGCAAAAAGATTGTTATGAAAGAAAAATTTCAGTATATGATTTAAATAATATTTCACCTGATATAATCTTTGATAACATTGAAAATAGTCCAGAAGAGATTCTTAATCATTTAAAAGAACCAATCACTTCAAAAATAGAAATAACAAAAAATTAACAAGTTCACAACTAAAAGAGAAAGACTATTATAAAGCAATGATTCGTTATGAATTTAAAGATGAATTTATGATAGTAGAAGAAAATGATATGCAAAATTTATTATCAACAATAGCCTATTTATTAGCAACTACATTAGTTTGTGAAGGAGTATATTATGCAAGAAAAAGTCTAACAAAGTATAGTTTTACAAAAGAAATGGAAAAAATAAAAAGTAAATATAGATCTGATGACATCGATAGAAAAATAAAAAGATTAGAAATTAAGAAGGATACTTATAAAAGATTATATGGATAATTCAAATATTCTAAATAGTCAATCATCAGAAATATTTAAATTATTAAATCCAAAAGAAAACTGTGCACTATCAAAATTAAAAGGACTATATTTAGAAGAAATATTATTAGAACTAGATAAATATTATCTAGATTATAGAGAAGATTTAGGAATACCACAAGAAGAAACGTTTGGATTAGAATTAGAATTTGAACCTGCTAAAAAAGAAAATATAAAAACGGAATTAGAAGAACAAAAACTAGATAAATCATGGAGACTAAAAAAAGATACATCACTAGAACAAGGAGCAGAAATAAACTCACCAATCTTAGTTGATTGCAAAGACAGTTGGCAAAACCTATTAGATGTATGTAAAATTCTAAATAAGAATTCAGTAATAGGAGAAAAAGCAGGAGGACATATTCATGTAGGAACACAAACTATTGGAGGAAATAAAGACTACTGGTTAAATTTTATAAAGTTGTGGTCAACATATGAAAATATTATTTTTAGATTCTCTTATGGAGAATATTTAAGTTATAGACCAACACTAGATGAATATGCAAAAACTGTTTCTAAAAGATTTTTAAAAGTATATAAAAAATTAGTCGGAAACGAAAAAATAGACGCATATGACATTGTAAAAAAACTTTCTATTAATAGATATCAAGCAGTAAACTTTGAAAATGTAATGAACCTTGACGAAAAAATAGAAGGAAACACAATTGAATTTAGATGTCCCAATGCTTCTTTAAATCCAGTGATATGGCAAAATAATGTTAATTTATTTATAAAATTTCTAGATTATTCTAAAAATAAGGAATTCAATAATGATATAGTAGAAAAAAGAATAAGAAATAAAGATAATTCTTACTATGATATTGCCTTGTATGATGAAATATACCTAGATCAAGCACTAGAACTAGCAGATATATTATTTGATAATAATTTAGATAAAGTATATTTTCTAAGACAATATCTAAAATCATTTGAAATAGGAAATAATACATTAGAAAAAGCAAAACAATTTACAAAAGTAGCAAATTAGGAAGAATCAAAACAAAAATGATTCTTTTTTTCTTTAAAAGTAATTTTACTTAACCATATTTAACGTGTTATAATTACACTAGGTGATGATATGAATAATAGAATACTATTCTTAATTTACAATAACGAAGTAAAGTATTTGCAAAATAGTAATATGGATCATAGAGAATGGTTTTTATCTTTAGGAGGAAAACAAGAAGAATATGAACAATTGATAAGAGGCTTTATAATGGATGGGAAAGTTCTTTTTTTTAAAGGCTCAGAATTTAAATATGATAATGAAGTTTACGATACAGCAAGAAAATTTGCTCATAACATACGGAGTACACTAAATAATAATAACTTAGTAATTTGTTGTGGAATATTGCCAGGGCTTCCAGGTCAAAAATGGGAACCAATCCTAGTATTAAATGAAAATGAAATAGAAAACTATGTTGAAAAGCCAATAAAAGTACCAGAGAAAAAAGAGATAAAAGAATTTCATCAAGAACCAGTTTTAGAATTTAAAAATAACTATGAAGACGAGAAATTTATAAAAGTAGCAACAACATTTACAACAGTTATTTTAATATTAACAGTAATAGCTAAAGTAGTACTAATTTCAACAAAAAAAATGAATCCGTCATCATTTGGAGAAATATTACTAATACTTGCTCAAGTACTAACTCTCATAGGAACAATATACGGATATAAAAAGAAAAAAGAATTTACAAAGTACTTGTCACTACTAGCAGCAATCTCTATAATTTTAACATTTGATTTATTCGATATAATTATAGGTATTATTTATTTTATATTTTCTGTTGACCAAGGATATTTTGTTTCACTAGAAAACTTTATAAAAGAAAAAATTAAGAAGTAGGTAAGGTATAGCATGAATGAATTGAAAAAAAATAAGTATTTGAAATAATTGTTGGTTTTGAGGAAAAACTATAGTTCTGCCAGGAATATTGACTGGCTCAAATTGTGTAATAGGAGCAGTAAGTATAGTAACACATGATATTCAAGATAATGTAATAGTTACCAGTAATCCTGCAAAAAATAATAAAAACTAAAGAAGAGGGGATTGAAAATGAAAAATAATAAGTTTTATGCAATGTCAACTGATGAGATACTAAAAAAATTTCAAACTAGTGAGGAAGGATTAACTAGCAAAGAAGCAACAAAAAGAATAAATAAATATGGCTACAATGAACTACCAAGAAAAAAGCCAGATAGTATATTAAAAATATTTCTCAATGAATTACTTGATCCAATAGTTTTAATACTAATAGTTGCAATATTTGCATCCATTCTAGTAGGAGAAATAGTGGATGCTATAGCAATCACTTTTATAATTTTAGTTGACTTGATAATGGGAACATTTCAAGAGAAAAAAGCGAGTAATACTGCTGAGGCTTTGTCTTCAC
This sequence comes from uncultured Mollicutes bacterium, assembly GCA_900543055.1. Taxonomy (GTDB): domain Bacteria; phylum Bacillota_I; class Bacilli_A; order RF39; family UBA660; genus UBA3789. The sequence goes on from UQQI01000040.1 coordinate 3,323, forward strand.
TTGTAAAAGAAAAAGTAAAAGTAGAAAGAAATGGTGTAGAAACATTAATAGACTCTAGTGAGTTAACAATAGGAGACTATGTCTATTTAGAGTCAGGTGATAAAATATCTGCCGACTTACGAATAATTGATGCTCATAATTTTACAGTAGATGAGTCAATTCTAACAGGAGAAAGTGTTGCAGTAGAAAAAAATGCTAAGATGTTAGCAAATAAAGAGATATCAATAAATAATCAAAATAATATGTTATTTGCGGGAACAAGTGTTGTAACAGGAAGAGCACAAGCAATAGTCGTTAAAATAGGAATAAATACAGAAATAGGTCAAATTGCTCATACAATTAATAATACAAAAGAAGAAAAATCTCCTCTAACTATTAGAGTAGAAAAATTTTCAAAACAAATTACTTTATTAATAGTAATAATTTCAATACTAATAGCAATACTTCTAGCAACAAAGAATATTCCATTGAATGAAATCTTGTTATCAGTTATAGCCCTTGCTGTATCAGCAATGCCAGAAGGTCTACCACTTGCTTTAACAATGGCGCTAACAATAGCCTCAAATAAAATGGCAAAACACAAAGTTGTTGCAAAAAAATTAAACTCTGTTGAATCTCTTGGAAGTTGTACAGTAATTGCAAGTGATAAAACAGGAACACTAACAGTAAATGAACAAACTGCTAAAAAAATTTTATTACCAAATGATAATGAATATATAATAACCGGAGCTGGATATGACACAAATGGAGAAATAAATGGAACAGATGTTAAATATGCTAAAGAAATAGCACTTCTTGGTCAAATTAATAATGAGGCAAAGTTTACAAAAAAAGAACATATTGGAGACTCTATTGATATAGCTTTCTTAGTTCTTGGAGAAAAAGCAAAAACAAATATAAAAAATATTGAAATATTAGAAACTATCCCATATGAATCAGCAAATAAATATTCAGCAGTATTTTATAAAAAAGATAATGAAGTATATTGTACAATAAAAGGTTCATTAGAAGTAGTAACATCATTCTGTAATAAAATAAATTTTAGAAAAAAATTAGATATAAATAAGTTAGAAGAACAAAATGAGTATTTAGCAAAAGATGGCTATAGAGTAATTGCTCTTGCAAATGGTAGGGTAGAAGAGAAAGATTCATATTCTGAAAAGGATATAAAAGATTTAATGTTCATGGGAATGGTTGGTTTTATTGATCCAATTAGAAAAGAAGCAGTAGGTGCAATAAAAAAATGTCACACTGCAGGAATAAAAGTATTAATGATTACAGGAGATCATCCATTAACAGCCTTTAAAATAGCAAAAGATTTAAAATTAACAAATACATATGACGATGTAACAACAGGAGATGAAGTAGAAGAGTATCTAAAAAAATCTGAAGAAGAATTTGACTCTTTTGTTAAAAGTAAATTAATTTATACAAGAGTAACTCCTATGGAAAAATTAAAAATAGTAGAGTCTCTTAAAAGGCAAGGTGAATTTGTTGCTGTAACAGGAGATGGCGTAAATGATGCACCAGCCCTAAGAAGTGCTAACATTGGTATTGCCATGGGAAGTGGTACAGATATTGCTCGTGAAACATCAAAAATGATTGTAATGGACGATAACTTTAAATCAATAGTAAGTGGAGTATTAGAAGGAAGAGTTGCTTATGCAAATATAAGAAAAATAACATATTTCCTAGTATCATGCGGTCTTGCTGAAGTGTTATTCTTCTGTCTATCAATTCTTTGTAATATGCCAATGCCATTAGTAGCAATACAACTTCTATGGTTAAATGTTGTAACAGATGGAATTCAAGACTTTGCACTATCTTTTGAAAAAGCGGAAAAAGACATTATGAAAGAAAAACCAAGAGACCCAAAAGAAAGTTTATTTGATAAAGATTTATTTAAGGAAATAATAATATCAGGATTATCAATTGGGTTTATAGTATTTGGATTATGGTATTACCTATTAAATATAGTTCACATGGAAACATCACTTGCAAGAGGATATATTATGGCATTAATGATTATTATCCAAAATATCCATGCATTTAATTGTAGAAGTGAAAAGAAAAGCGCGTTCTCGGTTTCACTTACAAGTAACTATATATTCTTATTTGGAGTATTGGGGTCTCTAATACTTGGAGTAGCAGTTTTAGAAGTGGATTTCTTAAATGTTATATTAAAAACAAGTTCAATTCCATATCCACATTTAATTGGACTATTATGTTTAGGACTAGTTATATTGATAATAATGGAGTGCTATAAAAAAATTAAATATCACAAGACTAAATAGCCTATGATATAATACTAACAAAGGAGTGGTTATAATGATAAAAGCACCAATAGATTTAACAGAAATTAATCAACAAAAAATAATAGATCAAATCAGATGTTTAGGAATAGATATGATAGATAATGCAAATAGTGGGCATCCTGGTATTGTGCTAGGAGCTGCTCCTATTATCTATTCATTATATGCTAATCATTTAAATTTCGACAAGGAAGATCCAGAATATTTTAATAGAGATAGATTTGTAATGTCAGCAGGGCATGGGTCTGCACTTTTATATGCAACATTATATATGGCAGGATTTGATATCACATTAGATGATTTAAAAAACTTCAGAAAGATTGACTCTATAACTCCAGGACATCCAGAATATGGAAAAACACCAGGCGTTGATTGCACAACAGGACCACTTGGACAAGGATTTGCAACAGCAGTAGGTATGGCAATGGCAGAAGCATATTTAAGAACGAAATACAACAAATTAAAAAGAGACATCATTAATCACTATACCTATGTTCTAGCAAGTGATGGAGACTTAATGGAAGGAATATCATATGAGGCTGCATCTCTTGCAGGAACATTAAAGTTAAATAAGTTAATAGTTTTATATGACTCAAATAACATTTGCTTAGATGGAAAAACAAGTATGACATTTAATGACAATGTTCCAATGCGTTTTATTTCGGCAGGATGGAATGTTATAAACGTTGAAGATGGTAATAACTACGAACAAATATCAAAAGCAATAGAAGAAGCCAAAGCATCAACTGATAAACCGACACTAATAGAAATAAAAACAACTATTGGAAAATATTCATTACTTGAAGGAACAAATACAGTTCATGGAAAACCACTAACAAAAGCTGATATTTCAAATATAAAAGAAAAACTATCAGTAAGAGATATACCATTTCAAGTATCACAAAGATCAATGGAAGAATTTCAAGCATTAATAAATAATAGATGTAAAAAACTATCAGAAAAATTTGAAAAAAGTATGGAGACTTTATCTGAAGAAGAACAAAATGAATTGAAAAAATTCATGAGTAGTGATAAAAAAATAGAATTAAAAGACATAATTTATGATATACCATCATCGCTTGAAGAGTCACCAAGAGACGCATCATCTAAAATATTAAATAATATCTCAAGCAATATTCCATTCTTAATTGGAGGATCCGCTGACTTATTCGCTGCTAATAAAACATATATAAAAGAAGGTGGAGACTTCTCATACGATGACTATAATGGGAAAAATATTTTCTTTGGTGTAAGGGAACATGCAATGGGTGCTATTATAAATGGACTTGCCTTATCTGGATTTAGACCATATGCTTCAACTTTCCTTGCGTTTTCTGATTATTTAAAGCCAGCTATGAGACTTGCATGTATGATGAAATTACCAAATATTTATATATATACTCATGACTCAATAAGTGTAGGCGAAGATGGTCCAACTCATCAACCTGTTGAGCAAATACTTTCACTTAGAACAATGCCTAATATGGAAGTATTTAGACCGGCTGATACTAATGAAGTAATAGGAACATATAGAACAATTCTTAATCAAATAAACACGCCATCGGTAATTGCTCTTTCAAGAAACAAATTACCAATTCTTGAATGTACGAAAGCAAATAAAGTTGAGTGTGGTGGATATATTGCTGTAGATACAATGAAAAAACCATCTGGAATAATAATTTCTTGTGGAGAAGAATTACATGAAGTAATAAAAGCAGCTAATAACTTAAGAACAAAAGGAATAGATGTGAGAGTAGTGTCTATGCCAAACTTGGAAAGATTTTTACAACAATCAAAAGAATATCAAGAAGCGGTTTTACCAGTAGAAATAAGAAAAATAGCTGTAGAAGCAACACCAGAATACTCATGGAATAAAATTATCTTTAATAGTAAATATATAATTTCATTAAATGATTTTGGATTAAGTGGCTCTAAAGAAGACGTTTATAAGAAATTAGGATTTGATAGTGAATCTTTAGAAGAAAAAATAGAAAATTTACTAAAATAAAACAAAATTAGACTTTCCATTTTGTTATCATAATAATGGTGATAAAATGAAAGTCTATTATATTTTTAAAATAAAAGATGAATTTGTAAAACTATATAGTGACACTCCAAGTGTCTTATATAATATATTAAAAACAGTATTTTATCTTGATAAAGAAGAAGTAGAATATGGATATAATTTATTTACTCAATTAATTGTCCCATTTAAAAAAGATGAAGTCGATAAAAAATTATTTATAAAACTTCATCAAGATATACCATATTCTAAAAGAAAAAATACTCACTATATAAATAATTTTTATTTAAATGAAGTAAGTAGATTAAATGTAAATAATTATTATTTAAAATTAGAAGTAGAACAAAATTTTTCTAGTTTCTTTAAAATACTAAATAGAGAAGATAAAAATTTATTTGTTTGTTCATTTAAAAGCACAGATTTCTTCTTTTTAGATGATTATCTATTAAAACAACTTGTCTAAATTGATATTTTTTGTAATAATATTAATGAGGAGATGAGAAAATGCTACATGATATATTATTAGTAATCGTTGGAATATTAATTGGAGCAGCAATAGGTTTCTTCGGAGCAAGAACATTTATGAAGAAATATTTAAAGAAGAACCCACCAATTAATGAAGATATGATAAAAGCATTAATGATGCAAATGGGTAGAAAACCAAATCAAAAACAAATTAATCAAATGATGAAAGCAATGGAGAAATATCAATAATATTTCTTTTTCTTTTTTAAAAGAAATTTTATCTTCAAATATTTAGTTAAAATGATTACGTCAAACAATAAAACTATTGAAAAATAAAGAAAAATATGGTATAATACAGACATAATTTATTTAAAGGGGAGTTTGTATGGAAAATAATGAAATTAAATTAAATAAAAATTTGTATGAAGAAATAGCAAAAAAAGGAACATTTACATCTTATTATAATGTTCCAATTGAGGAAATACCTGTAGTAGAGAAACCATATCTTAGAGGTTATGAAACTGCAGAAGATTATCAAAAAGAAATGATGGCAAAATCAATAGAAGAAGAACAACCTGTATCTGTAGAAAAATTTATAGAAGAACCAAAATGTTATAATCCAGTACAAGAAGTAAAAGTTGAAAAAATCGATTTAGGGCCATTACCTCAATCTGCACCAAATTCAGGAGTGATTCTTGGAGACAGTAAGTTACCATGGATGGTTGGAAAAAGAGGAAAATATTTAGACTTTTTTAGAGGCTTAATAATGTATGACAAAGATGGAAACGAAGTAGTAGACGTATTTGACGGAACTGAAAAACATCACGGACCAAGAATATATGAAATCGCAAGAGATAATTTTAATACAACAATAATTAATGAACAATTACCAATGCAAAATGCAGAACATGCAAATAACGAAGGAATAACAGTTTTACTTCTAGAAGGAACAACAATGCAAATATATTTACCAGAAAAAATATCTAAAGAAACAATTGAAGAAATTCTTGTTCAACTTGAAAGAAGACAAAATTATGAATTCTTTATGGCAATTAATGGTAGCGTTGCATCAATTCCAAACTATAACGAATTAGGATTAGAAGAAGGAAAATGGAGTTATGATAAGCTAGTTGAATTCTTTAAAGCAAAATTAAAAGAGTTAGGTCAAGAAGAAACAAGTGAAGAAGGACTACAAAGAGAACAAGAAAGAAAAGCAGAACTTTATGAAAGATATTCTTATATCAGTGCACTTTTAAAATATTTAATGGATAATGAAATAACAATAGATGACTACTACAGACAATTAGCAAATGAATATAGAAATAACTTAGAGTTAACAGCAAGAGAAGTAGAAAGACTAAATCCATTTTTAACAGCTGAAGATATTAGATTATTAATTGAAAGTAATGATGAAAATATAATTGAATACTTCACTTCAGCAATGAGAAAGATTGTTGAATTAAATTTAGAAATGTTAAAAGAAAAACAAGATGATAAAGAAGATAACAATATTGAGGAACAAGAAGAAGTAGAGGAAGAAAAATTACCTCCACTAACAGGGGAAGAATATATAAATATTTTATTAAATTATGTAAATGAAAATCATATAACAATAGAAGATTATTATAGAAACTTAGCACTTTCATATATTCATGATAAAGAACCTGTTATTGAAGAGTTTGAAAGAAGAAATCCATTCTTAACAGAAGAAGATATTGAAAGATTAGTAACATCAGAAGACTCACAAATACCAAACTATTTTGCAAACACAATGAGCAGAGTTATTCAACTAAATCTTGAAGAAATGCTTGCTAAGAAAAAAGAATCTGGAAAAACTACAGCTGAAGAAGATGAAACATTAACAAGAGATGACATTAAAGAAGCAATTGACGACGAATTAGACAAAGAACTAGATGAAGAAGATATCAAAGAAGTTATTGATGAAGAATTAGATGATGTAGAAGAAAACAAAAGTCATATTGAAGATATGCCATTAGATATACTAGATAATTTAAATGGCTTTGGAGTTATCAAAGAAAGTGATAAAACAAATATTTATACTTATGATGCAAAAGATAAAGACTCATTAGCAAATAGAAGAGTATATCAAAATATAAATATTAAAAGCGGATACTATGTAAACATAATGCAATTCATGAGTAGTTTGATAGATTCTGTTATCACTAAATATGAAGATACTATAGGAATTGAATTTGTAAAAGAAGATGGACAAAGAATAGAATATGAAACTCTTATGGAAAGTATTTTCCAAGAAGTAAAAGAAGCAGGAACAATTAGACTTGGAACAGAATACAAAGAAAATCCTGTAAGTTCTTATAGTGAACTTGAAGAAAGATATGATGAAGAAGAAACAAAAGACATGGGAAATACAACATTATTAAAAGGACACTATGTAAATAAAGAAGCCCTAATAAAAGCGTTAAGTAAATATAAATTAAATATAATAACAACAGAAATGAATTACAACGAACAACCTGTAGAAAAAACTAGATAATTGTAAATAAAAAAGAACTATTTTATAATAGTTTTTTTTGTTATAATAACTTTATTGGTGATAATATGAAAGATTTTAAAGAAAAACTAAGTTTAGTACCTACAAAACCAGGTAGTTATCAAATGAAAAATAAAGATGGAGTAATAATTTATGTGGGAAAAGCTAAAAATTTACAAAGAAGATTAAGAAGTTACTTTACAAGAACCGTTACTGGAAAAACAAAAATGCTTGTAGAAGACATAGATGATTTTGACTATATAGTTACATCATCTGAACTAGAAAGTTTGATTCTTGAAATTACTTTAATTAAAAAATATGATCCAAAATATAATATCTTACTTAGAGATGATAAATCATATCCATATATAGAACTAACAAATGATAAATATCCTGTTGTAAAAATAGTAAGAAATGCTAAAAGAAAAAAAATAAAAAGTCATTTATATGGTCCTTATCCAAATGCCGGTGCTGCTAGAAAAACAGTTAATATTATAAATCGAATATATCCACTTAGAAAATGTGATAAATTAAAAAAAGATTTATGTCTCTACTATCATATAAATGAATGTCTTGGATATTGTAAAAAAGACATAAAAAAAGAAGAAATAGATTCTATGAAAAAAGAAATAATTTCATTCTTAAAAGGAGATAGTACAATTATTTCTAAAAAAATAGAAGAAGAAATGTTGAAGGCTAGTGAAAGTATGAATTATGAAAGAGCACTAGAACTAAAAAATATGTTAGAAGATATAAATACAACTCTAAAGAAACAAAAGATAGATTTAAATAATAATTATAACTTTGATTTAGTAAATTATTATTATGATAATAACTATCTAGCAATAGAATTATTCTTTATAAGAGATGGATTATTATTTGGAAGACATAATGAAATAATATCTTCATTAGGTGATATAAAAGAAGAAATAGTTGAATATTTAATAAAATTCTATGATAAAGGAGTACTACCAAAAGAATTAGTAATACCAGAAGAATTAGATGAAGAACTATTAAATGACTACTTTAAAATAAAGGTCACTAAACCGGTTAGAGGTAAATTAAAAAATTTAGTTGATCTAGCAAGAGAAAATGCAAAAGAGCAGTTTGAACTTGAAGGAGAAACTTTAAAGCAAGATGAGGAAGAAAGATATAAAGCACTTAGTGAATTAAAAGAATTATTAGGTCTAAAAGATTTAAGAAGAATAGAATCGTTTGATAACTCTCATTTATTCGGAACATTTTATGTTGGTGGAATGGTTGTATTTGATGACTTTTTACCAAATAAAGACTTATATAGAAAATATAAAATTTCAACAGATGTAAAAGATGACTTAGGAGCAATGAAAGAAGTAATTTATAGAAGATACTTCAAAGTGTTAATGGAAGAGTCATATACACCAGACTTAATAGTAATGGATGGAGGACAATTACAAATATCTGCTTGTAAAGAAGTATTAGACTCCTTAAACTTACATATTCCAATAATTGGTTTAGTAAAAGATGATAAACATAGAACAAATCATATAATGAATGAAAATTATGAAATTTTAGAAGTTAATAAAGATTCTAAGTTATTTCTATTTTTAACGAGAATACAAGAAGAAGTACATAGATACGCAATTACATATCATAGAAATATTAAAGCAAAAGGAGCTTTAACGAGTATTTTGGATATGGTTCCTGGAATAGGAGAAGTAAGAAAAAAAGAATTATTAAAGAAATTTGGATCTCTAAAGAAAATGAAAGAAGCGAGTGTGGAAGAATTATCCTCAGTTGTTACTAGAGAAGTTGCTGAAAAACTTTTTGAATATTTAAAAGAAGTATAGTAAAATTGATAATAAAGGAGATGTATGTAATGAGAAAAAATAATAAAGGTTTTTCTCTTGTTGAATTGCTTGGAGTAATGGTAATTCTAGGTATTTTAATATCCTCATCTGTAATTGCTTACTCAAGATATAGAAAATCGGCAAGAATACAATCATATGACACAATGGCATCATCGGCAGCAGATGCCGCCGCACAATATGCTATGGACTACCCAGGGACAAAAGATGTTACTTTAGAAGAATTATATGAAGGACAATATTTGAGTTCATTGTCAGACCCAGGTAAAAAAGATAAAACTTGTAGAGGAAGAGTTTCAATAAAAACACAAAGTACAGGTAATACTTCCGAACTTGACACGCAAAGTTATAGTGTACATATTTGTTGTAAAAATTACAATTATAGTTACAAATATCCTGAAGGAAATAAAATCAAAGATAGTTATTGTAATGCAGATCCATATGATATAACAAAAATCACAGAAATTAAAGTTTTAAATATTTATCCGGAAGAAGTTTATAAAAACAACTTTCCATCTTGGATGGCAAATTATGGTAAAGACAAAATAAAAGTAGATACAGTTTATATTAAAGATTTTAATAATAATTATAATAAATATTTAAATAATGATAAAAAATATGATATTTTAGTCTTTGGATTTGCAGATTGTAATGGAAGTAAAGACTTAACTGAAGAATCTGCTAAAGCAGTAGATAAATTTCTAAATGCTGGAGGAGCAGCAATATTTGGACATGATACTATTACAACAGGATGTGGAAATCATAAGAATTTTATAAATCTTTCTAAATATGTAAGTATACAAGCAACTTCAGACTTAAATTGGGCTCCAAGTAGTGATGTAACAATACAAAGATCTGGAGTATTTACAGAGTATCCATGGCCAATTGGAAAAATTGGAACAAAACTAAAAATACCAACAAGCCACGTATATGGACAAGTAGCCGGTGGAGACGTTTGGCTAACATTTGATAATATTGGAACACCTGCAAAAAGTATATATTTGTCAACATATGGAAACAATGCTTTTATCCAAACTGGACATAGTAATGGTTCTGCAACAGAAGATGAACAAAAAATTATAGCAAACATTATATTCTATACAATGTCACAAAGATATAGTTAAACACATTTATATGATGTGAACCCCATTTTGGAGATATTAAATTAAAACACATACAAAATGATGTGA
>UQQI01000041.1 GCA_900543055.1 uncultured Mollicutes bacterium
TAACAGCATTATTTTTATTAAATATAATTATTATATTTATTTTAAAAAGACCAACTCATAAAGTAATAAATACCTTAGGTATAATATTTGCAACATCCGGAATAGAAACAATTATTACTTCTTTAGTAATAGATTTTATTATAAAAAAGAATACAATATTTACAAAATTTAATTCATTTCCACTCTTAAAATGGGGTATAATATGTACTGTGTTTGGACTTATTGTAATTATGGTATATAATATAGTTATAAATAAATTAAAAAACAAAGAAATGGAGTAAAGTATATGAGTAGTAAAAGTGATAGATTCAAAGAAGAATTAGAACAAACTCAGATGTTAAGAACAATGATTATTGAAAGCGACGAAGAGGAACCATCTATACTTGAAGAAATTGAAGAGTTTGAAGAAAAGATTGATTATTTAGATATCAATGAAGAAAAAAAGACTAAATTAAGAAATTTATGCAATGAAATAAAAAAAGAAGATGACGAAAATGTTAGAGAATATTTATTTAAATTATTACAAAAAGAAGTAGATTAGGACAAAGATTATGAAGTTGGAAATAGTAAATTTATGTAAAAGTTATAATGACAAAGAAGTATTAAAAAATATAAATTTTACTTTTAAAAAAGGTAAAATTTATGGATTATTAGGAAGAAATGGAGTAGGTAAAACTACTTTCTTTAATTCTATAAATAGTGATATTTCTATTGATTCAGGAAAATTTTTTCTAGATAATGAATATGGAAAAAATATTATTCAAAATAAAGATATTGGCTATGTAACATCAACTCCAATTGTACCAGAATTTTTGACGGGAAAAGAATTTTTACAATTTTATCTAGATGTTAATAAAGATAAAATAAAAGATATAAAAGAAATCGATGAATATTTTGATTTAGTAAAACTAAAAAAAGAAGATCAAAATAAGTTATTAAAAGAATATTCTCATGGTATGAAAAATAAAATTCAAATACTAATTAATATAATATCAAATCCTAAAGTAATTTTATTAGACGAACCATTAACATCACTCGATATTGTTGTACAAGAAGATATGAAAAAACTATTTAAATCATTAAAAAAGGACCATATAATTATACTTTCAACACATATCTTAGAACTCGCAACAGACCTTTGCGATGAAATAGTTATATTAAGTAATAAAAAATTAGAACTTATTGAAAAAAATAATCTCAATACAAAAAGATATAAAGACAAAATAATAAAGCAATTAAAGGAAGAACAAAATGATTAATATATTAATTAAGTCATTAGAAATAGACATAGTATATGCAGTTAACTCTTTAATATATTCTCTAAGAAATCTACCAATATTAAAAGATTTATTAACAGATGATGCGTATGACAGTAAAGTATTAAAGATAGTTATAGGAATAATTGGAATAGTTTTATCAATATCAAGAGCAATACTATTTAAAGCATTTTATTATTTTGTAATTTATTCAATATGTAAAACAATGTGCCCAAATAATTATGTAAATGCAACAATTCACCTGTATTTTTTATTAACAATTCTTGGAATGTTTATCAATAATAAATTATTAAACACAAGTAAGAAAAAATATTTCTCTATAATACTATTCAATATGGATGCTACAAATTTCTATAAAGCAAATATATTTTGGAATACTATAGTAAATTTTATTCTTAATAGTATTTGTTTATTTATTCTAGCTAAATTTCTTTCACTTCAATTTATTTATCCAATAACTCTATTGTTATTCACAACATTTATAAAATTTATTGGAGAAAGTTTAAATATCATGTTTTATAAAAAATATGACTATATGTGGTATAGTAATACAACATTATATTTTACAATATTACTAATAATACTAGGTTTTTCATTATTACCAATAATAAATATAACAATACCATTTAAAATTATAGAATTAGTAACAATATTTACAATAATTATAGGAACTTTATCACTTATATACCTATTTAATATTAAAGATTATAAATTAATGTATAAAAGATTAAATAATAAAGTAAATGTAATGGATAGTGATAATGAAAAAGCCTATTTAAAACAAGCAATGGTAGAAGTTAAGAAAAAAGATATGGAATTAGATTCAAAAAAAATAAATGGAAAAAAAGGATTCGATTTATTTAATACAATCTTCTTTGAAAGACATAAAGAAATATTATTAAGGAGTGCTAAAAAATATGCTTTGATTATAGGAATAATTTATATAATATTAATATTTATTTGTTATACTAATAACATCTACTTAAAACAAATATCTAACTTTTTAAATAATAGATTAGCAATATTTGTATTTGTTATGTATTTTGTAAATAGAGGAGCAATTATTACTCAAGCAATGTTTTTTAATTGTGATCATGCTATGTTAAGTTATAATTTTTATAGAGAACCAAAAACATTATTAGGTCTATTTAAAAAAAGATTAATAACGGTAATAAAAGTTAATTTATTACCAGCTATTACAATAGGTATTGGAAATGCAATTATATTAGGTCTAAATAATACCAGTATACTTACAATAATGTGTATGATAATTTTTATAATTTGTTTAAGTATATTCTTCTCAACTCATTACTTAGTAATTTACTATTTATTACAACCATATAATAAAAATATGGAAATGAAAAAAATAAGTTATTCAATTACAACATTACTTACATATATTGTTTGCTATCAGATGTTTAGTCTTGTTCTTAATATAAATATATTATCTATATTTGGAATAATGTTTTCATGTCTTTATATAATTATAAGTCTAGTATTAGTTTACAAAATAGCACCACAAACATTTAAATTAAATTAGAAGTATCATTAAAATGTAGACGAAAGTTTACATTTTTTTATGTTTATTACAAAAAAATTAATAATATAATTGAAAGGAGGTATTTATTTGACTCGATTTAGTATTTGTTCCAAATGATCAAGATGAAAGACTTTGAATGACAATTAATATTGAAATGTATAAGAATTATTCTACTGACTCTATTAAATCATTCTCATATGTTTTTAGTCTACTTAGTAAATCTTTAAATCAAAGAGAAACATATTTTTAAAAGCAAATTGTTCAAATTAATTTTAATGATGGATATTTTAAAGAAAATAAAGAAGTTGGAAATATTTGTTATATGATTTCTGATGAGAGTGGAAAATATAAAAAAAAATATATGAAAATATATGAAGTGTATCTATCTAAATACAAAGGTCTATGCTATAATGAGGCTAATGAATTAGACGCTATGCTATCTTTCTTATCTGCAAATAGTTATGAAGAAATGGAAAGAATAGCATGTGGCAAAAAGGAGTCATTAGCTATTATGGATGAATTAAAAAAGCTTTCTAAAGAAAAAGATATTTTACCAGAATACGACTTTGAAAGAGAAATGAGAAGAGTGACTAATACCGAGAAAGAAATATCTAAACAAGAAGGAAAAGAATCATCTATAAGAGAAGTTGCTATTAACTTTATAAATAATGGAGTAGATTTAAATATAATTTCTAATTCTACAGGATTATCAATTGATGAATTAAATAATTTAAAAGAAGAAAAAAAGCCCTAAAAAAGGCTTTTTTCAATACTTTCAAAAACTTTTCCAATACTATCATGAATAACTAAATTACATATATGGTCATATTGAGTAATACTTTTATTTATTAAAACTAAATATCTTCCTCTAAAATAATTTATAAAAGAAGCAGCAGGGTAAACATTTAGTGATGTTCCTCCAATAATCAATAAGTCACATGTTGAAATTTCATTTATTGTTTTTTTAATAACACTTTCATTTAAACCTTCTTCATATAAGACAACATCTGGTTTTATAATACCACCACAATCACATTTAGGAATACCAGTAGAATTGAATATAACATCATCACTATAAAATCTATGACACTTCATACAATAATTTCTTTTAACCGAACCATGCAGTTCTAATACATTATATGAACCAGCATCCTGGTGAAATCCATCAATATTTTGAGTAATAACACTACTAAGCATATTATTATGTTCCATTTTACTTAAAACGTAGTGGGTAATATTAGGTTTATAATTATTAGGATTTAATTTATCTCTATAAAAATCATAAAACTCACCTGTATGATTAATAAAAAAACTATGAGAAAGCACTTCTTCAGGAGGATACTTATATTTTTCATTATAAAGTCCATCACTACTTCTAAAATCCTTTAGACCAGATTCAGTTGAAACTCCTGCACCACCAAAAAATACAATCTTTTTACTATCTTTAATCATTTCAATTAATTTATCAATTTCACTCATTTAATCACCAATAAAATTATAAATCAAATTAACAAAACTATAAATAATAAATATAATAAAATACCAAGAAAATAACTCTCAAAATGACCAAATTTGACAAAGAAATTTATTTAGAGTAAAATTGATATATATCAATTAACACATTTGAGGTGAATTAATTTGAAGAAAACAAAAATAATTACAGGCATGACATTTGTTGTGGCTATTATGATGATTTCTGTTGGGATGATTATTCAAAAAGAAGATTCAATGTCAAAAATAAATACAAATGTCAATATAAGTAATTTTAAAATTCAAAATATGGCAGCAAGTGCTAACATGATAGTAAAAGATACTGAATCAAAGGAAGAGAATACTGAAAGTACGAATTTACTATTAACAGAAGTTCAAATGGAAACTGCTCCAGCTTCAGTAATTATTCCACCAAGAATAGAAGTATATGAAGGCATGACTCTAGAAGAGTTAGCAGCAAAGTTAGATAGAAGTTTAGGAAATGATTTAGTTGCTGGAAAAGGTATCTTAATAGCATCAGAATGTATTAATAAAGGTGTAGATCCATATGTTGCTGTATCAATATTATTACATGAAACAGGTTGTAAGCATTCATGTTCTAAACTAGCAAGAAGTTGTAATAATTTTGGAGGACAAAAAGGTTCTCCAGGATGTAATGGTGGTGCATATAAAGCATACAACTCAATAGATGAAGGTTTAGTAGGTTTTATAGATAACTTATATAGAAACTATTACTCAATAGGATTATCAACAGTTGAACAAATTGGTCCAAAGTATGCAGAAAGTAATACTTGGGTTAGCAAAATTAATTGGTATGTATCTCAAGTAAGAGCAAGTTAATGAGAGTATGTTTAAAACATACTTTTTTCTTTGCAAAAAAATAAAATAGTGATATAATTAGAGACACTTTGAGGTGGTATCATGATAAGAAATGAAACGTTAAAAAAAGAACAAATATCAAACTTAAAAAGAATAAATAAAAATCAAAAAATAAATAATAAAAAGGTGGATAAAGTAGTAAAAACAAAAAAGACAGATAAAAAAGTAACAAGAAAAAAGTCTAAGAAAAAAAATAATACTATAAAAGGAGTAATAAAAAAAATAGTTCCAGGAACATTAGCTTTATACCTTGGAATAACACTTATGAGTTCATCAAATGCTACAAATATTATTTTAAATAAAACTCAAAAGAATATTGGAATAATAACAAGTAATATAGCAAGAGCAGACACAATGGATGAGGATGTTTCATTGTTAGATGCTATTGAACAAAATGAAAACTTAACTAGAGAAGATAAAGATTTAATAGACACATTAGAACAACTAATAATAGAAGATGAATATCTAGATATAAACCAAGCAAAAAGGGCACTAAGAACAATAAAAATAAATTATAATGTAGAAAAGACAATAGGTGTTGCTGATAGTACAAAAGCAAGATACAATGAAGGAACAAATATAATAGATGTATATGAGTCGAGTGAAACAATAAATAAAGATTTGTTACGACATGAAATAGTTCATAGTATTTATGTAAATATATTTACGAAGTTTTTACCAGATTATTTTTCTGAAGGAATGACTGAATTACTTATAAATGAATATGTTAGTGAACTACATTATGATGAGAAAACTACATATCCATTTGAAGTAACAATGGTAAAAGTATTATGTGAAATGGTTGGAAGCAACAATGTCAGAAAGACATTTGCAAAAGGAAATATGAAAACTATTGAAAGAAAAGTAGAAGATATAGCAGGAACGCAAAAGACAAAGGATTTCTTTAAAACCGTAGAAAATATATTTAAAAAATATGAATCAGGTATTAAAATCAGTGATGATGAATATAATAAAATGATGAATTTTCTAGATTCTTATTTTACATATACTTACCAAGAAGATAAAGATGAAGAAAAATATGAAAGATATCTTTACTATAGAGGTATACTATCTTTATTAAATAAAGAAAATTCATATAATAGTTACTTAGATTATTTGAATGAAACATATACACCAAGATATCCATATTTCTCATCAGAACTAGGATATAATGGGCAAAATAGTTATACATATCAATATACTAAGTAGTGTATATAAAACAGCATAATTTGACAAAATACAAAATAAGTGATATAATTAAAAACGTAATTGATGGCACATTATTCTAGTCAATTACTTTATTAGGAAGACGAGCTTAAAAATTCGTTAAAGGGCATATCTGTGAAACCTTTGGTGTCTGCTTCTTACGCCCAGTTTGGGGTGGATGCTGGAGATGAAGGATACTGGGCGACTCATAATGGCATATGAATCCCGACCCATTATCCGTGGAGACCTATTTTTGTGCTAAACCTATACGTGAATACTGATGGATTTAGTACGCAATAGGATTAAACCTGTGCGGTGGCGAAAGTTATCCACAGTGTAGCCTGTCTTGAGTGAAAATATTGGGATGAATGATCGAGTTTATATGAACAGGCCGCTCATATAAATGTGCGTTCTGAAATTATTTTTGCAAAAAAGGACTAATAATAAAGTGTTGGAGAGGAAATCTCCTAGGGTGTACTTCAATATAGGATTGCAGTGGGCACTAAGTGGCAATCAAGTCGTATGAATCGGAGACGACATATTAATTCTTGTAAAGGGGAACCGCTTATCTGGTAACGGATATGTAAGAATTAGGGAAATCCTACTTGACCTAAGGCCCAAAGTTTACTATTTTGATAGCCAAACAATTAAATTGAATATAAAGTAGTTTAACTACTTTTTTTTATATATAAGGAGAGTATAAGTATATGCTGAAAAAGCAACAAAAAGAAAAAAATGAATTAGAAAATTTAATTGAGGTAACCAAGAAAAAAGAAAAAGTAAAAAAAGAAAATATTGATAAAAAATGGATTGCAACAGTAGTAATAGTTGCCTTCTTGACATCGTTCACATTATCATTTATATCTGAAATGACAATACCAAATTTATCACTATGGTTAGGAATATTAGTAACATTATTCTTTATATTCCTTGGAATATTCTTTGATATCATAGGTGTATCAGTAACAACAGCTGACGAAGCAGTTTTTCACTCTATGAGTTCAAGAAAAGTAAAAGGAGCAAACATTGCAGTTAAATTCAAAAAAAATGCTGATAAAGTTTCAAGTTTTTGTTGCGATGTTATAGGTGACGTATGTGGTATCATATCAGGTGCTGCCGGAACAACAATTGCTGCAATATTAGTAACTCAATTTAAATTTAATACATTATTCACATCAATTACAGTAGCTGCTATAATAGCAGCAATTACAATAGGTGGAAAAGCAATAGGAAAAAGCTTTGCAATTAATAAAAGTAACATTGTACTCTATGAATTTGCTAAATTTATATCAAATTTTTACAAAAAATAAAAATACATGGTATAATATAGCCAATATGGAGGCTTTATGGGTTATAGGTTAGAAAACAAAGATATAAATCTTAATGAAAAGAAATTTACAAAAATTGCTCAAGGAAAAACAGGAAATGTTTTTAAATGTAATGGTTATGCAATAAAAGTATTTAATAATTATGCAGAAGATATAATTGATTTAGAAACAGCAAAATATTTAACAGGGATAAGAACAAATAGAATAATATTACCAAATAAATTATTATTCTATAACAATGGTTTTAAAGGTTATTCTATGAAACTGGTAAAAAAAGATCCAAGACAAAAGAAAATTATTAATTGTCCAACAGATGAATTAATAAGAAATGTAGAAATAATAGAAGAAGACATTAAAACATTAAGTGACAAAAAAGTTTTATTAAATGGAATTAATCCAGAAAATACAACATTCAATGGAAAACTATATTTAACAGATCCAAGTAAATATAGGATATTAGACATTGGAAGTACCGAAGAACTTGAAAAACTAAATAACTATCAGTTTTATATTTTACTAACTAATTTAATTATAAAAGAATTAAATAAATCTCATATATCTGCATCAACTATACAAAGAATGAAAGAATTGTTAAGCCTAAAGGATGATTCTATATACTATAGTGATTATTTAGGAGAAATTTTAGAAGATAATAGTTCAATTAAAACACTAATTAAAAAAATATAAAAAGATGACAAGAGATATAACCTTGTCTTTTTCTTTGGATTATAGTAAAATATAATAAGTTTTGAGGTGGTAAAATGATACAAGTATCAAATGTAAGTTTAAAGTTTGGAAAAAGAACTTTATTTGAAGATGTAAATATTAAATTTACTAATGGAAATTGTTATGGATTAATAGGAGCAAATGGAAGTGGAAAATCTACTTTCTTAAAATTACTAAGTGGTGAATTAGAAACGACTACTGGTGAAATAACAATTACAAAAGGAGAAAGACTTTCTTTCTTAAAGCAAGACCATTATCAATATGATGATAAAAGAGTTATTGATGTTGTTATAATGGGAAATTCTAAGTTATATGAAATTATGGAAGAAAAAGACAAGATGTATAATCAAACAGAGTTTACTGAAGAAGATGGTATGAAACTTGCTAATTTAGAAGCAGAATTCATGGATTTAGATGGTTGGAATGCTGAACCAGATGCTGCACAATTATTAAATAATTTAGGTGTAAGTGAAGAATATCATTATATGACAATGAAAGAGTTTCCAGTAAAAGAAAGAGTTAAAATTTTACTTGCACAAGCTTTATTTGGAAATCCAGACATCTTATTATTAGATGAACCAACAAACAGTTTAGACATTGAAGCAATTAAATGGTTAGAAGAATTTTTAATTAACTTTAATAATACAGTAATTATTGTCTCTCATGATAGACATTTCTTAAACAAAGTATGTACACATATATGTGATATAGATTATTCAAAGATTAAATTATATATTGGTAACTATGATTTCTGGTATGAATCAAGTGAATTATTACAAAGGCAAATGAGAGAGTCTAATAAGAAAAAAGAAGAGAAAATAAAAGAATTACAATCATTTATTGCAAGATTTAGTGCAAATGCATCAAAGTCAAAACAAGCAACTTCTCGTAAAAAAATGCTAGATAAAATTCAATTAGATGAAATTGTTCCATCTAGTAGAAAATATCCATATATTGATTTCAAAATTGAAAAACCAGCAGGAAAAGAAATATTAAAAGTAGAAAACTTAACAAAAGAAGTAGATGGTAAAAAAATATTAGATAAAGTATCATTTACAGTATTAAAAGGAGATAAGATATGCTTTATCGCTGAAGATGATATGGTAAAAACAACATTATTTAATATTTTAATGGGAAAAGAAAAGTATGATAAAGGTACAATTGAATGGGGAAAAACTATAAATCCAGGGTATTTACCTCAAGATAATAATGAATTCTTTAATACAGATAAAAATATCATGGAATGGATTGGACAATTTTATGATATAAAAGATGAAACGATATTAAGAGGATTCTTAGGTAGAATGTTATTTTCTGGAGAAGATGTATTCAAGAAAGTAAATGTTTTATCAGGTGGAGAAAAAGCACGTTGCATGTTATCTAAAATGATGTTAGAAGAACCAAACTTTTTAATATTAGATGAACCAACAAACCATTTAGACCTTGAAAGTATAACATCATTAAATAAAGGTATGGTAAACTTTAAAGGAGAACTATTCTTTACATCACGTGACTATGAATTAAATAGCACAGTTGCTAATAGAATAATTGAAATTAAGTCAGACGGAACAATAATAGATAGAACTATTCCATATGAAGAATATATAAGTAATAAAGAAAATTAATTGACGTATTAAAATATATTTAGTATAGTTTAATTGAAAAGAGGTAATAATATGGAAAAGAAAAAAGTATTTATAATTATTGGTGTTATTTTAGCAGTAATTTTATTAATTGCTTGTTCAACAATCGGAGAAAAAACAGGTACATCAAATGATTTAAATAATACATCAAATGATGCTTCAACAATAGTTGCAAATGCTCAAAAAGAAAGCAATGCAGTAAAAGATAGTGAAAAGAAAGATTTTACTCAAATTGATGTAGACAAATATCTAGATTATTATAAAGGTGAAGAAAACACTTTAATATTAATAGCTAGACCTACATGTCACTATTGTCAAATAGCAGAACCAATTATTCAAAATATTGCATATAAATATGATATAAATATTAATTACTTAAATACTGATGAATTTAAAGATGATGATCAAGAAAAATTAGTTAACTCAGATGATACATTTACAAATGGTTTTGGTACACCATTATTATTAGTAGTATCAAATAATAAAATAGTTGATTCAGTAGATGGATTAACTGATAATGCACATTATACAGAATTCTTTAAAAAATATGGATATATAAAAGAGAATTAAAGGTGGGATAATATGGCAAAGAGCGTTTATAAAAAAGTATTAGCATTTAAAAATAGACATCCAGGTACAATTGCATGGAGACTTGAAAAACATTCAGCAATCATTGAAAAACATTTAAATCCAGGAGAAGAAGTAATATATGCTTTTGCAGCTCAAAAAAATGATAATCCATTTAATATAATCACAACAGCAGTAGTCGCTTTAACAAATAGAAGATTATTAATTGCGAGTAAGAGAGTAGTATTTGGATACTTCTTAAGTTCAATAACACCTGATATGTTTAATGATCTAAAAATATCAAGTGGAATTATTTGGGGAAATGTTTATATTGACACTATAAAAGAATTTGTCACATTATCAAACATTAGTAAATCAGCATTAACTGAAATAGAAACTCAAATTTCAAGTTATATGATGGAAGAAAAGAAAAAATATAGACTTAGAGAAGAGACAAAAGAGGACTAGAATAAAGTCTTCTTTTGTTTTATAATTTTATTAGGTGATAATATGAAGAAAAAAATAAAATTATTAATCTTACTAATATTAGTCATCTTAATCATATCTTTAATAAGATTTATAATAAAAAAAGAACATGATATAAACTATGAAACATCAAAATATGAAATACATGAAACATATAAATATAAAAATAAGATACATACATATACTTTAAAAATAAAAAATAAAGATAATACATATTCATATGTATTAAATAATAATATTCATAAAAAAAAGCAAATTTTGAAAGAAATAAAAACTTATAGAAAAGATAATATAACTTGTATTATTCCAATCTATAAAACTAAAAAAATAGAAAATAATATATATTGTACAAAAGATAATATTCAAGTATCAAATTATTATTTAAAAGATAATGATAATTATAAAAAAATACTAAAGCAAGTAAAAAAATATAACATAAGTAGTTTAAATAGTAGTGATACAAAAAAAGAGTATAAAAAACTTACAATTTTTAATAAAAATATTAGTAATGATGAAGTATATACAATATGGGATTATAGAGGAATATATATATTAAAAAACAATAGTTATAGCTATCAAAAAATATTAAATGCAGATTTATATGATAATATAATGTCAACTATTGTAGATAAATATTATGTACTATTTGAAAATACGTCAGTAAATGGAATAGAAAAAGTTTATTATTATGATTTAGAAAAAGAAAAACTAAAAGAATTTAATTTAAATGAAGTAATATCAAAAGACTCTTATATAAATGGTACATATAAAAGTTATATATATTTGACAGATAGAAAAGAAAAAAAACAATATAAATTAAATATAAAAACAAAAAAAATAGAACAAGTTAATAATGGTGATGTCAACTATTTACACTATAAAAATGATAACTTTCAAAAAATGAATAAAACAGAATTTTTTAAAGAAGATATGTTATTTAAAAATTATAAAGATAATAAAAAATATGAAGATAGTAAATATTATTATTACTATGAAAATAATAAGTTTTATAGACAAATAAAAAAAGAAAACAAAGTACTATTATTTGAATTAAAAGATGTAGATGAATGGATGGTAGTAGGGGATAATATAATATTAATAAGTGATGGAATAGTTTATAATTATAGTGATAATACAGGATTAAGAATGATATTAGAAAGTAATGAATTAAAATATAATTACAAAAACATTTATAATTATTGGAAGAAAGATTAATCTTCCAATTTTTTTTGCATAAAATAATAATAAATTAGTTGAAATTAAAAAATAGATTTGCTATAATATTAATTGCAATGGGGCTTTAGCCAAGTGGTAAGGCGTGGGTCTGCAACACCCTGATCACCGGTTCAAATCCGGTAGGCCCCTCCAATTTATATGCGAACGTGGTTCAATGGTTAGAATACGGCCTTGCCAAGGCTGTGATGGGGGTTCGATTCCCCTCGTTCGCTCCATTGAGGAATCTGCTCGGAACAATTACCGAGTTTGATATATAAATCTATCGAAAGATAGATTTTTTTGTGTTTATAAATCATCCATCCAAAGAAAGGATGGTGAAATGATGAAGAGATATTTAATGTATAAGTCTATTATGAAGTATCTAACCGATAAAGATTTATCTTTGAATGCTAAAGGTTTCTTAAGCATGATTCTATTCAATGATGAAATAAATGCTTTAGAACTATCAAAGTATTGCTCTGATGATATAGAAACTATTAAAGATACTATGTTGGAACTTCGAATCATGAAATATGTTAAGTATGATCCAGAAACAAATATGCTTTTAGCTGGACCAAAACCATATGATGAATGGGACGAAGAAATAATTAAAGACCTACATAGAAAAGCAAAGAATAAAAAAGATAAAGAAAGATAAGAAAGGAAGATACTTTTGTTAAATATTATTAGACAAGAAGTTCCTATTGATGAGGAACTAAAAACAAGAATTAAATTTATTTGTGATTTTTGTAATACAATCCCAAAATTTATTAATGGTTCTATTCGTAAAATTGATAAAACCAATATTAATTATATAGAGCCAAATAAAATAATCATCAAAGGTACAACATTTCTAGCTTTTAATCATGGTAGAGATGTTTATGTTGAGAACTTGCAAAAACATATTAATATTAGTGATTTACAAGAGTTTATTAAAAATCTGTTAGTGTAAAGAGTTTTGGGGATTTTTAATAAAAGAGTAAAAATTTGATTAATGTAATTTTAAAAATATTGAAGAACTGGGTGATATAATTTACC
>UQQI01000042.1 GCA_900543055.1 uncultured Mollicutes bacterium
CCAAGTCGTTTTTATTTAATAAAATTTTTTTAACGCACTTTCCTAATATATAAAAAAAGAAAAACCTATAAATTCTTGATATATAATTTTTATAGGTTTACTTTTTCTTTTATTGACCAGTTATATAACTTTTATATTTATTTATTAAATCACTTGATGTATCTTTTACGCCTTCTATTTCTTCTATAGTTTCTCTATATGGGTCTATTACTGTTTCTTTTACATATTTAAATGCAAAGAATGCAGCAATTAATAATAAAACATAGACTGATATTTTTATAACTGCTGTTACTATTGCTTTTGTTTTTCTTTTGTGTTCAATATTTTCTAATTCTTGAACTCTTTTTTCTAAGTCTTTTACTTTATCTTCTAATGAAATATTTTCTTCCATATAACACTCCTTAAATTTTATTTTCTTTTATAAAACTTACTATATCACTATTCATTTCTTGAATTTTTTTATCTGTTTCTAAATAGTTCATACTAAGCCATTTATAATTAATATTATCTATAGTAAAATCTTCTTCTGGAATATTTGCTTTTACAAGATAAAAATAATGATGATAAGTTTTTTCTTTATTTGCAGTTGGCGAATATTTAGAATGAACTTTATCAAATTTATATTCTACTGTTACATCTTTTATGTTAAATCTTTCTTCTATAAATTTAATTAATTCTTTTTCGTCAACACTACCTTGGACTTTTGTATTTAAAAATAAATAACTATTCCATCTTTCGTCAAAATATTGCAAATACTTATCCTTATTTTTAATAATTAGGATGGTATGTTTATGTTCTGATTTATTATCCATTACATCTTATTCTCCTTTAAATTCTTTTGCTACACTTTTTATTTCTTGTAATTCAAATCTATATTTTTGTTTTACGTTAGGATATTTTTTATGGTCTACTTCTGATAAAAACATTTCTAATGGTCTTATCCATAAAGAATTATCATCGTATAATCTTCTATATACAACATTTTCTTCTTTTGTTTCTGAATCTATAGCAATATCTTCTACTAAATAATAGTCTCCTTTAAAATGTTTATATATTCCCTTTATTTTTAAATCTCTCATTCAATTCACCTCTAATAATAATTAATTATACTAAATTTGTCTTTTTTTTACTAGATATTGACTAATATTATTTTTTTGATATTATAGATTTTCGAGGTTTTTTTATGAATATAATTATTAAAAATGTAGCTTTAGAAGTTACTAGACGTTGTAATTTAGAGTGTCGTCATTGTATGCGTGGAGATAGTCAAAATATTAATATAGATTATAAGTATATTGATTATGTATTAAGAAATAATCATCTTATTAGAGTGTTATTTTTTAGTGGTGGTGAGCCTTTACTTAATAGTAAGGCTATTATATATGCGATTAATAAGATAATTGATGAAAATCTAGAGGTACTTGCAATTGGTTTTAATACAAATGGTACAATTTATGATGAAGAGTTAATTGATGCTTTATTAAGATATACACAATATGCTTTAAAAAATTTTAGTGAATTTTATCAAGAAAAGTTTCATAATGCACCTGTTGGAATTACATTTTCAGATGATCAGTATCATCAAAATAATGAAGATGTTATAAAGAAGTATTTAAAGACAAAAGATAAAATTAAATATACAAAAACAGGTAAGTTAGACACTTTAGATGATGATTTATTATTGTCTGGTCGTGCTAAAAATATGTTTTTTGGTAGATATTTTGAATTTAAAAATAAGCCTCTAGATATAATGAAATTAGATGATGATAGCTATATTTTAAATAATGATTTTTATATTACTGCCAATGGAGATATTACTACACAAGGTGATGGCAGTTATTCTGATATGGATATTGATAATTTTGGTAGGTTAAATAGTAATAGTTTTTATAATTTTGTAAAAGAAAAATATGAAAATAGAGATGATAAATTATTAATAAAACATATATTAAAATGAAAGAGGATTAATTTTTATAATCCTCTTTTAGTTTGTTTATAATTTCTTCTACTATAATTTTAGGAGTAGATGCTCCTGCCATAATACCAATTTTATTCTTACTTGATATTTTTATATCTTTTAAGTCATCTTTATTTTGAAGAAGATATGTTTTTTTGCAATGAGTTTTTGATACATTTTCTAATTCTTTAGTATTAGAACTATGTTTTCCACCTACTATTAGCATTACATCTACTTTTTTTGATAATATTTCCGTTTCTTCTTGTCTTTTACTTGTTGCGTCACATATTGTTTTATCTATAATTACATCTTTACTTGTATTTTCCTTTATGATATTAGTTAACTTATCAAACTTAGAACTATTAAAGGTAGTTTGAGATATTATATATATTTTATTTAAATTACTTTTATTTATTAAATCTAGAGATTTTTCTATATCCTCTTCATTTTCTATGATACATGAATTATTATTTGCGAATGATTTTAAGCCAATCGACTCTGGATGAGATTTCTTACCTATTATGATAATAAAACTATCATTTTTATGCTTTTCTATTTTTACTTTAATAGCCTTTATCTTTCCACATGTTAGATCTAACAATTCTATATTCTTTTCTTTAGCAATTTCATATGTTTCTTTTACTTCTCCATGGGCTCTTACTATTACTTTTGAATTGTTTTTCGCATCACTTATATTATTAATTGTAATCATACCTAGATTTTTCAAATCAGTTACAACTCTCTCATTATGAACTATTTCTCCTAGGCAATATACTTTTTCTTTTTCTAAGATTTTGCTTGCTTCTCTTACAGTGTGTTCTACTCCTTTACAAAAGCCACTTGTTTTCCCAATTATTATTTCCATTTAATCACCTATTTTATTATAACGAAAAATAGGAAAAGCCTCTAATTAACAACTATTTTTTTAAATAATGCATTCTTGTGATAAGAATTTAAATAAAAAATTAATTTTTTTGAATATGTTTACAGCTATGACTTTTTATAAACAAAAAAGAAGAGTTTTTTACTCTTCCTCTAATGAAGTTATTTCTTCTTATGTTTTAGATATATATTTGGATGAATACTTATCACTTAAAACTAAATTATCTTCGTTACTTTCTGTATATATATATCTATTATTTTATTATTTGAAATGAAAGACGTTATTCTGTTGTAATGTCTTCTAGACTATAATCTATTATTTTTTTTAAGTCATCTAATGTTACTTCTACTTGATAGCCTATTTTTCCTCCACTAAAAATAAATGTTTCAAAATTAGTTGCTGATTTATCAATTACTGTTTTAAATTGTTTTTTCATACCAATTGGAGAACATCCTCCATGAATGTATCCGGTAAGTGGAAGAAGTTCTTTACTTTTAATCATTTCAACACTTTTCTCTCCTACTGACTTGGCTGCTTTTTTCAAATCTAATTCTTTGTTTACTGGAACTACAAAAACATAATTTATTTTTGATTTTGCGACTGTTACCAAAGTTTTAAATACTTTATTTGGATCTTCATTAAGAGAAGTTGCAACTTCCATTCCACTTACAGCATTTGTTCCTGTATAATCATAACTATTATAATTAATTTTCTTTTGATCTAATATTCTCATTACATTAGTTTTTTCTTGTTTTTTCATATAACTCATCTTCTTTCATCTTATCAATTAATTTCTTAGGCATTTTACGTGGACCTCTTACTGCTC
The DNA here is from genome assembly GCA_900543055.1 of uncultured Mollicutes bacterium. Taxonomy (GTDB): domain Bacteria; phylum Bacillota_I; class Bacilli_A; order RF39; family UBA660; genus UBA3789. Next base: position 3,667 of record UQQI01000042.1, read on the forward strand.
GTAAATCATATTCTTTTACCTTTTTAAAAGTATATTTATCTTTATCATACTCTTTTAATATTTTTAGAATCATTGCTTTTTTATCTGAATATCTACTTTCTATATCTTTTTCTAAGACTTCTGTTTTATAAATTATTGCGGAAATTGGAGAACCTATATAGATGTAGACCTTATCTCCTACATTTATGTTCTTTGGCTGTTTCCACTCTACTGTTTTTTTATTTTTCATATATTCAAATATATTAAAGTAATTGGGGTTTGCTGGGAGTATCCATTCATTTGTATCTACTGTATAGGTATAACTTTCATCGATTAATTCCATTATTTTTTCATCTTTTACAGTATCATCCAAAACTATACTTACCCATGATTTTTTATTCATATGGTAGGCTCTAAAGAATCCTTCTTCATTAATTAATTCATTAATTTTATCAGGATTTAATTTTATGTTTATAACATCGGTTTTTCCATCTTTTTCTAAGAACCTTTTATAATCAATATTCATGATGATTCCATACCATTTTTTATTATTTTTATTTCTAAATACTCCTGTTGTTTCTTCACTAAATAAAAAGTCTGGAGTATCTTGATATTTCTTTAAAATTGAATCTGCTATTCTATTAGACTGATCACTCACAAACAATTTATTTATTGTACAATTTTGTTTTATGTTTTCTAATGTTTTTATGAATTCATCTCTTATAGTATTTACGAATTCACCTATTTGATTTTCTACTCTATAATTTAGATATTCGTCATCTAATTCTTTATCTATTATTTTTCCTTTTATTTTATTTTCTTTTACTTTTACTATTATTTCAAAGTTATTATTTAATATAGGCTTTTTGTATTCTAAATAATTATCTTTTTTTATAAATCCATATTCCAATAGTTTATTATTATCTAGTTCACTTTTTTTAAATATTTCCTCTTCTAATGTCATAGTATCAGTCCTCTTATTAACATTCTACCATAGAAAAAAGGTGTTATACACCTTAATCATCGAAACTATTTTTATTTCCTATTTTTATGAAAGTTCTACGTTTACTTTCTTTTCTTTATATTGTCTTCCAGATACATATTTTATTGTAAGTTCTACTTTTTCGCCTTTTTTCTTTTCATATATTACATCTTGGATATCATTTAATGATTTTACTTTATTTCCATTTATTTCTGTAATAATATTTCCTATTTCTAGGCCTGCTTTTTCTGCTCCTGAGTTTTCAACAATATCCATAATATAGAATCCAGCTGGGTATCCATATTGATTGTTTTCACTTATAACGTACCCTTTAATACCGATTGATGCATCTGACTTATCTTCTTTACCATTCATTAATGTTTCAATTAAATTTTTAATATCTGATATTGGTATTGCAAATCCCATACCTTCAATTGATGCTGATGATGAATATGATGAAGAGGAATATTTTGCTGAGTTAATTCCAACTACTTCACCGGCACTATTTAATAATGCTCCTCCACTATTTCCACCATTGATTGCAGCATCTATTTGAATCATTTTTGCTGTTTGATTATCAATTTGTACTTCTCTATTTAAAGCACTTACAACACCTGTTGTTACTGATTGTCCATACCCTAAGGCATTACCAATAGCAATTATTCCATTACCAACTTTTAATTTATTACTATCTCCTATAGTTGCTATTTTAATACTTTCTTTTGTTTCATTATCAAGAGAAGATTTTTTTACTGATATTACAGCTACATCTTTTCTAGAAGATGTTCCTTTAACTGTTGCATCTGCAGTTTTTTCATTTACAAATTGAACTGATAATTCATCTGCTCCTTCGATTACATGGTTATTGGTTAATATTAATAATTCATCATCTGTTTCACTAATAATAATTCCAGAACCTGCTCCCTCTGTATATTGATCTTCTCCCCTTCCAAAAAAACTTGGTCCATAATTTCCTGAATTAATTAAAGATTTAGATGTAATTGCAACAATTGATGGCATAGTATTATCAACCACTTCTGATACATCTGTTATATATACACCTGATGTTGTTTTTGATGTTTCTGTGTAGTTTAGACTAGCTTTTTGTTTTGATGTTGTACCTTTATTTCCAAAATTTAATAATCCAACATTACTTAATGATACAAATAACGCATAGATTATTATAATTATAAATAAAGCAATTACAATGTATACAATACTTTTATTGTTTTTTTCTTTTTTATTTTTCTTATTATTCTTAGGTTGTTCTTCTTCAATACTTTCGAATATATCTTTTTCCTTTCTCATTCTATCACCTCATAAATTTATTTACATTTAAACTATATACTTCATTTGTGAAATCTATATGAAAAAATTATTATTGTTTTGTGAAGTATTTTTATCCATGTCTTCCTCCACCACTGCTATGTCCAATTCCTGATGATCCGCTAGATGAAGAATGACCTCCTCCACCACTTGATGATGAATCTGACTCAGTATAACTTGTTGTATGTGTTGTTATAAATATATCTTCTTTTGTTGTTACTTTCAATGAATTTTTATCTAAATATTCAGTTGCTGTTGTTGCCTTTCTTATCATTTTATTTTTAGAAATCATAATTCCCATGATAATTGCTGTTATAACGCCTGACCCTAATACTATTAAAAGTATTGGAGCTTTATAATGTTTTATTTCTTTTAGATAGCCATTATTATCAACAACATAATTTTCTAATTTTCCTTTACTATAATACATTTCTAAATCATCTAAGTATTTATTAAATGCTTCATAGTAGTTTTCCGAATGAATATCATTATAAATATCATCTAAAATATCACTTAGTCGTGTTTTATAAAAGTATAATTGAGCATTTCCATATGCGTAGGCATCAAAATATGGGTTTGTCTCATATGTATTTCTAAATAATATGACTCCATCGTATTTGTCATAGTTGAGTCCAAAGTCATTATAATCATAAAAGTCAGTTGCAAATTGTTCATTTTTACCATCGTAAGAATATGGAACATTATCAGTTAAAATTACTGTTTCCATATTGTATTTTTCAGTAAAGTTTCTCATTCTATCTCTTAACTTATTTTCTTCCTCATCTGTTAATACATCTGAAAAGTCATAGATTTTATCTTCGGAGTCAACTGCTTTTGTATTTAGAATATTATTTTTTATACTATCTGTTATTGTAATATTTTTCTTTACTCCATAGTTTTCTAATTCATTTCTGTTATATGTTTTTACTTCAGCGTGACAGGGAATTATATTAATAGATAGAAGTGTAATTACAATTATTAATGTATTTATTATTTTACTTTTCATGTTAACCTCCTATTACATATAAAATATAACTTCCAAGAAGTATTACTAGAGCAGATATTATATATATGATTATTGAATACTTTAATACTTTCTTTTTGTCTAATGGAATATTTCCAATAAATTCTCCTGTTTGACCATTCATTGCGAATGGATACATTTGATTATTATATTTTACATTTACCATCCATACTGGTAATAATACATATTGCCTATTTTCTTCTTTTGCATTAATGGTATTTCCAAGAACTGTTTTTGTAGTATACCTTAGAGTATCTACATCTTTTAATGTATCGATTGCTGTATTTTTTGCTCTTCTTGATGCTTCTTGTAATACTTTTTCTCCCTCTTCATCATATTTTTCTGCATAGAATCCTGATAAATAGGCATGATTATAAGGAATTAGTTCTTGAAAATTAAATGGTTCGATTGAATTCATAATATCGTTTTCAAATCTGGTTGATGCATCTACTGGAATATTATTAAACTTCATGCTTCCACCACGATTAACATTATATGTATCTGTTTTGGTATAATGTGTTCTTCCTCTTTTCCATGTTGTTACAACGTTAGCATTCATATTTACTGTTCCACTTACATCTAAATCATATAACCAGAAAGGTATATATACACCTTTTATTTTTTCAATGTTTTTTTCATTATTGAAATTGCTTGGCATTAGAGGTCTTCCTTTAGATAATCCTTTAAAGGCTTCAATTGCTTCTTTCTTTTCTTTTTTAAATGGAATCAATTTGCTTGGTGCAAACTCTCCTGATAATTTACTTTTTAATATAGCTGTATTTCCACAGTACACACAAAATGTTGCTGCTGTTTGCTCATCAGCTATTATTTCTGCTCCACAACTTTCACATTTATATGAAACATATGCAGAATATTCATCTTTTGGAATTTCTTTTTCTTTTTTTGTAGTTTCGTTATTTTTTTTTGTTGCAGAGGAATTGCTTTCTTTTTGCATCTCTTCTAAAGTAAATTCACTGCCACAATATTCACATTTCCATTTGCCAGCTTTTGGATTAAATGAAATTGATGCCCCACAAGCTGGACATTTAGTTTCTAAAGATTGTTCATCTTTTTTATTAGCAACTTGCTCACTCATATTCTTTTCACCTACTATACTTTTATTCTATTTTATCACATTTCTTTAATTTTTAATGTTCCTTCACGAATTATTTTTAATTTATTATCACTTTCTACTCTAACTATTGTCGATGCTACTTTCAAATCTGTTTCTCCTCCGTCAATTATTGCATCAACTACTCCATCAAATTCTTTTAAAAAGTCAGAAGTCTTTATCCCAGCACTATCTCCAGAAATATTTGCACTTGTCGTTGCTAGTGGATATGATACATTCTCAAGTATTCTTAGTGGAATATTATTTTTAGGTATTCTTACTCCAATAGTGTCTAGTCCTGCTGTTAAAATATCCGATACTTTTTCATTCTTATCTAAAATAATAGTTAATGCTCCTGGCATATATTTATTTATTAGAAATTCTTCTTTTTCATTTATATTTCTACTTACTAATTTTATTTTATCTAAGTTGTTTGATAAAACGTTTATTGGCTTGTTTTCCGGTCTTTTTTTAATATCAAATACTTTTTTAATTGCCTTTTCACTAAAACAGTTACACGCTATTCCATAAACTGTATCAGTTGGAAATATAATTACTCCATCATTATCTAATATTTCCTTTATTTTATTTAATTCACTTTCATCTACATTATTCTTCCAATCAAAATATTTTGTTTTCATATATTTCACCTTAATTCTATTATACTATAAATTGGTTCCTTATTTTGATATAATTTTTTTGAGGTGGTAAATGTGAAGATAAATATAAGTAAAAAACCTTATATTTTAAAAAATAATGATTTTAGAACAATACAGATACAAGTAATATTTCCTATTAAATTTAGAAAAGAAGATTTAGCTTTTAATAATCTTCTTCCAAATATGTTGCAATTTATGAATAAAAAGTATCCTTCTGAAGAGGAGTTTGTTCTTGCTAAAAAAGAATTATATGTTCTTGGTACTCATTGTGGATATTTTGGAATTGGTTTAAATGGATATTTTGGTTTTAATTTAATTATTCCTGATACTGATTCTTTAAAAGAAGATTTATTAGAAGAACAATTCAGTCTATTTAGTGAAATGATTTACAATCCTTTAGTAAAAAATAATTGTTTTTCTTCATTTGAACTTGAAAAAGAAAAGAAGAATCTACTTCTTGGTATTGATAATGCTTTAAAGAATATTGGTCCTTATCAAAATATAAGATTAAGAGAAATTGTTGATGAAGATGGTATTCTTTCATTAGACCTTGCTAGGAATACTTGTTTAATTGAAGAAGTTACTACCAGTAATTTATATGATTATTATAGAAAAAATATTATTGATAATTCTCCTGTTATTTTTGTAATGGGAAATGTTTATGAGAATAGAATTAATGAGTTATGTGATAAATATTTATATAAGAATTTCAAAGATAAAGTTTTTGATTCAGAATTATATTACTTTATGAAATTAAGAGATAATGTTTTAGAAGTTGTTGATGAGAGTTCTTTTAATAATTCTTGTTTATCTATTGTATATAAGTTAAAAGATGCTACAAAGGATGACTATATTTATTTGAATTTTATAAGAGATTTATTAACATCTTTATCTTCTAGAATACTTAGTAAAATTTTAAGGGATGACTTAGAAATAGTTTATTCAGTACAGGTTATTCCATATACACATTATGGCTTACTAGAAGTTAAAGCATTTATTAATAAAGATAATATGGAAACTACGAAGGAGAAGATAATTGAAGTTATTGATAGTTTAAAAAATCCTGATATTATTAGAGATGGTGTTAGTAATTTAATTGAGAGACGTAGGATTGATGTTATTAAAAAGAAAGATAATAAAGGACTTATATTTGAAGACTTTATTGATAGTACTTTGGGAATAAGTAATACTCTTGAGGATTATTACGAGAAGTATAAAAATATTAGTTGTGAAGATATCAGTGAATTTGTAAATAGATTAGTCTTAGATACAATTTATTTTTTAAAGGAGAAGGAACATGAATAATATAGAGACAATTATTTTAGATAATGGATTAAGAATATTTTTATACAAAGATGGAAGACGTCATTCTACATTTTTTACCTATATTACTTTATGTGGTGGAAGAAGTAAAGATTTTATACTTGATGGGAAGAAGTATCATTTAAATGATGGACTTGCTCATATATTAGAGCACTATATTGTTGAATGTAATGATAAAGGTAATTTTTTAAAAGATCTTGGTAAAATGCAGATGAATACTAATGCTCAGACAGGTGAAGTTTCAACAGAATACTATTTCCAAACAGTTGAAAATGTTGATGTTGGTATTAGAACTATTCTTGATGCTGTTAATAATGTTAGTTTTAGTAATGAAAAGCTTAATAAATTAAAAAAGCCAATTCTTCAAGAAGTAAGAGGTAGAATGGATAATAAATTCTATCATTTAGGTAGAATGATTATGAAAGATGTATTTGGTGAAAATGATTTTCTCGATGTAGGTGGTAATATTTGTGATATAGAAAATACTACTAAGGATGAGATTGAAGCATTATACAAAGCATTTTATAGAACAGATAATCAAATTATTGTGGTTGCTGGTAACTTTGATAAAGAAAATGTTATCAATATAATTAAAGAATATTTTAATCATTTGGATAAGAAAAAGCATGAAGTTAAAATAATAAAAAATAAATACATAGATGCAGTTTCAAAGAAAAAAGATATATTAGAATTCCCTACTCCTAGAGAATATAAAGAAATTGCTTTTAAAGTTAATTGTAGTAAGTTTAGTAATAAAGAAAAATTAGATTTAGACTTTTTTATATCTTGTTTTTTTAATAATTTTTTTGGAGTTACTTCTCCTTTTTATAAAGAGATGATTGATAAAAATATTATTACTGATAGAATGAATTGTGGTATGAAAAGAGTTGATGATTATCTTCTTTTAACTATTGGTAATTATACTGCTGATGTGGATGCTTTATCGCATGCAATACTTAATAGAATTAAAGAGATGAATAGTTTTAGTTTAAATAATTTTAACTTAGATAAGAAAGCATGTATAATGGAGTTAATTTTAAGAGATGAAAATATATTTAAAATGATTTCTCCATTCATTACTAATGTAATTGATTTTGATTATCCTTATCTTGATAGAACTGATGATATTTATAATTTAACTTTTGATTACTATGTTTCAACAATTAAAAATCTTGATTTTAATAACTATACAGAAATTTCTATTAAAGATACAAAAAAAGAAAATTACACTTCATAATTTTCTTTTAATTTTGTCTTAATTCATTTAACTTATCCATAAACTCTTTTGGTGGGTCTACTCTAAAACTTAATTCTTTTCCAGTCCTTGGATGATTGAATTTTATACTATATGAATGTAACATCTGTCCAAATTCAGTTGATTTTCCCCTGCCATATAATGGATCATTATTAATAGGAAAACCTATATAATTCATATGTACTCTTATCTGATGAGTTCTACCTGTCTCTAAAATACATTCAATAAATGTGTTATTGTCAAATCTTTCTAATACTTTAAAATGAGTTATAGAGTCTTTTCCATTTATATCAGTAACAGCCATCTTTTGTCTATTATTAGGGTCTCTTCCAATAGGAGCATCAATAGTGCCTGTGTCATGTTTAATTAATCCATCAACAATTGCTAGATATTTTCTTTCAACATCTTTCTTTCCAATCATTTCACTTAATTTTTCATGAGTAAACTCATTTTTAGCAACAAGCATAAGTCCACTAGTATCTTTATCTAATCTATGTACGATACCTGGTCTATTAGCCTCTCCACTATTTAAGTCAAATCTATAAAGTAATGCATTAACTAAAGTACCTGTATAATGACCTGGTGCTGGATGAACCACCATACCACTTGCCTTATTAATCACTAATAAATCAGCATCTTCATAAATTATATCAAGTGGAATATTTTCAGGAATAGCATTCATTTCCTCTTCTAATTCTTCTTCTACTTCAATCTCATCATCTAACTTAACTTTATAACTAACATTTACTTTTTTTCCATTAACTAACACTTTATCGTCTTTAATTAATTTTTGTATTTTGCTGCGTGATAATTCTAATTTTTCTACTAAATAATTATCAATTCTAACTTTATCTTCTTCTACTACTTTAATCATATGCATTCCTCCAATCGTCTCAAATTATATCATAATTTATATATTATTCAAAATTAAAATTACATTTTATAAAATTTAACTTTTCCTTGTTCTTCTTTTTCTAAATATTTTTCATCACCATCAATACTATAAATAAAACTAATTTCACCATCACTACTTTCAGTAGCACTTCTCTTAATACCTAGTTCTTTTAATTTCTTGTCATTTGCTTTTAATGAACAAATATTTAAATATTTATTTGCTTCAATCATTCCTAAATCTTTAAAATCAACATTTTCAACTAATAAGTCTAATATCTTAGTATTAGATTGTTCATTTCTTATTAAATTGCTAATTCTTCTTAAATTTTCAATACCACTAGTATCATAACCTATTTTTCTAAGACCTCTGCTTTGTAGGATTTCTAAATCCCATTCATCACCATTTACAAATCTAATACCATTAAGTGGTAAATTTAATTTCACATTCATAAAATCACTAATAGGTAAAATTGAATCATATACACAATGGAAATCTTTAAAATATACGTAAGTATAAACATGACCTAACTTTCCGTGAGTAAGTGCCATATCAAAATCATCACAATCTGCTAATAGAATATTAAGCATGTCACAAAAAGCTCTACTAAAGCCATTACAGACAGTCTTACTTAAATCAATATTTGTGATATCTAATTCTCTATCAAAAATCGCATCATGTAACAATTTATTATTAGAATATCTCCATCTTTCATCAAAATTAAATTTTTGACACATTCTAATATAAATATAATCCGCTTTCTCCTTTGCTGTCCAATTAGTACCAAAAGTATTTAATTCTTGTCTTAGAATATCATATAAATTATAACTTTCTATTCTATATCTATCAACCATATAAATACCCCTTTGATGCCGCTTATTATATCATAAAATAAAGAAAAAGGCAAACTGAATGTTTGCCTAGATGTAGTAAACTAGATGTGGGAAAACAAAATTGGA
>UQQI01000043.1 GCA_900543055.1 uncultured Mollicutes bacterium
CACATCATTTTGTATGTGTTTTAATTTAATATCTCCAAAATGGGGTTCACATCAAGGGAGTGTTTTAAAAAAAATAATTGGTATGTTTAAAAAATATAATATTGAAGTGGTTGGAGTTATTTCGTCAATATGTACTGAAGAGGCATTTAATTATTTTAATGAAAAATTAGATGGTGGTGTAAAGACTAATTACATTTTAGAAAACAAAGTAATTGATCAAGTTTGTGAAAGAGATTTTTATTTTGGAATAGCTGGATCAGGAATATTGATTAAAACTGATGAAGGATTTAGTAAGGCACCATATTTTAAACCATTTGGTGATCCTTGTGAAAGAGCATCTATTCCAAGAGAATATGAAACATATTTTTCTAATGGTTGCTCAGAAAGAAGTCTGTATTTGTGGGAAAATATAGATAAAAATAAAGGCAGGTATTCACTTATTTCTGAGTTACCTGAAAAAATTATAAATACTAGTAAAGATGATTATGTTGTAAAGACATTAAGAAAGGTGGTTAATAAATAATGAAAAAATTACAAATAGGTATTATGGGTTCTGCTGCAGATTTAAACTATAGCGATGAGGCATTGAATTTTTCTAGAAAGTTAGGCGCTTTAATTGGTGAGTCTGGTAATATACTTGTCTATGGTGCTGAAAAGGAATATACTTCACTTTCAACAGAAGCAGCAAAAGAAGCAAGTAAAAATGGAGGTATAACAGTTGGTGTTCTTGGTGGTAAGAAGAGAGAGGTTTTTGGAAGTTTTAAACCAACTATTATGATTAATTCAGGATTAGAAATAGGTGGAGGAAGAGAATTCACTTTAGTACTTTCTTGCGATGTAATTATTGCAATATCAGGTGGTTCGGGTACCCTTACAGAGATGGCTATTGCATATCAAGCTGGAATTCCAATTATTGTTGTAGATAAATTTGGTGGCTGGGCTGAGTCATTATCTAATAAATTTATTGACAATAGAAAAAGATTAAAATGCATTGTAGCAAAAAATGAAGAGGATGCTTTACAAAAAGCAATAAAAGAGGGGAAAAAGAAAAATGTATAGAAAATTATTTTATAAATTAGAATATAAAAAATAATTTTTCTTAAGATATTTACTTGTTATTAGTGAATGCTTATGTATAATTTGTCTTATATTATTAATTATTGAAAAAATAACTTTCTTATTATTAATTTTATATTTGTAGTGGGAAATTTAATTAGATATGGTAACATTAACTTATTTGATTCTATGATAAAGTATTTATGAATAAATGCTTGTTATAAATATTATTATGATAGATTTGATTATTAATTTTATAATTATACTTTAATTCAAATAATTTATTTGTTATACTATTAATATAAATAATAATAGTAGGTGTCAATAATGGGAAAGATAATCGGAATTAATAATAAGAAAAAAAATAAGTTAAAAATAGAAAATGTTAATAGAAATTCGTCTAAAAATGTTTCACATACAATTAATAAAATTAAGTCTAATGAAAGAAAATATACTATTATTTTAGTATTTATATTTATGATTTTATTTATTGTTATTTGTTTCTTTTTATTTAGAGTTAATGGTAATAAATTATATAGTAGTGTTGATTCTGCAAGAAATGAGATGCTAGAGTCTTCTAGTAGGGTTATAACACTTACAAATGATTATATACTAAGCGATAAAGTTGGTTTAAAGACAGATAAGTATGTTGTTACTATAAATAATGATATTCCAGAGATTTTGAATTATAAGATTAAATTAGTAAGGGACGATATTATTACTTCTAAATGTAAGTGTGATACAACTTCTCTCTTACTTAATAACATTAAATATAGTTTGGATGGAAAGAATATTTCTACATTAGTAGAAAATAATAATAAAGAAATAATAATAACAACAGGTAGTTTAAAGAGTGGTGAAAATAAAAAAGTAAACATTAATTTATGGATTGATGAGAATGTTTCAAAAGATAAAGAACATCATTTTCATGGATATTTTAAAGTTGAAAGAATAGAGGATATAAACGAAAATTAGTCCTCTTTTTTTATTAGTTCATAAATAATTTTATTAGTTAAAAAAGGTTCTTCTAAGTATGAAAAGTGCGTTCTATTTTTATAAATTATTAGAGAGGAATTTTTAATAATCTTGTTTAAGTATTTTCCATCTTTTAATGGAGTATCATTGTCTTTTTCTCCCCATATTATTAATGTTTCAGCATTTATTTTCTTATAATATTTTCTTAAGTCTTCATTTACAATATTTATAAATGTTTTTCTCATTGATAATTGTAAATTATTGTAGTCAGTGGATGCAAAATACTTATTTAGTTTTTCTTTAAATTTATTTTTTGTTAATTTATTTATTAATTTATATGTTTTTTCTTTTAAAAATTGTTTTAATGTTTTTCTTCTTTTTATACCTGCAACATCAATTAAAATTATTTTTTCTACTTTTAAGTTATATTTTCCAAGAAGTATGGCACTTAGTCTTCCTCCAAATGAATGTGCTATTATTATAGGATTTATTATTTTTTCTTTTTTAATAAGTTTATTTATTATTTGGGCATAATCATAGATTGTTAGTTCCTTATTAATAGTTGGACTGTTACCAAATCCAGGATAATCTATAATATATATTGTGTAATCTTTACTGAAATATGATGTTATATATTTGAATGTTTCTCTTGTGTTTCCCCAACCAGGTAATATTAGAATAGTTTTATTACTATTTCCTATTTTTTCAAAGTAAATTTTATCTTTTTTATTTAAATTAAAATACATTATAATCACCTAGATTATTTTATGTATAATATTTTTTTATGTGTAAAGTAGTGTAATTTGCTTGTTAATGGTATGGTGGTATGCTATAATTAAGTTGTCAGATAGATATGTGTAGGCCTTTTTAAAACCGACTAAAATGACGATACGGGAGTTCGGATCAGTTATCGGTGTTGAAGACTTAATATTTTATTAAGGATCCTAATGATAACGTATGGACACCCACCTGTAAAAACATGCAGGTTTTATCGTTGCCAGCATTCTATTCTGACTTTTTTTTATGCTATTTTTATTGATAAAGTGTTGCTACTATGTTATAATATGCGATATACAGGGGTGATGTATTATGTTAGTATTACCTATAGTCAATAAAAGACGTGTTATGAATGTTCAGATAAGACTTAAAAATGCTGAAAAAATACGTAAAGGTGTTGCATATGATGATGCAGTTGAGAGTGAAATAATTGTTAATAGAGAAAAATTTAGTGAATCTAGTTATAGTACTTCAAAGGATGAAAATGCACCTATTGATTTTATTAGAAGTAAGTCAATTTTATATCCAAGAAATTTTTTAGTAACAACAAAAGAAGAAAATGATTCTAATTTATATGATGTATATGAAGTTTCACAACCTCCAAAGAGTGTTAGTAGAAGTTTAGATACTTTGTATAGTAAAGCAATTAATGATATGAGAAAAGAAATTCCTGGAGTACAGACTAGAGGAAGATATATTTCTTTTGAAGAATTAGGATTAGATGAACACTTAACAGATGAAAAAATCGCTAGTTTACAAAAAATAGTAAAAGAAGTTAGAGATACTTCTATGTGGCCTAAATTATTTGAAGAAGCAGGATTATCAGATTTAAGTAATATGATTGATTTTATAAATAATTTTGAATGTATTGTATTATCAGATAGTACTATACCAGAGGCTAGTTTACAAGATACACTTAACGCTATGAAAGTTATTAATAGTCGTGATTACAGGAATTTAAAAAAATATTATAATACTGCAAAAAGTAATACAGATATATATACTAAGATCAGTTATGTTAATAAGATAATTTATGATAAGCCTTTAACTTTATTGCAACAAAGAGAAAAACCAAAACAATTAGTTAAGACAATGGATGAGTTGTATGATGGAAGAAAGATTGCATAGATTTGCAAGATTTAGAAAACTTATTAATAATGATGAGATGAAATCTCTTACTGAAAAAAGTGTTCTAGTAGTTGGATGTGGCGGAGTAGGTGGCTATGTTATTGAGTCACTTGCTAGAAGTGGCATTGGAACACTTATTTTAGTGGATTTTGATACTATAGATGAGACAAATATAAACAGACAAATTATAGCTTTAAAGTCTACTATTGGTATGAAAAAAGTTGATGCTTTTGAAAGCAGAATTAAAGATATTAATGAATATTGTAATGTTATAAAAATAGATAAGTTTTTAGATGTAGATAATATTTCTGAAATATTTAATTATAAAATAGACTATTTAGTTGATGCTTGTGATACTACCACTACTAAGAAAGTACTTATTAGTGAGTGCTTAAAAAGAAATATTCCTTTTATTTCGAGTATGGGTACTGGAAATAAGTTTGATCCTTCTAAACTTGAAATATGTGATGTTAGAAAAACAATTAACGATCCTCTTGCTAGGATGATTAGAAAATTTGTTAAAGATAATAAAATAAATAAAAAGGTTATGGTATTATCATCTTGCGAATTACCAGTAAAAACAGGTGATAGAACTCCGGGGTCTACGGCTTTTGTACCTAGTAGTGCTGGACTTTTAATATCTAGTTATATAATTAGAGAGTTTCTTGGTAAGTTAAAATAGATATATTAACTATTATGAGAAGTTTTGTGATTGTTAATATTTTAAATTTGTAGGACAAAGATGTTCTTTTATAAAGTATAAAAATAAGGAATAATTTTAATTTATGCATTTTCTTGAAGAGACTGTTTTTTTTATTAAAAAAGATTGCTTTATGATATTTTTAGCAATCTTTTTACTTAATTTTTATAATTTTCTGTATAGACCTATTACTTTTCCTAAAATTGTAACTTCTTTTAGAATTATTGGATCCATTGAATCGTTTTCTGGTTGAAGTCTATAGTATCCATCTTCTTTATAAAAAGTTTTTACTGTTGCTTCATTATTTTGATTCATAGCAACTACAGTTTCACCATTTCTTGCAGTATTTCTTTTTTCAACAATTATGATATCTCCATCATATATTCCTACATTAATCATTGAATCTCCACTTACTTTTAAAGTAAAAACTTCACTTGATTTAGGAATAAGACTTGCTGGTAGTGAAAAATATTCATTAGGCATTTCTATTGCTTCTATTGGAATACCAGCAGTTACTTTTCCAAGAAATGGAACATCTACTATTTCTTTTGCATTATCAATGTATTCATTTGGAACTAATATTTCTAATGTACGATTCTTGTTATCTCCTTTTTTTATATATCCTTTTTCTTCTAATTTAGTTAGGTGAAAATGAATGGTTGCTGGAGAAGATAAATTAGCTGCTTCGCCAATTTCTCTTACTGTTGGTGGATAGCCATTTTTTGCAACTAATTTTTTAATAACATCAAGAATATATTTTTGTCTATCTGTTAATTTTTCCATGTTTTCCTCCTTTATAAATTTAGTTTATCATTATAATTTAGCAATGTCAAACAAATGTTTCAGATGTGGTATTTGTTGTTATATGCAGAAAAATAGTTAATATAGGTAGTTTTGTGGTATACTATTTGCAGGTGAAGAAAATGAAAAAAATAATATTAGTAGATGGTAATAACTTACTATTTAGAAGTTTTTATGCGACAGCTTACCAAGGTGTTATTATGAGAAATTCTAAAGGTTTTCCAACAAATGCTTTGTATGGCTTTATAAATATGATGAATAAAATAATAAAAGAAGAAAATCCTAATTATATAATGGTTGCTTTTGATAAAGGAAAAACATTTAGGCATGAAAAGTATGATGAATATAAAGCAGGGCGTGCTGCAATGCCGGAAGACTTAGGGCTTCAGTTTCCAAAAGCAAAAGAAGTACTTGATGCAATGGGAATAAAACATTTTGAAATAGAAAACTATGAAGCAGATGATATAATTGGTACACTTTCCAAAAAGGTTGATGAAGAAAGTGATTTTATTGGTACTATAATTAGTAGTGATAAAGATTTATTGCAATTAATAAGTGATGAAGTAGATGTAAAATTATTAAAACAAAGTGGACATATTTTAATGGATAAGACTGAATTTAGAAATACTTATAAAGTTGATCCAATTAAAATGATAGATTTAAAAGCATTAATGGGAGATGCAAGTGATCATATTCCGGGCGTTAAAGGAATTGGAGAAAAGACAGCTATTAATTTACTTGAAAAGTATGGTAGTTTAGATGGTGTATATGAAAATTTAGAAAGCATTTCTCCTAAAACGAGAGAAAAACTTACTCTTGATAAAGAAAATGCTTATATGAGTCATGATTTAGCAACAATTTATAGAGAAGTTCCATTAGGATTTGACTTAGAAGATTGTGTATATAATGGATGTGATTTAAAGAGATTAAAAGAAATGTTAGAAGAATTTGAGTTTCATTCATTAATTAAGAAAATGGATTTTAGTGAAGTAGAAATTGAAGAAGAAAGTGTTGATAATGATATTTTTATAGATGATATTAGTAAATTTAATTATAATGATAAAGAATTTTCTTTTTATGTAGAAACCAGAGGAGAAGTATATAGTAAAAGTACAATACTTGGAGTAGGTATTTATGATGGAGAAAAAGGATATTTTATAGATAGTGATAATTTGTCTAATTATAAAGATTTATTTAATTCTAATGTTAATAAGATGACATATGATTTAAAGAAAAATATTGTTGTTTTAAATAATTTAGATATTAATATAAATAATTGTAATTATGATTCTATGATTGGTATGTATTTACTTGATTATACTGTGAAGGATGATATTAGTTTTGTTGCGAAGAGTTTTTCTTATGATATTACTCCTTATGAAGATTTATATGGTACAGAGAAAAGGCCTAAAGAAATATCAAAGGATGAACTTTCTAAAATATGTGCTTTAAAAGCTAAATTTATTTATGATACTAAGAGTAGAGTTATTGATTTATTAAAAGAAAATGAAATGATAGATTTATTTTCTAATATTGAGATGCCTCTTACTCATGTTTTAGCAGATATGGAACTTACTGGTATAAGAGTTGATAAAGAATATTTAAAAGAAGTAGAAGTTGAATTAAAAAAGAAAATGGATAATTTAGAAGAAGAAATTTATAATGATGCTATGTGTAAATTTAATATTATGAGTCCATCTCAACTTGCAAAAGTTTTATTTGAAGACTTAGGAATAAAATATCCTAAGAGAACGAAAGATAATAAGTATTCTACTAGTAAAGATATTCTTGATAAGATAATTGATTGTCATCCTATAGTTAGTAAAGTACTTGAATATAGAACTTTATCAAAATTATATACTAATTATGCAGTTGGTCTTGCTAGTGAAGTAAGAGATGATGGTAGGATTCATACTATTTTTACTCAGACATTAACTCGTACAGGAAGACTTTCTAGTATTAGCCCTAATCTTCAAAATATTCCTGCAAGGAGTGACTTTTCTAAATTAATACGAAAGGCTTTTATTCCAGATGAGGATTCAGTATTACTTTCTAGTGATTATTCACAAGTAGAACTTCGTGTTTTTGCATCTATTTCTAATGAGGCTAATTTGATAGAGGCATTTAGAGAAGGGAAAGATATTCATGCTAAGACTGCTTCTGAAATATTTCATGTTCCAATTGATAAAGTTACTAAAGATATGAGAAGAAATGCTAAAGCAGTTAATTTTGGTATTTTATATGGAATTAGTAGTTTTGGTTTATCAGAAGATTTGGGAATAGATATAAAAGATGCTAAAAAGTTTATTGATAATTATTTAGAAACTTTTCCTGGTATTCAAGAATTTATGGATAATTTGAAGAGTGATGCTTATAAAAATGGATATGTTAAGACTTTGATGAATAGAAAAAGAGTAGTGGAAGAGTTAAAAAGTAAGAATTATATGATTAGAAGTAGTGGAGAGAGAATGGCTTTAAATACGCCTATTCAAGGTACTGCTGCTGATATTTTAAAGAAAGCTATGGTTGAGATATATGATGAGTTTAATAAGCGTGGTTTAAAGAGTAAAATGTTAATTCAAGTACATGATGAACTTGTATTTAATGTTTTAAAGTGTGAACTTGATGAAGTTAGTGATATTGTTAAAAATATAATGGAGAATACTTTTACTTTACAAGTTCCTTTAAAAGTAGATATAGAAGTTGGAAACAACTGGTATGAAGCAAAATGATTAAGAAAAGAGTGATAGTATGCCTGAAAAGCCTGAGGTAATGACAGTTGTTAAAAATTTGATTCCAAGAATAGTTGGAAAAAGAATTACGGGATGTAATGTTTATTGGGATAATATAATTGCTAGTCCTACAACTGATGAGTTTAAGAAAAAGATAATTGGTGAGAAGATAAATGATATAGTAACTAGAGGTAAGTTTATTGTGGTAGGACTAGATCATTATTCTTTATTAATTCATCTTCGTATGGAAGGAAAATTCTTTTTCAGAAAAAAGGGAGATAGTATTGCAAAGCATGAACATGTTGAGTTTATTTTAGATGATGATATTAGTTTTAGATATCATGATGTTAGAAAGTTTGGTAAGATGTATCTTATTAATAAAGAAGACACTTATCTTGCGAAGCCTCTTTCTGAACTTGGACTTGAGTTTTATGATGATATAAAAAAAGAATATTTATACGAAAAGATTCATAAATTAAAATTACCAATCAAGACTATTTTACTTGATCAAAGTATTATTTGTGGTATTGGAAATATTTATGATGATGAGATACTTTTCATGAGTGGTATTTCTCCTATGAGACGTGGGTGTGATGTTAGTGTTTCTGAGTGTCAAAAAATAATTGATAATACAAAAGAAGTATTAAGTCATGCTGTTAAGCTTGGTGGAACGACAATAAAAAGCTTTACGTCAAGTGAAGGAGTTCATGGGTTATTTCAAAATGAATTATTAGTTCATGGTAAGGATGGAAGTCCTTGTCCAAAATGTGGTAGGATACTTGAAAAAACAAAGATTGGTGGTAGAGGAACTCACTATTGTACTAATTGTCAAAAATAAGAATAAATTTTATTCTTTTTTTTCGATTTTTTCTTGTTTTTCTTCCGATTTTAGTGTAGTATTATATGAGTTCGGAGGTATGTGATATGAAGAAGACTAAAATTATTTGTAGTATTGGTCCGGCTAGCGGAAACGTTGAAGTAATGGAACAATTAGTATTAAGTGGAATGAATTGCGCACGTATCAATCTTTCTCATGCAACTGAGGAAAGTGCATTAGAAACAATTGAGGTTGTTCGTGAAGTTAGAAGAAAAACTGGTATGCCAGTTGCAATTCTATATGATACAAAAGGACCTGAATTTAGAACAGGAAATTTTGAAAATGAAGATGGTGTTAAAGTAAGTATTGGTGACACTATCAAGATGGTTAAAGAAGAGGTTGTTTGTAATAGAGAACATTTCTGTGTAAATCATCCTGAGGCAATTGAACGTATTGAAGTTGGTTCACATGTATTAGTTGATAATGCATTACTTGATTTAGAAGTTATTGAAAAGGGTGAAGGATACGTTACTTTAAAGGCAATTAATAATGGAGAAATTAAGAGTCATAAGACATTAAATGTTCCTGGAATTGATTTAAATTTACCATTTATTAGTGATATTGATAGAAAAGATATTGAATTTGCTGCAACACATTCATGTGATTATTTAGCATTATCATTTGTTAATACACCTGAAGATGTTATTGCTGCTCGTAAGATTGTAGAAGATGCTGGTGGAGATGCTAGAATTATTTCTAAGATTGAAAGTCAAATGGGAATTGATAATATTGATGAAATTATTTCAGTATCTGATGGAATCATGATTGCAAGAGGAGATCTTGGAGTAGAAGTTCCAATGGAAGCATTACCTATTTTACAAAAACAAATTATTCAAAAATGTCGTGAACATGGTAAGTTTGCTATTGTTGCAACTGAAATGTTAGCATCTATGTATACAAGTCCAAGACCAACAAGAGCTGAAGTTACTGATATTGCTAATGCTGTAATTGATGGAACTGACTGTGTAATGTTATCTGGAGAAACTACTGTTGGAAAATATCCAATTGATGCTGTTAAATATATGGCAAGAATTTGTGAGCATGTTGAATCTACAATTGATTATTCAAAACATGTTCAATATAAGAGAAAGATTGCTATTTCTGATACAATTGCAAAACTTGCTGTTGATGCTGTTGAGTATGATGATATTAAGTTAATCGTTACAACAACAATGTCTGGTTATACTGCAAGAAAGGTTAGTAACTTAAGACCTAACTGTACTATTCTTGCTTGTTGTCCATCAAATCATATAGCTGAGAAAGTTGCATTAAACTTTGGTGTTAAACCAGTTGTAACAGAAGTATATGAGTCAACAGATGAAATGATTGAAGCATCTAAAAAGATTGCACAAGAACAATTTAATTTACAAAAAGGTGATTTAATCTTATTAACTGGAGGTTTCCCATTAGGAAAATCTAGAACAACAAATTATATTAGAATTGTAGAAATTTAATATGAAAAAGTTGATTAATTTCAACTTTTTTTGCTGTTTTAAAATAAAAAAACATGCTATTTTGAAGCATGCTTTTCTTTCCTTGAAATATCTAGATACAAATCATATAGTTTTTGAGTACCATTTTCTAAATAATAATAGTGAAATATATATGGTACAAATAGACAAAATGTTACTAGAAATAATAAGAATAAAAATATATTTTCTAGAACTAGAAATGAAATTAAAAATAAAATTGTTGATATACCTGCAAAGAAAGTTACAATTAAATGAACAAATCTTTCATGTTGGAAGAATTCAATTACATGTAATATTTCTTCTGGTAAATTTTTATCTATTTTATCTTTTTTATTTTCATTTTCTAACTTTTTAATGTAATCTTCTAATTTTATTTTCATTGTAATTTATCTCCTAGCCCAGTATTAACAAATACTTCTTCATCTTCCATAAGAAGTTCATGAATCTCTTCTTCTTTAGTGTCTAGGTACACTTCTTCAATACGATCGACTCTGCATTTTTCTGCTTTTAATATAGCTTCTATTTTATCAACTGTGTCATCTATTTCATCATTTACGACTACATAGTTGTATTTTGTAACTTCATTTATTTCTTTATAAGCCTCATGGAATCTTTTTATTATTTTATCGTTTGATTCAGTACCACGCTTTTTTAGTCTTTTAACTAAAGTTTTTAGAGAAGGTGGCATAATAAATATAAATATTGCTTCTGGAATTAGTTTTTTAATACTAGTTGCTCCTTCAATTTCAATTTCTAATATTACATCTATTCCTTGATCAATTTTTTCTTTTATATATTTTTTAGGAGTACCATAGTAGTTACCAGCATAATTTGTATATTCAAGAAAGAAGTTATCATCAATCTTTTCTTTAAAATCATCTTCTGTTAAGTAGTAGTAATTTACTCCTTCTTTTTCTCCTTCACGAGGTTTTCTTGATGTTGCGGAAACTGATAACCAACGTGATTTATTATCTCTTTCTAATAGCTTTCCAATGACTGTTCCTTTACCAGCTCCTGATGGGGCACTTATTACTATAATTTGACCTGTTTTTTTTTGTTTTAGCATTTTTTTATCCATTATTTTCTCCTCCATAATAAATTATTTTTTGTAATTCTTTTTTTGCTAAATTTTTATTATTTATAATATCATAAATTTTTGTAGTTTCAATTTCAAATTCTAACATTTTATCCATATTTTTTGCTATTTTAGAAATTATTGGAACTTGGGTGTCTTTTTTTATTGTACTTAAGTATTCTCTTCCAGAGTTATTAAATCCAAGTATTCTAATATATGATATTTTATTAAAACTTTTTGCATGTTCTTTAGTAAAATTACATAATATATGAATTAACATTCTACTAATTTTATTATATGTATATCTTTTTGATTTTATTTTCTTTATTAATTCATCTATATTATTTACTTCTAGAATATTCTTTTTTAATAATTTATCAAACCCTTCATCTACTGTTTGATATTCTTCTAAATTTTTACTTGTAATTATTTTGTATTTTAAAATATTAAAATAATCATCTATCATATGTAAATCTTCTAAATATAGAAGAACTAAGTCTGGGACATATCCTTTGATGTTTTTATTTACTTTTAAAGATTCTCTAATTGATGTAGCACTTGAGAAGGTGTTATTTAGTTCTTTTTCATGATAATTATTAATTCTTTTTATAGTTACTGGTTCTATTTTATAGTTATATTTTAATATTGTTTTTATATAACTTATTCCTAGTAAATCATTTGGTGTTGTTATTTTTTTGCCTGTTAAATCTTCTAGAGCAAGAGATAGGGCAGTTGGATAATTATAACCAAATTTTGAATATATTTTTACTAGTTTATCAAATTCTTCATTATCAAGTTGGGTTTTAGCGATTAGTTTTAAGTCTTCAATATTGTCTGATTCACTTCCAAATACTACTTTTTCGACATTTAAGTATTCTAGTAGAGTGATTGCTCCATAACTAAAGTAGTCAGCTGATTGAGTTGCGAATGGGAAGGGTAATTCTATTACTAAGTCTATTCCTTCTTTTAAAGCAATTTCTGTTCTTTTCCATTTATCAATTATTGACACATCTCCACGTTCTGTGAAGTTTCCATTTAATATTAATACTATTTTATAATCTTTGTACTGTTCTTTAATAGTATTTAAATGATACAGGTGTCCATTATGAAATGGATTATATTCTGCAATAATACCAATAGCTTTCATGGTATCCCTCTTTTCTTTTTCTTGTATTTTATCATAATACTTTTCTTTTTACAATTGACATATAATATTATATAAAGTTTATTAAATATAGA
>UQQI01000044.1 GCA_900543055.1 uncultured Mollicutes bacterium
AAAAGTGCATATAGAGTTAAACACTCTACACACACTAAAAATTATATATCCAAAATAAGAAGATTAGGTAACTTTTCTTCTTTTTGTTTCTTATTACAAATAGTTTTGTTATAATATCGAAAGGAGATGAAAGACATGGAATTAGAAAACAAAAAATACATAATAGTAGAAATAATACCAACTCATAGTCAAAGTGATAAAGGTTTTATTGCTCAAATAAGTGCTTTAAAATTAGATGGATTACAATTAGAAGATAGATTTGACTATCGTGTAGAAGATAATTTAATAGAAAATAATGATTTAAAAAATATGATTCAATATGATAAAAAGTCATTTACTTATGTAAATAATAAATATTTTATGATAGAAAAATTTAAACAATGGTCTAAAGGATATCCATTATTATTACTAGAAGAGTCATATACAAAAGATTATTTAGGTGAATTAGATAATGATATGGAATTAGTTTATAAGTATTTAGATTTAGAATATGGCTTAGATGTCTTTGATAGAATAATGAAGAAATATAATTTACAACCAAGCGACCATTTAGTTGATTTAATATATGAATCAATTATCTTTGAAAGTGATAATAAAAAAGATATAAAATCTAAAAAAGAAAAAAGTACTAAGAAGAAAGAAAATATTGCTAAAAATAAAAAAGAATCTAAGAAAAGTAAAAAGGAAAGTAAGTAGAATTTTTATGGAGAAATATTATTTATAAATACCAACAATTGAAAGAAAAGATGAAGCAGTTGATTATGTTAATGAATTTTTAATAAACAAGTCAAATACAAACGGTGTAGGAGGATTAGATAGATTTCTTGGTGAAGGAAAATCATATGAAGAATGGCTAGATTTTGTAATTAAGTGCCAAGAAAAATCATATGCAGAACAAATAAATAGAGTGCCAGGAATAACATATTTCACAGTACGAGAAAGTGACAATAGAATAGTTGGTATGGTTAATTTTAGATTTTATTTAAAGGGAAAATTACTAAAAATAGGAGGACATATTGGTTATGGAATACGTCCAACAGAAGGAAGAAAAGGTCTTGCAAAAATTCAACTATATTTAACGCTTTTAGTAGCCCAAAAAATAGGGCTTGATAAAGTAATGATAGATTGTACAGATACAAATATTGGTTCAAAAAAAACAATAGAAGCATTAGATGGAAAGTATTCAGAAACGGTTATAGATAATGAAGAGACATACCTAAATTACTGGATAAACGTAAATGATAGTATTGAAAAATATAAACCAATATATGAAGAATACATAAAAATAGACAATGAAGTAAAATAATAATATTAAGTAGGAACAAACGTTCCTTTTTATTTATAAAAAATAATGATATAATAAATCTAATTGGAGAGTGATTAAATGATAAAGTATGATTTCAAAACATATACAAGAAATTACTTTACTGAAGAAGAATATAATGAAGTTTTATCTAAAAAAGTAGATATTATTAATAAATTAAAAAATAGTAACATGAATGGTTGGACAAAAGAAATAGATGCTGTAACTATATCAAAAATAAAAGAAACAGCGAGTTTTATAAAGAAAAATTTTGATTGTCTAGTAGTAATAGGCATAGGGGGTTCGTTCTTAGGAAGTTACGCTTTTGACAAGATGTTTAGAAAGTACTTTGATGATGATAAATTTGAAACAATCTATGCAGGTACAACACTTTCAAGTAAACATTTAGAAGAATTAATTAAATATTTAAGAAATAAGAACTTCTGTATTAATGTTATTAGTAAAAGTGGTACAACTATGGAAACAAGTATTACATATAAGCTATTAAAAGATACTTTGAAAAGAAAATATACTGAAGAAGAATTAAAAAATCATATTATAGTAACAACAGATAAATATAAAGGTAAATTAAGAGAAGAAGTAAACGAAATGGGATATACTTCATTTATAATTCCAGATGATATTGGAGGAAGATATTCATTCATAACACCAGCACACTTATTACCATTGGCAGTCAACTATAATATAGACGAAATAATAGATGGATATTATCATGGCAAAAGACTATTAGATGTAGCTTATGAATATGCAGCAACAAGATATTTATTATATAAGCACGGAAAAGTCGTTGAAAATTTTACAGTAAGTGAAGAGAATATGTCTTATTTTTCAGAGTGGTTAAAACAGTTATTTGGTGAAACAGAAGGAAAAAATGGAGTAGGAATATTACCAACTTCAACAGTATTTACAAGAGACTTGCATTCATTAGGGCAATTTATTCAAGAAGGAAATAAAATATTATTTGAAACATTTATAAAAGTAACAGAAACAAATAATTATATTGAGTACAATAAAGAAGATTTATCAACAATAAACAATATTGTAATAGACTCAGTAATTAGAGCACATTCTAAGGGAAATGTTCCATGTCTTGAAATAGAGATGGATGAATTAACAGAAGAAAATATTGGTATTCTTATTTATTTCTTCCAATTATCTGCAGCATTCTCTGGATATTTATTTGGTGTAGAACCATTTAACCAACCAGGTGTAGAAGTATATAAACAAGAAGTAAGAGATGCCTTAAATAAGTAGGTAATAATGAAAAAAAGATATTATATATTAATAATTCTATTACTTTTAGTAAGCCTTATGACAACTCTTGTCTTAACAAATAATATTACACAATTTGATGATACTATATATAATTTTATATTTTCATTAAGATGTGACTTTTTAGATATATTTCTAAAAGGAATAACTAAATTTGGAAATACAATTCCAATACTATGTATAGTAATAATTTTACTTATTAAATTTGATAAAAATGATAGAATCTTACTAGGAAGTAATGCAGTACTATCAGTTCTTGTAAATACAATAATAAAAAACATAATACAAAGACCAAGACCAGATCACTTAAGACTAATTAAACAGGGAGGCTACTCATTCCCAAGTGGACATTCAATGATTGCAGTATGTGTCTATGGAACATTAATTTACTTAGTACATAAAAAAGTAAAGAATAAAAAAATAAAAATACTTTTAGAAGTATTATTAACACTATTAATATTACTAATAGGAATAAGTAGAATATATGTAGGAGTACATTATCCAAGTGATGTATTAACAGGATACTTAATATCAATAATAATTTTAATAGTAAATATAAGTGCTTTAGAAAAAAAAATTAGGGGGAATTAAAATGATAAAAATGATTACTTGTAGTTTTTATAATACATTAATAGATAAAGAAGATGCTATACCATTATCTACAATGTTACAAATAGATAAGGCTAGACAAGAAAAAATAAAATTTACAATATTAACAAATAGATCAAGTGAAGAACTAAAATATTATAATAGAGACTATCCTTTTATTGATTATGTAGTAGCATTTAATGGGAATTATATAGTTGATTTTGAAAAAAATAAAGTATTGTATAAAAATCCATTAACTATAAAAAAAATAAAAGAAGTTTTAAGTAAATATCAAGATAATAATATTATTCTATATGGAGAAAAAACTACATTTACAAAAGATAACTACCAAGATAATAAAATATATAAAATAGAAGTAGAATTAAAAAGAAAAGATATAAAAGATTTAACTAATCAAAATATAACATTTAAATATAATAGAAAAACATATCTAGAAATAACAAACACAAATGACTATAATGATTACAAAAAATTATTGGAAAAACTAAAAATAAGTAATGATGAAGTTCTACAAGTAATCGGTAATGACAGCGAACAAGTCTTGATAAATGACTTTTCTAATACATATTTAATAGGTAATAGTTCTAAATTATTAAAGTCATTTAAAATAAATAAAACTAGTTCTAATAATTTAAAAGGCTTTGAAAAAGTATTAAGAAAAGAAATAAATAAGAGATAATTATTTATGCAGTCAATGCAGTTTATGCATTGGCTTTTCTTTTTAACACTAATCAAGACACATAGTTTTAGACTTAATTTATTTTTTAAAATTTAATAAGTAAAATTCTTGTTTTAATTATTTTATAAATTTGATATATCATAATATAAAAGATATAACATGTTATTATCATAAAATGATTACATGATTATACGGTTTTAGTTTACTTTTAACATAAAATTTGCTATAATATAGCCAGTTTAAGGGGTGAGGTATATGAGTAAGAATAAGAAAAAAGATTTAATTTTAGATGAATATGAGGAAGATGATAGTACTAGTATCTATGATATTCAAAAAGATAATGACAGTTTTAATAGTGATAACTACTATTATGAAGATGAATTAGAAGATGAAAATAATAAATACGATTCTAGTGACTATATTGAAGAAGTGAATTATTCTGATGAATATGATGATTATTCAAGTGATGAGACGGAAGAATACGAAGAGTTTGATGAAGAAGGTAAAAGTGATATAATTTCAACTATTTCATTAGTATCAACATGGTTTATAAGATTTGGAATTGTAGTTACAGGAATACTTGTTTTATATTTCTTATTTAGTGCTAAATTTTCTACATTACTTATATATCTAATAAGTTTAGTTCTAGCTTTCTTCTTTGGATATGCATTTATGTATTTATTAGAGAAGTTTACTGAAGATAATTAGATATTAAATTTATTTATAGCGAGATACTTAATGGTATCTTTTTAATTTTTTAAATTTTGACAAAAAAAAGACGGTTCGGTATATCCGTCTTTTTGTTTCATAATAAGAAGCTGTCCCCCCTGAGAGGCAGCTTCCAAAAAGAATAAAAAGGGGTTGGCTAGTGTGATACTAGCGACCAATTCGCCTAATTCCGAATTGGTAGTTCCTATACTAATAGAAAAGTACTTATTTGTCAACAAAAAAAAGTGATTTTTTTTAAATATTTTTTTGGTTAAAACGTTGATTTATAAAGGCATTATCATGATATAAATTATGTTTATATCATCATCATTTTCCTTTAATTTTTTTTTTTAATATGCTATAATATGCGAGAAGGAAGTGGTGGAATGGCTGAGTTAAAAGATGTTAAAGGTATAGGACCTAAAGCTCTTTCTTTATTAAATAAGATAAATATTAATTCGATAGAGGATTTAGTCACTCATTATCCATTTAGATATGATATTCTAGAAAGATGCGATTTATCTAAAACTGGTGATGGTGAAAGGATTACTATAGATGGTAAAGTAGAAAGTGTTCCTATTTTAATGAGATTTAAAGCAGGTCTTAATAAAATGAACTTTAGACTTGTTACTCAATCAGGAGTAGTAGGAGTTTCTATTTTTAATAGAGCTTTTTTAAAAAGTCAATTAAGTGTTGGTACTGGTGTTACTGTAATAGGTAAACTTGATAAGAACAAAAATGTTATTACCGCTAATGATATAAAGATTGGTATACTTACTAATAAAGTAAAGATAGAACCAGTATATCATTGTACTAGTGGTATTACTAATAAGAATATGTCTACATATATTAATATGGCTTTACTTATATATGGTAAAGATATAAATGATTATATACCAGAAACTTACAGAGACAAGTATAGTTTTGTTAATAAAAAGACAGCTTTAAATATTATTCATAATCCTAGTACAGCTGAGAAATTAAAAGAAGTGACTATAAGACTAAAATATGAAGAATTATTTGAATTTATGTTTAAAATTAATTATTTAAAGCAAGAGAATAAAAAGAAAAACAATGGTCTAGTAAGAAAAATTGATAGAGACAAGTTAAATGAATTTATAAAGAAAATTCCTTTTAAGCTTACTGATGATCAATTAAATGCAATAGATGAGATTGTTAATGATTTAGAAGCCCCTAATAGAATGAATAGATTATTACAAGGAGATGTTGGTTCTGGAAAGACAGTAGTTGCTTTTACTGGAATGTTTGCTAATTACTTATGTGGTTATCAAAGTGCATTAATGGCACCAACAGAGATACTAGCAACACAGCATTATAATAATTTAGTAGAGTTTTTAAAAGATACAGATGTAAATATTGCTTTACTTACAGGTTCTATACCTAAGAAAGAGAAGAATGAAATTTATGAAAATTTAAAGAATGGTACTATTAATATGATTATTGGTACTCATGCTTTAATTCAAGATGAAGTAGAGTATAACAACTTAGGTTTAGTTATTACAGATGAACAACATAGATTTGGAGTACATCAAAGAGCAAATTTACAAAATAAAGGTGTTAAGCCAGATGTTTTATTTATGAGTGCTACTCCAATACCTAGAACATATGCATTAACTATATTTGGTGATATGGATGTATCTACTATAAAGCAAAGACCTAAAGGTAGACAAAAAATAGATACATATGTTAAAAAGAATAGTGAAATAAAAGATGTACTTGAGATGATGTTTAAAGAGTTAAAAGCAGGTCATCAAGTATATGTAATTG
Organism: uncultured Mollicutes bacterium; assembly: GCA_900543055.1. GTDB lineage: Bacteria > Bacillota_I > Bacilli_A > RF39 > UBA660 > UBA3789. The sequence continues at coordinate 6,381 of UQQI01000044.1, forward strand.
CACCTTTAATAGAAGAAAGTGAAAATTCTGATTTAACTAATGTAAATGATTTGAAAGATAAAATGACTATGGCTTTTGGAAACCATTATAAGATTGACATTGTACATGGTAAAATGGCAAGTGGTGCGAAAGACCTTATTATGAATCAATTTAAAAATAATGAAGTACAAATACTTATTTCTACTACTGTTGTAGAAGTTGGGGTTGATGTTCCTAATGCTACTACTATGGCAATATTTGATGCAGATAGATTTGGTCTTTCTACGTTACATCAATTAAGAGGTAGAGTAGGAAGAGGTACTTCAAAGAGTCAATGTATTTTAATAAGTGATAGTGATGCTGAAAGACTTAAAATAATGGAAAGAGAAGATGATGGTTTTGTTATTTCTGAAGAAGATTTTAAGTTAAGAGGTCATGGTGATTTATTTGGTACTAAGCAGTCAGGTGATATGACTTTTAAGATTGCAAACATTAAGAATGATTATAAAATTCTTTTACAAGCAAAGAAAGATTCTAAAGAGTATTTACTTGATAAAGAAACAGATAATGATTTATTAAAGAAAAAACTTATAGATGCAATTACTGAAGGATAATTGACATAATTTAGAAAGTATGTTAATATAATGGCACTAGTGAGGGAACATAGTTTATATATTTTATTTTATTTTATGTGAATGAGCTGTTCCGGGTTATATACTTACACGAGCATTTATTAATGCACGGAGTCACTAATTGTAGTTGATACCGTGCTTTTTTTGTCGAATAAAAAGGGTACGGAATAAATGATAGGAGGTGTAGTATGAAAGAAAGATATGAACTTTATAAGAGAGAATTTACTAAATTGGGATTTGATACTAGTATTAGAGAAGCACAATATTTTTATGATATGATTGATGAAGTAAGAACTCTTGTAAATGAAGGAAAAACTTATGATGAAATATTTGAAATGATTCCAAGAATTAGCTTAGAATACTACCATTTTTATTATGAGGTTCCAAGAAGAGATTTTGAATCAGGATTATCTAAATTTTTAGATAGTCGTGATAAATTGTCTAAGAGAGAAAAACAAAGAGTTAAAAGTAATAGTAGTATTATGGTTCCAAAGATGAGCGTAAATGACGCTATTATATTCTTTGCAGAAACATTTAATTATATGGATAACGAAAAAGTATTAGAAATAGGAAATGTTTCTTTAGATGAAAATGATTCTATTCAAAAAAAACTTATTGCAAAAAATGATTAGTATTTGTTGATATGTAAGGAAATATAAAAAAGAATTAGTGTAAACTAATTTTTTTTTATTTGAATTGAATTGACTTTTTTATAAATATCATTTATTATTAAGATGCGTGGTACAATATATCACGCCGATATCTCTAACGGTTTTTAATGTTAGAGTATATTCAACCGAACCCCCTGAAATCCCGTCAGAAATGGCGGGATACTTTTTTTATAAGGGTTTTAGAAGAAATATGATATAAAATAAAGGACATTTAAAGGACATATTAAAAATTATGTATTTTAATTGGTATAATATAGGCGATAATAATGTGTAAAGTTATTACTTTCGATTGTAGTTAATTTAAGTGTATATTCATATGGGTATGCACTTTTATTTTTGTCACATTGTGTCCCAATATTTTAGTTATAGTAAATATATTGTTATAATTTGTTATTTTATTCTTTCTGGTGTAGAATATAATTACTTGAAAGGAACGTGAGATTATGGAAAATCCAATTAAGGTATGGGAGTTATCAAAAGATAAAACAGGTTTACCAGTAGATCTATGTGTAATAGATATAAATGAAGATTATCAAGATGATGATTATAAAGTAAGTGTTGATGATTATCCAAGTAGATTGATTATGCAAAACTATTATGATGATTCTGATAATAAAGAATTAGTACATATTAGTGTGGAAAAGGATAATCCACAACTATTTGAGGATAGATTAAATATAAGTGAGAAAGACTTTGAAATAGTTAGAGAGTTTATTAAGAAACACTATAATGATTTTATGGATTATATTAATGATAATATTGATGTAACTGAATTAAGAAATAGAGTTTATAGTAAATAAAGGTCTCATTTTTGGTTAAAAGATAGATATGTGGTAAATCATATTTAAAAGATTATTATAGTTGCACATTTTGGTTATAATTGGGCAATAATAAGTAATTGTGATTGAAGGTGATTTAATGTATGGAACTCAATTAAAATATGATGGTAGCTTTAAAAATGTAGTTAAGAAGTCACCTATATTTTGGAAGAAAAATGTAGATATTCCTAAAAATATAAGAAAATTTATAGATGATTTTTCTCATAATATTATTTTGTATGATAGAGACAATGATTCTTATTATTGTTCTTGTTGTTTAAATAAACTGGAAGATTTTTACTGTAGTGAGTGTAATAAGCAATATAGAGATTTGAAACATAATCCAACTAAATGTTCAGATGTTATTGATGATGTCTATTCTTTTAATAAGTCTAGTTATTTTGTTAGACGATATTATTTTGTATTTGATGTAGTAGATAGTGAAGTAATTCTATATAATATTGTAGAAGAACATTCTAGAGAGATTTATATACAATTCCATAGAAGCACATTATCTATTAAAAATGCTTATTGGATTCGTAATGATAGTATTGTAGATTTAATAACTAACAATGTGATTAATTTTGAAGATATAGATAAACAAATTAATACAATACATCCGATTTTTGATTTTTTATTTATTGATTTTGATTTAGATGTAAATTTATATGATGACTATTCATGTCGTAGAACTTTATATGTTGATAATCTTGATATACTGAGAGATACAATTTATAAATATACTAATATATGGGATTCTAAAGAATTTTTAAGGGATTATGATTTTAGGGTATTAAGCATAACTTATATCCCTTTAAGATTTAAACAATTTGAATATTTAATAAAATATAAACTATATAATTTAGCATTTGAGGCACCTCATTTATTAACAGGAAAAACTTTTAAAGAAAGATTTGGTGTTGATAAAGAGTTTTTATCATTTATGCAAGAAATTAACATTGATTATTATGAATTATTGGGGTTGCAACTTAGCAAATGTAAAAACAAATATTTATTGGGCTGTATTGGATGGGAATATGATATTGCAGTTGAATTGTTTAAAATAATATCATTTAATATGGATGAATTTGGAAAGTTTTTAGAAAAACAATCAATTAATCGTATCCCTGAATATTTTGATTATATAAGAATGTCTATAGAATTGGGATATGATATAACTGATAAAAAGGTGTTATATCCTGAAAATTTTATGCAGGTACATGATAGATTATTTTTACAGTATGAAATATTAAAAAATACGGAAATTGAAAATAGTATTAAAAGTTTATCCAATGTCTTAGGTTTTAATCTTTATGAGGATGATAAGTATATTATTTTTCCAGCAAATTCGATAGAGAGTATGATTGATGAAGGAAGTCAACAACATAATTGTTTAAGAACATACATTTCAAGTTATGGTAATAATGAATGTCAAATATACTTTATGAGAGCTAAGAGTGAAAAAGATAAATCATTTGTTACTATAGAAGTTAGAAATAATAAAATTATTCAAGCAAGAGCAAGATTTAATGAGGAACCTTCAAAAGAAATAATGAGTATTTTAAGAAAATGGGAAAGTACACTGTTATTAGTAGAAAATGAGTAAAAGCATACATAATTTGATATGCTTTTATTTTTGTCAAAAATCTTGTAAATAAAAATCACATGTTGTAAGTAATAATTAGGAGGTGTTTATTGTGTGAAACGATACTGTGAAAATGAAACTGGACAGTATGTAAAAATATTATGTGATGATGAAGCATTAAATATTTTAAAAGTTATGAGTGAAGATACATGGATAATAAATTTTCCAAATATAATTGTTGAATTAATATCATCTAGATTTAGTATCGCACTTAAAGCTATTGAGTATGTTCCAAGTATTTATTTTGAATATAATATAAATTTGAGAAATAATAAAAAGATAATTAGAAAGACAATTATTTCATATAAGAAACATGGACATATAGATGAAATAAATATTAATGCAAGACCATTAGAGAGAATAATGATAAAATAATTAATGTATTGGAGAATGATAAAATGAAAAATTTGTGTGATATATTGAGTGAAAAAGAGAAAGAATTAGAAAGACAATTTAAACATAATTATTTAATTAGTTATTCATATCTAATAGCAAGTAATATTAATTCGATATATGAACTTTATGGTAATAGTGGTACTGAATATACTTATGAGATGATTAAAAAATTATCCATGGATACTTTTCCGTTTAATAAAAGTGATATGAAGTTAATAGATAAACAAGTAGAGAAATATCTAATGGAGAGTTATCATTTAAAGTTTATACTGAAAGATGAATTGATGTTAAAAAAGTTTTTCAATAATAAGTAGGAAATGTATTTAATTTCATATATATAAGTAGATAGGCAATTTAATTGCTTATCAAATATATACGAGCTATTGATAGCACATCTATTGATACGAGATGCAAACTCATGTAAAAGCACTGAAGAAAAACAATAAACTATTAATAAACATAATAAGAATAATAAGTATAATAAAGACAACAATAAATGACTAATTAATAATTATATATTAATAACAGTAGTTGCAACAATCCTGCTGTTGTTATAATCGATCAGATATTGTGCAACATTATTTCATTGGTGTTTATGTGTAATGTTGCACAAACTTTGTTCAAATTGGTTAATATTTGGTTATAACTTTGTACCAACCTTAAACCAAAGGAGGTAAAGTATGAAAGAAAAGAATATCTGGTTATTAAAGATAATTAATCCAAGTACTGATTATACACTAACCATATATGAGAATGGTTTAGTGTATGGAAAAGAGTATAATGAAAAATTATTTATACTTAACAATGAAACAATTGATGTGATTAAAAAGTATATTAAACGAAGTTTATACAAACTAAAAAGACAGGAAAAGATTATACAAAAAACTAGTGGATTTATTATCAAAATAAATGACACTAGTAGGAAGAATAGAAATATTAAAGTTTATGGTTGGGAACATGAAGATGATATTATTGAATTGATTAAGAACAAATCAAATATAGTTAAAAGTTTTGTATAATAGTTGCATTATTATCAATTATGGTGTTACTTATAATTAGCATATCCTTTTATTAAAAAATGATAATTACATTACTATATTACATAATGAGTTATAAGTTTATAGTAATAAAAAATATCCTAACTATTTAGGATACCTTTAACGTAGGCAATTACCAGTTGCCTCTTTTCTTTTGGAAGAGAAGATATGATTTGAATTAATTCACTCAACTCTTTATCTGTATTAATTTTATTTAAATCATTAACATTAATTGGATTATTAGTTCTATCAAGTAAATAATCTAAGTTACAATTTAAATAATCCCCCATACTTATTAAAGTAGGAACACTTGGTATTTTTTGCCCGTTTATATAAGCATTGACTGTGCTATCACTTATCTTTGAGTTCATAGCAACTTTTACAACACTAAATCCATTATTTTCAATAATTGATTTTAGATTCTTCATTGTAATTTTAGATCTGATATTTTCATAGTTCTCTTTATCATTTATTCTCATAGTCATCACCTTTAATAAAATTCTATCAACTACAAAGACTTAATACTTACACTACAAAGTATTTGAAAATATACTAGAAAGATGTTAGAATGATACTAGAGGTGTATGTTATGGAAAAATTTGAAAATATTTTAAGGTTAAAAAATAGTAAAGAGTGGATAGAATTTGATCGTTATTGTAATACTGGATTCTTGGAACAAATTGACTTCTTCAGATATGAAGATATGCACACAAATTTTTTGGCGAGTTTATTAAAAGAGAATAATGTATTTGGATTAGGAACTAAGCCATTAAAGTTATTTATTGAGTTATTAAAAGTTAAAGATAAAAATCATTTAGAGAACAAATTACAACAGGATTTATTAAGCAATTATTCTGTTAGTAATGTTCATGTCATTCCACAATTTTATATTAAAGATGTTGGAAGGATTGACTTATTAATAAAATTTAATATTGGAAATAATAATTAT
>UQQI01000045.1 GCA_900543055.1 uncultured Mollicutes bacterium
GTATCTTTCCAATATCAGTATCTAAAAATAAATCAAAATGTTTTCTTTTAACATGTACATTTAAAACATTCCTCTCTAAATTTAAATATTTAATTTCTTTTATTTTTAAATCAAGTATCTTTTCGAGTAAACAAATTAGTAAATCTTTATTTTCTTCTTTCATAAATACTTCTTTAAATGCCGCATCATATCGACAAGTATAAAATTGTTTTTCCATATAATCCCTCCTATCTTATTATTCAAAAAAAATTTTAAACACAAAGAAAAAAATAGTAAGAAAATTCCTACTATTTGTAAATTAATTTTTTTATATCTTCTCTATAACTTTCTAATGTCTCTTCTACTTCACTAATTAAATCTTTTGGTTCTTCTTTTTTAGAAATTTCAATGTCTCTTTCAAAAATACTTTTATCAAATTCTACACTTCCACTAGAATCTAAAAATGTTTGATTTAAAGAATTAATATTATTAATATAAGCACCTGCTTGAACTAACATATTAAAGCATTCACTTTGATTATGCATCTTAGCACTCATTAAAGCACTATCTCCATCTAAACATCTTTTATTTATATCTGCTCCAAAGAGTATTAATATTTCAAGTATTTCTTTATTTCCATGTCTTGCACTAGCCATAACTGCAGTAGTTAAATAATCATTTACTTGATCAACATTAGCTCCCGCCTTAATTAAAGTAATAAATGTTTTTATATAATTCTTTCTAGCACAAATAAGCAATGCATAATCCCCTTTTTTAGAATTCTTATATTCTATATCTGCTCCATTATAAATAAGTTCTAAAACACGATTAAAATCATCATTAAAACCTTTTTTAGAAATAATATTTAAAAGTTCACTACCAAGACTCTCTTTCTCACTATCACTTACACTCTTAATTTTACTTCTAAATTCTTTAATACTCTTATCATCTAATCCATATTTATTTAAAATACTAATTCTATTATCATTTAAACTACTTAAACTATTATTATTCATTTATCTTCACTTTAACCTTTTCTTTTTTAATATTAGAAGATAATCTAATAACATCATCTACAGAAGAATAATCACTATCACTAACTTTATCTAAATAAGAAACATCTGAAATATTTTTAGAAATATCTAAATTATAAATATTAAAATTATTATCATCTACAGTTTTTCCATAAACTAAACAATTAATATTAAATGAACCAAAACTAAGTTCTAAAGCATCATCATTAACTTGTTTAGCACTCTTTTCTTGACTCTTATAAACCTCAATCATAAAATTAATAAAATTCTTAATATCCTCAAAAAAAGCACTTGGAACTATTGGATAATTACACATAAGTCTATATTTAAAATTACCATCATTATCTATATCATTAACAACAATTAATTTTAATCCATTTTTTTCTTTTAAAAGAAAACCATTTTCATATACTTTAATACCTACTTTAGAAGCATTCTTAACTAATTTATCAACTAAATCATAACGTGATAAATCAGGCATATTTATACTACCAATATCAACCCATTCATTATCAGAACTTTTAAAAATATCATAACCTCTTTTTACATAAGCACTTTCATCAAAAAAATTACTAATAAATTTAGGTTCTTCAACATGAGAAACAAGTCTTCCATTTTCAAGTTCTATTCTTTTTTCTTCTTCTAACTTACTAAATCTTTCTTTATATTCACGAGTTACTTTATCTAACTCATCCATCTTAGCATTTAACTTATTAAAAGTATCTTTATATATATTTCTAGCAATTAAACTATTAATACTTTCTTTATTTATATCTTCATCATTCTTACTACTTTTCATACTATTAATAAGATTATATAACTCTGTATTATTATTTGCTACTTCACTTTCAAAAGTCTTAATATCATCTAAAGATTTAAACATATTTTTAATAATAGAATTATAAATAACATGTTTAGGAGCATTTGCTCTTTTTAATAACCTATCAGCATCTTCTAAAGCAATTAACATCTCAGAACAAGCTGGAAGTCTTTTATATATTTCACGATTGTTATATGCTTCTTCATACATTAAAGTAACTAAATTAAGTAATCCATCATTTACTTTATTTTCTTTTTCTTCAATTAATAATCTATTTGCAAGTTTAAAAAACAATTCTGGTCTCATTAAGTCTAGTCTTATTATTCTAAGTCTTCTAGATAATGGACCAGATACTTCTTCTCTCATATCATTTTTACAAAATATTACTTGTAAATGTGACTTAAATTCATCTTTTACTTCTAAATCTCCATGTTGTGTAGAATTAATTTTTCCATCTTGTAGTAATTGTAAGAAAAAAGCATCTGTTTCTTCTCTTGCTTTATCATATTCATCTATAAATAGAATAACTCTATGTCCCTCATTTGCTTTTTTTATTGCTTCTACTAACTTACCTGGTATATTTACTTTACTTCCGTCTCTTGTAATTGCTGCACTTACATTTATATCTTCAAATAATTCTGATTTACCAGTAGTTGCATCACATTGATAACTTATCATTTCTGTTTTATCATCAACCATTTTTTTACATATCTCAGTATAAGTTTTTGCAAAAGCAGTCTTTCCTGCACCTGGAGGTCCTTCTAAACATATTGCATAAATATCTTGACCAATTTGTTTTTCTTCTTCATCTATCATGTATAAAGCATTATATGTATCATACAATAACTCTTCAGTTGCATAATAACCAATCTCTTCGATTTTATCTTTCATATCATTATAATCAATCATACTTTTCCCCTACTTTCTTCTTTGCAATGTTTTATTGTTAGAGACAAAGCAAAGAGTTTCAAATCTATTTTCATTAACTTTAATTAAACCATTTATTATATCTTCTGCACTATTTGCTTGATAAATAAATCCTTTAAATCTACCCAAATCATATTTAGTAAAATAATTTTCAAAACAAAACCAATAAACTTTAGCTTTTTGAGATAAACAAATAACTTCACTCAAAGGATCAAAATCAGAAAATACAACACACTTCTCACATTCCTTAGACAATAAATAATCATCAATATCTCTATTTATAAATTTATTAGTAACTTTAGAATTTCTAATAAATCTATCACTATTATTATAACTGTATCCACTATATCCTGCACTTTCTAATATACTAACAAGTTCATCTATCGTAATATTTTTATCAATCTTATCTATCTGTACATTAACTCTTTCATTAAAACCAATTAAAACTTTAACATTCTTTTTAAGAAGTTCAATTGCTATTACTGCTAACATATTAGTATACTCACTCATACTACCAGACATATCAAAATAAAATGATAATGGTACATTCTCACTTACTCCATTCGCATACTGATACCCATACTTATCTTCTAATACTTTATTAAGTTGTTCAGTTTCTAAATGTACAATCATATCTTTAACTTCCCATTTATGAAAACCATGAGTTTTAGAAAAAGAATTACTCCTAATATTTAGATCAGTATCTCTCTTACAAAATCTTTGATTTAAAAACTTACTAATTAAAGTTCTAACTAAACTATCTGGTATACTAGAATACTTACTAGTATCAATACTATATCCATCTTTTCTATCTCTATCTTTAAAAGATGGAAGAGAAGATAATTCTTCTAAGAACTTACTATTTTGATCACTAAGTTCATAATCATCCTTTTCAAGTGACTCTTCAGATATATCTTCATCTGGTTTCAAAGATTCTCTTTCTAAGTTTAATTTCTTTTTAGAATACTCATCTAATTTATCTCTTAATTCTTGTAGTTTTTCTTTTCTTTCATCTATTGACTCACCATTTTCTTGACTATTACCTGCATTACTAAAATTATCACTTTTCTCATTTAAAGTATTCTCTTCACTTGAAGAATTCTCACTACCAGAAGTTGAACTAGTACTGCTATCATTACTTTGACTAATCTCATCAAAGTCTTTTTCTAAATCATTACTATTATCAGATGAATCATTTTCTTGACTATTACCTGTATTACTAGAATTATCACTTTTCTCATCTATAGTATTCTCTTTACTTGAAGAATTTTCACTATCAGAAGTTGAACTAGTACTGCTATCATTACTTTGACTAGTATCATCAAAGTCTTTTTCCAACTCATTACTATTATCAGATGAATCATTTTCTTGACTATTTCCTGTATTACTATAATTATCACTTTTCTCATCTAAAGTATTCTCTTCACTTGAAGAATTCTCACTATCAGAAGTTGAACTAGAACTACTACTATCATTACTTTGTCTAGTCTCATCAAATTCTTTTTCTAACTCATCACCATTATCAAATAACGAATCATCTTCATTACTACTTAAATTATCATTATCACTAAAATTATCTTGATCAGCATCCAAATTATCTAAATCTTCTTTTTCTTTTTCAGTTATTTCATTTTCTAATATTTCTTCTAAATTACTTTTTTCAAATTTCCAAAATCTCATTTTTAACTATACTATCTCTTTTTTTGAAATACATGATTACTATCATTAAAACTAATTGAAAAATTGCTTTCTGCTTTTCTAATTAATTTACCATTTAAATCAAATAACCATGAAACTTTCTTCTTATCTTCAAAAATTTGTAATTTATTATTTTCAACTCCAATAGAACTTATTTTATTAGAAGTTGAATATACTCTCTCTTTTTGTTTTCCGTCTTTAGAAGATATTACAACAAAACCATAATGTTCCCCTCCAACCATAATACCAGGCATTAAAGAGCAACTACTATAACCTTCAATATTTTTTAAAAGAATATCAAAATAATTATCTAATCTTATGCATATTGGATTTAATATTTTAGAATTATCATCCATAAGAACGCCTCCAATTAATTATTTATAATAGCATAATCAAAAAAAGATTAAAAGTAATTTTTTCTAACAACTAAAATATACAAATTCGTTGCTTATTATATAAATAATGTTATAATAACTAACTATTAGAAAGGAACTAGTTATGATTAGTACAAATACACCAAATTACAAAATTAAAGATTTGGAAGAACTAATAATTTTAGATTATCCTCTTCTTTTAAAAACACTTACTGAAAGTGAATTACTAGAAACTAAAGCAACTATCTATGTAAACAAAGAACAAAACTATGCTGTTTATAATAATATAGAAGTATCTTTAAAATATAAAAATGAAAATGATTTAAAGAAAATCTATGACGCTCTTATAAGAGGAACTAATGCTTTCTTAGAAACATACAACTTAAATAATCCTAAAGAACAAATTAGAGAAATTACAGTTGGATTAAATAGAAATGCTTTAAGTGAATATTTAACAGATGAGAAACACCCAAAAACAAAAACTTGTCAAGCCCTTTATTTTGGAAGATACTCAATTGAAAATGATTACCACTATAATGGAGATTGGGAGTCAGGCCAAAGACTAATTTTAAAAAAATAAGGAGATGAAAATATGGAAGGATATGACAAAAGTGCAAAGAAAATAATCATTCCTGAAGGAACTGAATTTATACCAGATTACGCATTTAAAGATTATAAAAATCTAGAAGAAATAATTATTCCAGACTCAGTTAATCAAATAGGAAGATGTGCTTTTGAAGGATGCAATAAATTAAAAAAAGTTACTCTTTCTAAAAACTTAAGAATTCTTGAAGACTATTCTTTTTGTAACTGTCCATCTCTTGAAGAAATAACAATTCCTAAATCACTTCAATACTTCTCTAAAGGTCTTTTTAAAAACTGTAAAAGTCTTAAAAAAGTAAATATTGATTCACAAATAAATTATATTGACGATTTTGCATTCTCTGGTTGTGAAAAACTTGAAAAACTTCCAATTACAGAAGATACTTCTAGTTTTGGAACCTGTGCTTTTAGAAATTGTGATTCTATTGAAGAAGTACATATAGGTAAAAATGTTGACTATATCGAAGATGGTGCTTTCTCTCTTATGCATTCATTAAAAAAAATAACTGTTGATAAAGATAACGAAAATTTTGAATCTATTGATGATGATACTATATTAATTAATAACAATGGAAGTATTCTTCAATATGCAATTGCAAACAATAAAGAAAATGTTATTGTTGGCTACTACCCTAAAAGTTATGGAACTTATAAAAACTTCGATGAAGAAATACCAATAAATAGTTATGAACTTATATATAACATTAGAGACTATGCCTTTGCAGGATCAAAATATTTAAAATCCATAGACATAAACTCTGAACTAGAAAGTATTGGACCAAAAACATTTTATGAATGTCCAAATCTAAAAACATTAAATCTGTTTCACTCATCATATGGAGATAAACTTCTAATTCATGTACATAAATCATTCAATGAAGAATCACACATTCCTTTTAAAGAAATAAATATAGATGAAGGAATAATAACACTTTGTGGAGATCAAGGAGAAATATTTAAAAATGCAACTGAAATAAATCTCCCAGAATCTTTAGTCGAAATAAATGATAGTGTTTTTGATAAAGCCACAAAAATAAAAGAATTAAGAATGCCAAAAAATATCCAAGTAATAGGACCAAACAACTTTTGTAATGACACGACAATAATTTTTAATGAATTAGGTAAAATAAAAGCCAAAGACATAAATATGCTTCAGACAAAAATTAATGAAACATACTACTTAAATCCATCAGATACAAAAAGAAAAATCTTATCCTTAAAAGATGGAACATATTATGTAAAAATAAATGATTATGACATAATAAAAGTAAATGAAGATGAAATAAGAAGTCTATCCCCTACTTCACATTATTTAGAAAAAGACCCTGATGAACTTGCTTTATATATTATGGAACTTCTTAGAATGAATGGAGAATATGATAGATTACTTTCTAATATTTGGACAAATGAAAAATTAGAGAACTTATTTAATAAATTTGCTTTTGAATCTAAGACAGTTGAAAAAATATCTCAAATAAAACTTTCAAAAATTATGAAAGAAATAGTAGATAATCATGATAAAGAATATGAATTTTTATTCAGCGCTAATATAATTAAAAGAGTAAAAAAAGAAGACCTAATAAAACTTATTGAAAACTATAATTTATCAATAAAAAGATTTTTTAAATATAGTGAATTTCTAGAAGATGAAAGACTAACTCTAAATGTAGATAAATTAATAAAATATTGTAATCTTCTAGAAAAATATCAAGTATATGATAGATTTTTATATAAACATTCATTTGCTCTTAACTTAAGTTATGAAGACCAAGAATTATTGATTAGAAATTACAATAAAAATATTAAACGTTTATTAAAAAATAGTAATACAGTTAATGACGTTTATGGATCAAATTTACAAGATTTATTTAAAATATGTAAAGTATTAGGTGTTTTTTCTAATAATAAAATTTTAAGTCAAAAAGTAACTACATTTCTTAATGAAAAGATAATAAATGACAAAGTAGAAAATGGTATAACTGATAATAATATTCATTCTATTTTTAATGAAATAGTACCAAAAGAAAAACTTAATTACGAATTCATTGAATTTTTTATTACTAATTATAAAGAACTTTTAAATCTAGAAAAAGAAACATCTGGACTAATCGCTAAAATTTATAATGCTTTTGAAAATATTTCTAAAGTATCAACTTCACATAGAGGATCACAAAGACATTTAAAAGTAACAATAGATAAATGTACTGATTACTTCCTAACCAAAGATTTTGATAATGTAACTGAAAAAAATAAAGAATTAGCAAAACTACTTAGAAAATTTTATCTAGAAGGTTATGTACTAGGAATTGCAGAAAAAATATTAAAACAAAGTGAATCAGCTCCAAGAAATATATTTACTAAAGTAACTTACACAAGTGAGGGAGTTCCAATTTATTCATATGATGAAAAGGAAGACTTAAAAGAAGAAAATACAAATGATTTTTCATATGAGTGGTTACCTAAACAAGACTACAATAATTTAATACTTGGAAAGCTTTGTAACTGTTGTGCTCATATACTTGGAGCAGGTGCTGGAATCATGCGTGCAAGTATGATTTTAGATAATTGTCAAAACCTAGTAATAAGAAATGAAGAAGGAAAAATAATCGCTAAAATGACTATATATGTCTATAAAGATAAAGGTTATGCCATAATTAACACATCAGAAATAAATCTAAACTATTTAGATGAAGAAAACCTAAAAAAAATATATAATGCATTTTTACGAGGAGTAAATGCCTTTGTTGATAAGTACAATGAAAACAATTCCATAAAATTAAACCAAGTAAATATGGGAGAATACAGAAACAAATTAAAAAATTTACTAGGAAATAAAGAAATGCCTCTGATGGAAAGTCCAAACTATTCAACATATGGTTATTTTGCAGAAGGTAAAAGTGTAGGTACATATAATGGAGATTCTCATCAAAAACAAATCCTAGTATTAAAAAAATGAGAAATTATATTATTAATATTCTCATTTTTATTTACCAAAATTTCTTACATTTAACCTTTTCTTTAGAAATATTATCTTTATATCTAATAATTTCTGGTATAAGTAATTCTTTGTAAGGACTGTCTTCTAAACTTTCTTTTAACTTATCAATCATCTCATATAATAGATTATCATATTGATTTGAAAAAATACTAAAATCTTTATTTAAATCAAGAACATCTTTTAAATAAATTTTCTCTATCATAGGTTCTTCTAATTTATAGTAAAAGTCCTTCTCCATTTTTAATAAAGAAAATAAATCATAGACCCAAGTCTTATTTCCTTCTTCTACTTCAATCCACAAATTATAATCTAAATGACCTTGTCCATATTCATAAAACAAAATATTTCTTGTAGAATTAGTACTTCCTTGAACTAATTTAATATTCTTATCTTTAAAAATCCAAATAAGCAATTCTGCTTTATTATCAATATTACTAAATGTAGTATCAGTAGAAAAAATATAAATAAGTCCAGAAAATATTCCATAATAGCACTTTCTAAGTTCACTTATAATTTCTTGATCAAATGATTTTACTAAGTTATTTTTAAATCCATATATTAATTTCTGATATAAATCATCTTTTT
Source organism: uncultured Mollicutes bacterium (assembly GCA_900543055.1). Classification (GTDB taxonomy): domain Bacteria; phylum Bacillota_I; class Bacilli_A; order RF39; family UBA660; genus UBA3789. The sequence continues at coordinate 9,019 of UQQI01000045.1, forward strand.
TCTTTATATAACTTATAAATGTAGTCTCACCCTTAACTTTAGAAACTCCATATAATTTCTTATAATCTATCATCTACATCAACCATTATTTCTTTATATTTTGCTTTCCTTTATTAATAATAATTCCACTTCCAGAATCAAACTCTCTATAAGAAAAATCTCCTCGGAATATTTTTAATGCTCTATCAAGTTCTCCAAATATATAACTAACAATTATACCTTTACTTTTCTCACTAAATTCATCAATCTTCTCTAAATAAGCATTCTTTTTTACATAATTTATAATATTAGAAAGATATATCAAATCATAGTTATCTTCTATTTTTAAATCCATTAGATCACTTTCTATATAATTTATATTTATATTTTTTAATATTTCTTTTAACTTATAATATTCATCTTTTTCTAAGTATTTGTTTTGTTCTAATGCACTTGTCTCAAAAACCATTTCTGATGAAAATAAAGTTGAATTATAAATATCATACCAATCATTATAATTAAATAAATATTCCCAAAACTCTCTTGTTTCTTCATCTAATTCTTTTCTAATCTTATCAAAAAATAAATCATCATAATATTCATCTAAAGTTGTTTCTGTAGTAGCAAAGAAAAATTTTATATACTCTTCTCTAGTAAGAGATTTAATTGCTGCTATTTTAAGTTTTAAAAAGTATTTTGGAAAAACACTTATATCGAAAGCATCAACACGTGTAGGATTTGTAAGTAAAGTATTAAGTATTTGATCCCCACTTCCAATTACTGTTAAAACTTTATCCTTATTCATTAATATATCAAAAAATTCATTTAATTTTTCATTTGTTTTTTTATATATAAATGACTCTTTATGAAAAGAATCATTTTTATCTAAATTAATATAACTACCTCTTACTATTTCTTGTGCTATTTCTTTATTTTCCATATAATCCCCCTCTAAAATTATTTTTTATTATAACATAAATAGCTAAGAAATAAATATTATTTTTTTCTTTTATAGTCATAATATTCTTTACAAAGTGGTCTAGCTCTAGTGCCAGTTCCTGGTATATTAATAATTTCTAAATTATCATAAATATTTGGTACTTTAATATTAAATTTTTTACACTCATCAGGAGTTATTTCTTTAAAAGCAGGACATGGCAAAACACTTCCGTCAAACTTTATATCCAACTTTTCAAGCCCTGCATTACATTTATGAGTTGTATCCCCTTGTAAAGGTATTCCTATTCTAATATTTCCAGAATAGTTATTTCGACACTCATCAAGTATTTTAAAGAATTCTTTTTTCTCATCGCTACTAAGTTCAAGAATTTCTTTATTCTGATATCCTCTTCCTTGTGGCAAAAAATTAAGTATACTTATATTGTCTATATTTGCAATCTCTAACATTTCTAATATATCCGGAATTTCTTTATAATTAACTTTCATTGGTACAAAATGTACATCAACATTCATGCAAACACACGCTGCATTAAGTAGTGAATCTAGTAAACTCTCTCTAGCAGAATTAGTTCTTCCCATTAAAAAGCAATCTGTTTCTTCTTCATACCCTTGATAATCAAAAACAATTTTATCAAGACCAATATTTTTTAATTTATAAAGTAAATCTTTTGTAATAGGAGAATATTTTCTTGGAGTAAGTAAATTATTATAATACCTTTTTATACAATTAATTAAAAATAAATTATCACTTTCATGTTCATAAACTTCATTTAATCTCTCATTCATTTCATTTTTATAGTACTCTATTTCCTCATCACTCAATCCTTCATTATAAACAACTCCACTTGTAAAAATAACCGTTCTAATTCCTAAACTTTTCGCATAACTTACCATATTAACTAGATCAGGATGTAAAAAAGGTTCTCCTCCTGAAATAGACAATTCTTCTATTCCACCATTTTTCATAAAATAATCAATTACTCTCTTAAAATCATCAAAACTAATTATTCTACTCTTATTACAATCAGAATTAGAAGAACAAAACTTACAGTTATTTAAACACTTCTCTATTACTTCAAAGCATAAGTCCTTTACCATATAAATCAACTCCATTAACTATCTATATATTATAAAATTTATCTTTATACATCGCAATATTTTTCTAAATTAAAAGTAGACCCATGTCTACTTATTTAAATATCTTTTTTATTAATCCAATTATTTATATCATTGTATATTACTAATCTATCTAATTCATGTAAAATATCATGTCTTAATCCATCATACATTTTATATTTTAAATCAACAATACCAGCCTTAGAAAAAGCATTATATGTCTTTATTACACCTTTTTTAAAATCACCTACAGGATCATCTGCTCCAGACAAAAGAAGTATTCTTGTATTTTTATTCATCTTAGAAATATTTTTCTTTTTTGCAGTAAAGATCATTGCACTAAGCATTTCTCTAAAAAGTCCTGCTGATAATGCTTCTCCTCTTAAAGAATCATTAATATAAGCATTTAATGCTCCCTCATCTTTTAATAACCAGTCAAAATCTGTTTTATTAGGCATAAATTTCTTATTATAAGTACCAAATGTTAATTCTTTTATCTTTGGAGTAGTATTTTCTTCTCCATTCTTTTTTCCTTCACTAACAGCAAGATTTCTAACCATTGATAAAAGAAATGGACTAGTCATTCCAGTACCTACAATGATTGCACCCGTAATACTTCCAGGATACTTAATTAAATGTTCTCGAAGTACAAATGATCCAAGAGAAAAACCTAACATATAATATGGAACATTAAAATACTTTTCTTTAATAATTTTCAAACAAGTATTAGCATCCTCAACAACATAATTAAAACTACCCTCTCTACCAAAGTACATTTTAATACTTCCATTATTAGTAGATAATCCATGTCCAATTAAATCAATACCTACAACTAAATATCCAAAACCTGTAAAGTATTCAGCAAAATCTTTATACCTCATAATATGTTCAGTAACACCATGAATTACTTGGATTATTCCAATAACTTGTGTATCTGGTACAAACTCTACCATATGTATATTTATTTTATTATCACTTGATAAAAAATAATTTTCTAATATTTTCATAACTCCTCCATTCTAAGTAATTATACCATTTTAAGCAGAACAAAAGACAAATTAAAATTTGTCGCTTTGGTCGTCACCAACCAAAATTCCT